>JBJXEJ010000034.1:0-87186 GCA_046154125.1 Rhizobacter sp. | reverse complement strand
ACCCGGCAGCCAGGCCGATCCGCCGCCTACCTTGCGGCTGTCGCCCGGCCAGCTCTTCTGGTCGTCGCGTGGCACTTCGAAGGTCCAGGTGCGCGCGCCGGTGTCGGCGTTCACGGCAAAGATTTTGCCGATGATCGGCTGGTCACCGCCGGTGGTGCCACCGAACAGCGTGTCGCCGGCCAGCTGAGGAGGCGACGAGAACGCCGCGCCGTACTCGGCCTTCTGGTCGACCAGCTGGGTGGACCAGAGCTCCTTGCCGGTCTTCTGGTCGAGGGCGACCATGCGGCCGTCCAGCGTGCCCAGGTAGACCTTGCCACGGCCCACGGTGACACCGCGGCTGGCCGATTGATAGAACATCTCCTTGACGATCGGGTCGAGCTTGGCGGTGTAGCGCCACAGCGTCTTGCCCGTGACGGCGTCGAGTGCGAACACGTTGTTGTCGGCAGCGATCGTGTACATCACGCCGTCGATCACGATCGGCGTGGCCTGCAGCCCGTGCGTGATGACACCCGGCTGGTGGATCCAGGCCACGTGCATGTTCTTCACGTTGGTCTTGTTGATCTGGGCCAGCGGGCTGAAGCGCCACGCGTTGTAGCTGCGGTGGTACTGCGGCCAGTTGTTCGGATCGTCGTAGCCCGGGCCCGTGCCTGCGGCACGGGTGGTGCCGACAGAACCCAGGCTCAGCGCCGCACAGGTGATCAATGTGAGCAGGGGAACTCTGCGGTACGTCGTTTGATTCATTGCCGTCTCCTTCAGGTTGTTTTGTTGCGGACGCGCACAGCGTGTGGTCGGTCCCGCATGGAATCTAGCGCAGCATTCATGCCATCGATTAACGCGTTGAGGACCCCCGAAATCACACGGGTTACCACGGATGAAGCGGTGTCATTTGTCGCCCTCTACACATCAGTCGCGCGACAGTTGTCGCATCGACTGACTCATTTTGTGCGACCCGATCGAGGGGCCACGCAGGGCGTGATCACTTGAGGCGCCCTTTCGGTCGCATGGCATGGATGGTGCGGTCACATGCAGTCGAGATCATTCGAAAACGGGGGGTCTCGGCTCTGGCGGACACCGCCCGGGTGTCGCGCAAAACAAACTCAACCCAATGAGAAGGAGACAACATGGGTCACCAATTCTTCAATCGCACGCCTGCAGCCGCGGGGCGACTGCTCGTGCTCGCAGGGTTCATGGCAAGCGCCGGCCTGGCCTCTGCGCAGTCCAGCGTGCAGGTCTTCGGCATCATCGACGCAGGTATCCTGACGCAGAGCAAGACCGGCACCAGCAACAAGAGCAACACACGCCTCGAAACCAGCGGACTGCGCCAGAGCGTCTGGGGCTTCAAGGGCACGGAAGACCTGGGTGGTGGGCTGAAGGCGTTCTTCAACCTCGAATCGCACTTCGATACCGACAACGGCCACATTCACGGCACGGGCGACTCAAACCAGACAGGCACCATCCTCTTCCGTCGGCAGGCCAACGTCGGCCTGTCCAGTGACTGGGGCACGGTGATCCTGGGTCGCCAGTACGGTCCGGCACTGCTGGCGCACATCGGCACCGAGCCACGCGCCTTCAAGGAACAGTTCTCGAACCTGTACGCCTGGGCCTACAACCAGCTGGACGCCTTCGCCGGTGCGGGTGCCGCGGGCAACACCAACGACGTGGGCATCTTCATGAGCAACGCGGTCCAGTACCGCAACACCTTCGGTCCGGTGACCGTCGGCGTGCTGTACGCGTTCGGCGAGCAGGCCGGAAAGATCTCGCATGGCAACACGTTCGCGCTCGGTGGCACGTACAACGGCCCGGTCACGCTTTCGGCATCGTTCCAGGAGATGAAGGACAAGGTCACCGGCGAAGACATCATCAAGCAGTACGGCCTCGGTGGCGCCGTTCCGTTTGGTGACTTCACCTTCAAGGTCAACTACATGCGCGGCGAGAACAAGGCCGCCAATGGCGACGGCACCAGCAAGGTCAATGGCATCAGCGGCGGCGTCGACTGGAAGTGGAGCCCGTCGAACAGCGCCACGCTGGCCTATTACGACAACAAGGACGAGAAGCATCATTCCAACCACACCAAGAACATCGTCATCAGCAATGACCTGTTCCTGTCGAAGCGCACGACGATCTACACGCAGGTGGCCATCGTTGACGCTTCCAGTGGCGCCACCGGGATTGAAGGCCTGAAGACCAGCATCGTCGCCGACGGCAGCTTCAAGCCGAATGCGACCACCACCTTCCTGAACGTCGGTATCAACCACACGTTCTAACCGTTCTCCACACACCACCCCCGCGGTGGATTGACGCCCTCCAGCTTCCGTCAAAGCAACTGGAGGGCGTTCTTTTGTGTGCCAGTACATCGTTTGCGAAAGCGCGACGATGTGTGCGTCATCAAGGAGATTGCTCATGTCCCCATTCCATCGCCCAGCCGCTTTGCAACTGCGCCCGCTCGTGGCCTGTATCGGCCTCGGCCTGTTGCTCACCTCGGTCTGTCGTGCTGAAGACCCGGAACCGCCACTTGGTGTCAACGTGCTCGAGAACACCTTCAAGTGGCGGCCGAACTACGTCAGCGACGACATGCTGATGCACGCCGACAAGGATGCCAACAACTGGCTGCACTACGGCAAGGACTACCAGAACACGCGCTTCAGCGCGCTCACGCAGATCACCACCGAGAACGTGAAGAAGCTGGTGCCGAAGTGGAACCTCTCTTTCGGTGTCAACGAGGCGCAGGACAGCCAGACCACGGTGATCAACGGCCGCGTGTTCGTGACGGCCAGCCAGAACAAGGTTTTCGCGCTCGACGGCGTCACCGGCAAGATGCTGTGGAAGTACGAGCGCTCGCTGCCCGGTGACCTCGGCCCCAAGCTGTGCTGCGATGCGGTGAACCGCGGCGTTGCGCTGTACAAGGACATGGTCTTCATGGCCACCCTCGACACCCATGTCGTCGCGCTGAACAGCACGACCGGCGCGGTGGTCTGGGAAAAGAAGATGGGCGACTACAAGACGGGCGAGATCTACACCTCGATGCCGCTGGTCGCCAAGGGCATGGTCATCGTTGGCAACTCGGGCGGTGACGTCGGCGGCAACGTCGGGCGCATCACCGCTCTGAACCCGGCGAACGGCGAGGTGATCTGGGAAACCAAGACGCGGCCAACGAGCGCCGACCATCCCCAGGCCAAGACCTGGGCCAACGATTCGTGGAAGACCGGTGGCGCCTCGGCGTGGCTGACCGGCACCTACGACGCGAAGACCGACACCGTGCTGTGGGGCGTGGGCAACCCGACGCCGGACTTCGATCCGAGTGTGCGCAAGGGCGACAACCTCTACAGCAATTCGACCATCGCGCTCGATGCCAGCACCGGCAAGATCAAGTACCACTTCCAGTACACGCCGAACGACTCGTGGGACTACGACGGCAACAACGAAGTCATCATGGTCGACGACGAGAAGGGCCGCAAGGTCTGGGTGCACGGCGACCGCAACGGCCACCTGTATTCGATCGATCGCACCAACGGCAAGTGCAACTGGGTCGTGCCGATCGCGCGCGTCAACTGGGTTACCGGCTTCGGCGAGAACTGCCGTCCGATCGTCAACCCCGACAAGGTGCCGCGCTACGACAAGATCGTGACCGACATCGCGCCGATTCTGGACGGCGGCAAGGAATGGCACCCCGCCGCCTACAGCCCGCGGACCAAGATGGTCTACGTGCCGTTCATCGACAGCTCCATGGACATCCAGGCCAAGAAGACCGAGTGGAAGCACGGAGAGTGGTTCCTGTCGTCGCGGGTGCTGAAGGCCAATCCGTACACCGGGGGTGTCAAGGCCTTCAATGCGACCACCGGCGAGCAGATCTGGACGCGTCCGCAGAGCACGCCGGCCACCAGCGGGCTGCTGGCCACGGCTGGCAAGCTGGTGTTCTCGGGTGACGCCGAGGGCTGGTTCAGCGCGATGAAGGACGACACGGGTGAAGAGATGTGGCGCTTCAACGTCGGTTCGGGCATCCACGGCAACCCGACGACCTTCACGGCCGACGGCAAGCAGTACGTTGCCATCGTCTACGGACCGGGCGGCGGCAGCCTGTTGCCGCTCATCTACGACGAACTGTTCAAGCGCAACAACCGGGGTGGCGGCCTGATGGTTTTCGGTCTGTCCGATTGATGGACTGAGTCCGGAGCGGGGCGCGGCTCAAGCCGTGCCCCGCTGCTCTCCCTCGAATCTCATGAAAAACCTCAAGAAGATCGCGTTGTCTGCCCTGCTGCTGGCATTTGGTGTGGGGCTTCGTGCCGCAGAGCCAGATGCGCCGACCTACCTCAGCGTGTGCCTGGACGATGAAAACGCACCGTTCTCCGCAGAAGCTCGACCCGAGCGCGGTATCGATGTCGAGGTGGCGCAAGCACTTGGCACCCAGCTGGGTCGTCCGCTGAAACTGGTGTGGGTGACCGTCCCCAACCGTGGCGGCATCGGACGTGCGCTCCAGCAGACGCTGGTCGCCAAGAAATGCGACGCCTACGTTGGCATTCCGCAGGACCCCGACCTGGCGAAGGACATGGCAGAGCGCAAGCTGGTCACCTCCAGTCCCTACCTCACTCTTGGCTATGTGCTTGTCGCCGCACCAGGCAAGCCGGTACCGACCGCTGCTTCGCTGCGTGGAGCGCGCAGGGTCGGTGCAGTCACAGCCACGCCGGCCGACCTGTTCCTCTTCCGTAAACAGTTCGCACGTGCGCCCTACCCGGGCAGTGCCGCGTTGATCGAGGCATTGAAGGCCGGGGAGATTGACCTGGCGCTGGTGTGGTCGTCGGCACTGGCTGGGGACGCAGGCAAGAGCGTGGTGGCCGCCACCGAAGCGGTGGACGACGCCGATCTGTACACCGGCATGACCGTGGCGACCCGCAGCGCCGACACGGCGCTGACGAAAGACCTCGCGACTGCCATCGGCGCCCTGCGCAGCGATGGCCGCATCGATACGATCATGCAGCGCTACGGCCTGCCGCGCATCGCCCGACCCTGAACCCCGTTCCTCGTATCCAGATCATGTTTCGACCCAACGACCTGTGCTACCGGCTTGCCGGAGCGTTCCTGAGCTTTGCCCTTTCGGGGGCTGCGCTGGCCTTCGGCCCCGCACCCTCTTCAGGCGCCGTCAGCGTCACCGTTGCCCAGGCCACCGAGCCCGCCGCTGCGCCCGCGCCTGCTGCCTCCTCGGAAATCGAGAAGCAGGGCGAGGAACTGTTCGGTCGCAACTGCCAGCTGTGCCACAACTCGCGCGGCAAGGGCGGCAAGGGGCCGCAGCTGTTGCGGGGGGCCTGGGGCCCGGGTGGTGCCAACAATGACGAGTTCATGTTCAACACCATCAAGAACGGTCGCCCGAACACGCAGATGGGCGGTTTCAACGGCTCGCTCACCGATGCGGAGATACGCGTCATCATCGCCTTTCTCCGTGCCGAATCGGTGCGGGCCAAGGAGGCCGACCGCAAGAAGGTGAGCACCGACTACGAACCCTGGTGAGCTCGGCGAAAATGCAGCCGATGGCCCCCCCCGGGGATTCGACGTGCTGCGAATTCGCGCATGCGAACCACTTCTTCTCTCCATTGAAAGTTCATTGATGTCCAAGTTTTCTGCTGGCTGCCTCGCGGCTGCCTCCCTGTTGCTGTGCACTGCGGCAGTCCATGCCCTCGACCGCATGCCGGTCCTGTCGCTCGATACCGCGCAGGCGATGTCGCGCACCTGCGAGACCCTCGCGAAGGCGAAGGGCTGGCGCATGAACATCGCGGTGGTCGATGCGGGCACCAACCTGATCGTTTTCAGCCGCATGGATCAGGCGTTCCTCGGCAGCAGCGACATCGCGATTCGCAAGGCCAAGTTCTCGGGCAGTTTTCCGTTCTCGACGCGCTATGCCGGTGAACTGACGTTCGGCAAGGACGGCAAGCCGGGTCCCGTCCCGGGCCTCGCCGACATCCCTGGGGTGGTGACGTTCGCCGGCGGGCTGCCGATCCTGGTTGCAGGTGTCCAGGTGGGCGGCATCGGTGTCAGCGGAGGCTCGCCCGATGAAGACGAGCAGTGCGCCGCCGCAGCGCTCGACGCTGTCAAGGACGCGCTGAAGTAAGCCGAGACCCGCTCGGGTCTGCCGCATGCTGCGACAGTCCGAAAGCGGCGGGCCCTCCCGGGCCCGCCATGCGATCAGTCGATGCTGATCACGACCTTGCCGAAGTGTGATGCGCCTTCGAGGTGGGCCAGTGCTGCGCGGGCTTCCGTGAACGGAAACAACCGATCGATCACCGGCTTGATCTGGCGTGCGCTGATCAGCCGGTTCATCGACTCGAACATGTCGCGCGAGCCGACGAACACACCTCGCAGCAGCGTGGTGTTGAACAGGATCGCCGTCGGATCGATCTGACCACCGGTCAGCACGCCGATCAGGTGCACTGCGCCGCCATGGCGGGCGGCCGCGATCGAGCGCTGCAGGGTGCCTGCGCCACCGACCTCGACCACGTGGTCGACACCGCGGCCACCGGTGACTTCACGCACGCTCTTTTCCCAGTCCGGGTGCGTCTTGTAGTTGATCAGATGATCGGCTCCCAGCGCCTTGGCCTTGGCCAGCTTGGCGTCGCTCGACGAGGTGGCGATCACCGTGGCGCCAGAGGCCTTGGCGAACTGCAGCGCGAACATGGACACGCCGCCGGTGCCGAGCACCAGCACCGTTTCGCCGGGGACCAGTTGCCGGCCCTCGTACAGCGCGTTCCAGGCGGTCAGCGCTGCGCAGGGCAGGGTGGCCGCCTCCGCATCGGTGAGGTGAGCTGGCGTCGCGACGAGTGCTTCCTCGGGGAAGATGCGGTATTCGGCCAGCACGCCCGGCACCGATCCGCCCAGCGCGTTCTCGTAGTGCTTGGGGGTCATCTGGCCACTGAGCCAGGTCTCGAAGAAGCAGCCGGTGACGCGGTCGCCACTGGCGAAGCGCGTGACGCCCGGGCCGACCTCGGCCACCACGCCGGCGCCGTCAGATCCAGGGACCAGACCTTCGGATTTCATGCCGGGATAGCGGCCCCACACGATGATCAGGTCGCGGTAGTTCAGTGATGCGGCCTTCATGCGGACCAGCACCTGCCCCGGGCCTGGACGGGGGGTTTCGCGCTCTTGAAGCGTCAGGCTGTCGGCGTTGTTTTCTTTGAGGTAGGTGTAGCAGCGCATGTCTTGTCTCCAGTGGGAAGGAACGAATCAGCGAAACCTTGGCCGAAGCCGGTTTTCGATGATGCCATGCAGTAGCAAAACACGCACCGCGTGTCCTCGGCACTCGATGGCAACATCCGTCGCATGATGAAAAAGAAAAAGCCGACTCCCGAACTGGCGCCCGCCACGATCTCCGAAGCTGACGGCGTGCGCTACCTGCACCTCGGAACGCCGTGGGTGCAGGGCGCGATGCGCATCCGCAAGCCGCTGGCCATCGACCTGGAGTACGTGCAGCGCATGATGGTCTGGATGCTGCTGCGCCCGAGCAGCGACTGGCCGGATTGCCACGCGGTTCAGCTCGGCCTGGGTGCCGGTGCGATCACCCGTTACTGCCACGGCGTGTTGCGGATGCGGTGCACTGCGGTCGAACTGAACGACACCGTGATCGGCGTTTGCCGCGCCTACTTTCACGTCGAGTCCGGCAAGCGCCTGAAGGTGATCGAAGCGGATGCCGGCGCCTACGCCGCCGACCCGGCGAACATCGGCAGCGCCGATGTTCTGTGCGTCGACCTCTACGACCATGACGCGGCGAGCCCGGTGCTCGACAGCGATGCGTTCTACGCTGATTGCCACCGGCTGCTCGCCCCGGGCGGTGTCATGACGGTCAACCTGTTCGGGCGCGACGCCAGCTTCGAGCGCAGCGCGCGCCGCATCGCCAGGGCGTTCGGGGATGCCCAAGTGCTGAGCCTGCGCCCGACTCGCGAGGGCAACACCATCGTCGTGGCGCTGAAGGACATGCCGTGGCCGGCTGCCGAAGTGCTCGCCGCACGAGCCGACGACATCCAGCAGCACGGCGGGCTGCCGGCGCGAAAATGGCTGAAGATGCTTCGTGCGCTGCCGCAGGAAATTCCGGCCATACCGCCCGCCTGACCCTGCTCGTTGACGAACCCACCAGACTCCACAAAGACGCCCGCCATGAAATCTGTCGACCGTCCGCCCGAACCACCGCACGCCGGCAAGCTCGACTGGCGCAAGTTGCTGGACTGGCTGCGCGACGACGGTCTGATCGAGCGCGAGGACGCCGACCGCACGATCAAGCGCTTCGGGTCCGCGCACAGCCAGCAGCACCCGCTGGTGCGTCTGGGGGCGGCCGGGCTGATGCGCAAGGGGGCCCATGGCGCCGGAAGCGGCAAGCCGCTGGACATCGAGGCCCTGACCGAATGGCTGGCCGGGCGCTGCGGGCTGCCGTATCTGCGCATCGACCCACTGAAGGTCGATGTCGGCCGCGTCGCCGACGTGATGTCGATCAACTACGCCGAGCGCCGCTTTGCGCTGCCGCTGCAGGTCGGAGTCCACGACATCACGGTGGCGACCTGCGAGCCCTACGACACGCATTGGGTGACCGAGATCGAGGCGCACACGCGCAAGGCGCTGAAGCTGGTTGTCGTCAGTCCGCTGGAACTGCAGAAGTACACGACCGAGTTCTACACGCTGTCGCGGTCGGTGCGCGCGGCCATCAAGAGTGGGGAGAGCTCGGCGATCGCGAGCTTCGAGCAACTGGTCGAACTGGGTCGCACCAACAAGCAGCTCGACGCCAACGACCAGGGCGTGGTGCAGGTGGTCGACTGGCTCTGGCAGTACGCGTTCGACCAGCGTGCCTCGGACATCCACCTCGAGCCGCGGCGCGACCTGAGCGCGATCCGCTTCCGTATCGACGGCGT
This sequence comes from Rhizobacter sp., assembly GCA_046154125.1. GTDB lineage: Bacteria > Pseudomonadota > Gammaproteobacteria > Burkholderiales > Burkholderiaceae_C > PBB1. The sequence goes on along the minus strand of JBJXEJ010000034.1, from coordinate 78,307 downwards.
GATGCACACCGTCTACCAGCTGCCGCCGGGGGTGATGAGCGCGATGATCGCGCGCGTCAAGCTGCTCGGCCGCATGGACGTGATCGAGAAGCGCCGCCCGCTGGACGGCCGCATCAAGACGCGCAACCCGGAAGGCGACGAGGTCGAGATGAGACTGTCGACGCTGCCCACCGCCTTCGGCGAGAAGATGGTGATGCGCATCTTCGATCCGGATACCACCGTGAAGCCGCTCGAGGCACTGGGCTTCGGCACACACGATGCCAAGCGCTGGGAGGCGCTGGTCGCACGGCCCAACGGCATCATCCTGGTCACCGGGCCGACCGGCTCGGGCAAGACCAGCACGCTGTACTCGACGCTGCGTCGGCTCGCCACCGAGGAGGTCAACGTCTGCACGATCGAGGACCCGATCGAGATGATCCAGCCCGCGTTCAATCAGACGCAGGTCCAGCCCGGCCTCGACTTCGGTTTCGCCGAAGGCGTGCGCGCGCTGATGCGGCAGGACCCGGACATCATCATGGTCGGCGAGGTGCGCGACCTTGAAACCGCCGAGATGGCGATCCAGGCTGCGCTCACCGGCCACCTGGTGTTCAGCACGCTGCACACGAACGACGCCGCATCTGCCATCACGCGGCTGGTCGATCTGGGTGTGGCCCCGTACCTGATCGGCGCCACCGTGATCGGCGTGCTGGCGCAGCGGCTGGTGCGCTCCTTGTGCCCGGCCTGCAAGCAGCCCGACGAGGCCCTGACGACCGAGGAACTGACCGAGTTCGTCAAGCCCTGGCGCCTCAACGGCAAGGCCAAGCCTTACAAGCCGGTGGGGTGCCTCGAATGCCGGATGACCGGCTTCCGCGGGCGCACCGGGCTGTACGAACTGCTGTCGGTGACCGACGCCGCACGCACCTGCATCCAGCCGGTGCCCGATGTCACGAAACTGCGTCAGCAGGCCCTGCAGGACGGCATGCGCCCTCTGCGGCTGGCCGGTGCGATGAAGGTCGCCGAAGGCATCACGACCTTGCAGGAAGTGATGAGCGCGACACCCGCGTGGGAGTGAGTCCTCCCGAACGCGAGCCGGCGCACTCAGCCGCCCAGGCCGCACCGTGGACGGGCCTGCTGCTCGCCTTTCTGGGGGCGATCGCGTTCTCGGGCAAGGCCATCATCGCCAAGCTCGCCTACCGCCACGGCGTCGATGCGATCACGCTCGTCATGTACCGCATGCTGTTCGCGCTGCCGCTGTTCGTGATGCTCAGCGTGTGGGCCAGTCGCGGCAAGCCAGCCTTGCACCGCCGCGACTGGATGGTGATCGCCGGCCTCGGCATCACCGGGTACTACCTGGCGAGCACGCTCGACTTCATGGGGTTGCAGTACGTCAGTGCGAGTCTGGAGCGGCTGATCCTCTACCTGAACCCGACGCTGGTGCTGGCACTCGGCGTGGTCCTGTTCGAGCGGCGCGTGACGAGTCGGCAGCTGATGGCGCTGGCTGTCAGCTACGGCGGGGTGCTGCTGGTCTTCGGCCAGGAGCTGACGCATGTCGGGCCGCATGCGGCGCTTGGCGCGGCCCTGGTGTTCGGCAGTGCGATCAGCTACGCGGTCTACCTGGTGCTCAGCGGCGAGGAGGTGCGGCGCATCGGCGCGCTGCGACTGACGGGCCTGGCTAGCACGGTGGCTTGCGTGCTGTGCATCGGTCAGTTCCTGGTGCTGCGGCCGCTGGCCGCGATGGCGGTGGCGCCGGAGGTGATCTGGCTCTCGCTGCTGAATGCGCTGGCATGCACGTTCGCGCCGGTGCTCATGGTGATGATGGCGATCGAGCGCATCGGTGCGACGCTGGTCGCGCAGACCGGCATGATCGGCCCGATGTCGACCCTGCTGATGGGCGTGCTGCTGCTCGGCGAGCCCTTCACCGCCGGCATCGCGGCCGGCACGGTGCTGGTGATCGCCGGCATCTGGATGCTGGCGAAGTGGCGCTGAAGCGTTTCAGTCGGCTTTCTTCGGGCGACCCGGCTTCAACGGCGTGATGCGGTCCAGCGCTGCTTGCAGCTGTGCATGCGGCAACGCAGCCAGGACCTGCAGGCCTGCGCGCAGCAACTCGCTCTTCTTGGCCGAGTGACGGAAGTCCAGCGCCCGCTGCTTCAGCATGTCGATCAGCTCGAAGTCGGCCTGAGGCATCGTGAAGCTGTCGCGTATCAGCTTGGCCTTGACCTTCTGCACCTTGTCGTCGACGAGGGCCTTCGGCTTGGCTGGACGTTTGACGACGGCCTTCGGCACTTTGCGAGCGACGGGCGCTGCAGCCTTCGGGGCTTTCGATTTCTTGGCCGCGGGCTGGCTGGTGGCGCGCGCCTTCGACGAGGAGGCTGCCTTGACGACCGGGGCCGGCTTGCCCTTCTTGGCCGGTGTGCCCTTTGCCGTCACGACGGTGCCGGCCGGAGTGTCGGCGGTGTCAGTCCGGGCTGGGAGACTGTTATTGCTCATGATGTCAATGCTCCTGAATGGGAGTAAATAGTTTATACGATATGTTTGTTGTATTGCGTGCTTGATTTCCTGCCTGCCAATTGACCCACGTCACGACCGGGTCAGTCTCCGAGGCATCCAATCGGAGCTGCTTAGCTTTCGGCGAGCGTGCCGGCGCAGGTTCAATTGCGAGGTGTTCGACATGGAAGTCAAGGTCCTGGGTACGGGGTGCAGCAAGTGCCGCAGCACCGTCGCGATGATCGAGCGGGTTGCCCTGGCGGCGGGGATCGAGGTCGACATCCTGAAGATCGAGAACCCGGACCAGATCCGGCGCTTCGGAGTCAGCCACACGCCCGCTGTCGTGATCCGCGGCCAGGTCGTGCACAGCGGGGGGATTCCTTCCCATGCGGAAGTGCTGAGCTGGCTGCACCCGGACACGCCGGGCTTCCTGAGCCACCCGACGCGACACCTGTTCTTCACCGGCAAGGGCGGGGTCGGCAAAACTTCGCTGTCGACGGCCGCTGCACTGTCGCTGGCGGACGCGGGCAATCAGGTGCTGCTGGTCAGCACCGATGCGGCTTCAAACCTCGATGAGATGCTGGGGATCGAGTTGCGCAACACGCCGACGCCGGTGCCGGGTGCGCCGGGGCTGTCGGTGCTGAACATCGACCCCGACACGGCGGCCGAGTCGTATCGGCAGCGCGTCGTTGCGCAGATGAGTGCCGACTCCAGCGAATCCGAGCTGGCAACTGTGCGCGAACAGTTGTCTGGTGCGTGCACCACCGAGATTGCGTCGTTCGACGAGTTCGCATCCTTGCTGTCGACCGACGCAAAAGCTTTCGATCACATCGTCTTCGACACGGCGCCGACCGGCCACACCTTGCGCCTGTTGAGTCTGCCAAAGGCCTGGAGCGGCTTTCTCGACGGCAACGATCGCGGCGCCTCCTGCCTCGGCCCGCACTCCGGTCTGAAGATGCAGGAAGTTCGCTTCAAGGCCGCGCTCGACGCACTGAGCGATCCAGCGCTGACCACGGTCGTCCTGGTGACAAGGCCCGACGCCGGCGCGGTGGCCGAGGCGGCGCGAACTTCCGAGGAACTGCATGCGCTTGGCTTGAACAACCAGCGCCTGGTGATCAACGGTGTGTTCCACGCCGTTGATCGCACCGATGCCGTGGCCTGCGCCATCGAGGCCCTGGGGCTGCAGGCCCTGTCGGACATGGCGCCATCTCTGCGCGCGCTGCCGCAGGACCGCGTTCCGTTGCGGTCTTTCGACACCGTCGGACTGCCCGCACTGCGTGCGCTGCTCGGCGCGGAACCCGACGTGATCGCGCCTGCCATGGTCGCGGCCGGTTCATCGACCGAGCCTGCCGATCATTTTCCCGGCCTGGACGCGCTGGCCGATGAACTGGCCACGGCCGAACACGGCCTGATCATGGTCATGGGCAAGGGCGGCGTCGGCAAGACGACGGTGGCGGCTGCGCTGGCCCTCGGCCTCGTCCAGCGCGGCAAGACCGTGCATCTGAGCACCACCGACCCGGCCGCCCACCTGGCCGGAACACTCGAGGGTGAGGTCCCGGGCCTGCACGTGAGCCGCATCGACCCGAAGGCCGAGACGCAGCACTACATCGACAAGATCATGGCTGCCAAGTCACCCGGCCTCGATGCTCAGGAACAGGCGCTGCTGCTCGAGGATCTGCGTTCGCCGTGCACCGAGGAGGTGGCGGTTTTCCATGCGTTCTCGCGCATCGTCAGCGAAGGGCGCAGCGCTTTCGTGGTGCTGGACACCGCGCCCACCGGGCATTCATTGCTGCTGATGGATGCGACCGGCGCCTACCACCGGCAGATGATGCGGGAGTTCGAGGGGCGCAGCACCGCACGCATCGTCACGCCGCTGATGAGGCTGCAGGACGCGACGTACACGAAGATCATCCTGGTCACTCTGCCCGAAGTGACCCCGGTGTCGCAGGCCGCTGCGTTGCAGGACGATCTGCGACGCGCCCACATCGAGCCGCACGCCTGGGTGCTCAACAAGAGCGTCGTGGCCGCTGGCACGCACGACCCACTGCTGTCTGCGCGACTGACCGGCGAACGCAAGCAGATGGCGCGCCTCTCTGCCGGGCTGGCGAAGCGGTTGTATGTGCTGCCCTGGCTGGCTCGCCCGCCGATCGGAGTGGCCGAGCTGTCGAAGCTGGTCAGCCCGCCCGACGCGCGCGCCTCCGGGTGAGCACATCGGTCGAACCGACCTCTCAGATGCTTCGCTGGTTCACCCGCTGCGACAGCGCTTCGGCGCTTTCCTTGCGCTCGCTGTAGCGGTCGACCAGGTACGGCGCTGCGTCGCGCGTCAGCAGCGTGAACTTCATCAGTTCTTCCATGACGTCGACCACGCGGTCGTAGTACGCCGACGGCTTCATGCGGCCGGCTTCGTCGAATTCGAGAAATGCCTTGGCGACAGACGACTGGTTCGGGATCGTCAGCATGCGCATCCAGCGGCCCAGCACGCGCAGCTGGTTGACCGCGTTGAACGACTGCGAGCCGCCCGACACCTGCATCACCGCCAGCGTCTTGCCCTGCGTCGGTCGCACCGCCCCGATGGCCAGCGGAATCCAGTCGATCTGTGCCTTCATGATGCCGCTCATCGCGCCGTGCCGTTCTGGCGAAGACCACACCATGCCTTCGCACCAGTCGGCGAGTTCGCGCAACTCGACGACCTTCGGGTGCGAATCGGGCGCGCCGTCGGGCAGAGGCAAACCTGCGGGGTCGAACAATCGCGTCTCGCCGCCCATCGCTTCGAGCAGGCGGGCGGCTTCCTGCGCCAGCAGGCGGCTGTAGGAGCGCTCGCGCAGCGAACCGTAAAGCAGCAGGAAGCGTGGTGCGCGAGGCGACGGGGGAACAGCCTGCAACTGCTCGACGGTCGGGACCGAAAACAGTACCGCGTCGACATTCGGAAGTTGATCCAGGGATTCAGACACGTTGACCGCTTTCATTCATCCCACGCTCGTACCAGCCCTTGCTGTCGTTGGCCCACTTGACCACCAGCAGCATCACCGGCACCTCGATCAGCACGCCGACCACCGTGGCCAGCGCGGCACCCGACTCGAAACCGAACAGGCTGATGGCCGCGGCAACGGCCAGCTCGAAGAAGTTGCTCGCTCCGATCAGCGCCGACGGGCACGCCACGCTGTGCGATTCTCCCAGCCGGCGATTCAGCCAGTACGCCAGTCCGGAGTTGAAGAACACCTGGATCAGGATGGGTACCGCCAGCATCGCGATGACCAGCGGCTGGTCGATGATGGCCCGGCCCTGGAAGGCGAACAGCAGCACCAGCGTGGCGAGCAGTGCGGTGATCGACCAAGGGCCGATCGTCTCTAGCGTGGCATCGAATGCCGCCTGGCCGCGACGCTGCAAGGCCCTTCGCCAGATCTGCGCCAGCACGACCGGGATCACGATGTAGAGCACGACCGAGGTGATCAGCGTGTCCCACGGAACCACGATGGCCGACAGGCCGAGCAGCAAGGCGACGATAGGTGCGAAGGCGAACACCATGATCGTGTCGTTGAGTGCGACCTGCGACAGCGTGAACAGCGGGTTGCCACCGGTGAGCCGGCTCCACACGAAGACCATCGCGGTGCACGGCGCGGCGGCCAGCAGGATCAGGCCGGCGATGTAGCTGTCGGCCTGGTCGGCGGGCAGGTAGGGCGCGAAGACATGGCGGATGAAGATCCACCCCAGCAGCGCCATCGAGAACGGCTTGACCGCCCAGTTGACGAACAGCGTGACACCGATGCCGCGCCAGTGCTGCTTCACCTGCGAGAGCGACGCGAAGTCGACCTTCAGCAGCATCGGGATGATCATCACCCATATCAGCAGGCCGACCGGCAGGTTGACCTGTGCGAACTCCATGCGGCCGATGGCCTGGACCGGACCCGGCAAGATCTGGCCGAGGGCGATGCCTGCGACGATGCACAGGAAGACCCAGACGGTGAGGTAACGCTCGAACACGCTCATCGGTGCTGGGACGGCGGAAGGTGCGGGCAAGGCGGAGGTGTTCATGGGTGAGGCCGGCCGGTCAGGCGCTGCCGATCTGCTTCAGCTCGTGCTGGATCGCCATGCGATCGAGGGTCTCGATCGGTAACGACAGCATCAGCTCGATACGTCGTTTCAGCGTGATCGCCGTGTCCATGAAGGCTCGGGCCTTCTCTTCATCAGAGCCTTCGACCGCCGCCGGGTCGGGCACACCCCAGTGCGCAGTCATCGGCTGACCGGGCCACACCGGGCACATCTCGCCGGCCGCGTTGTCGCACACGGTGAATACGAGATCGAGCGTCGGCGCTCCGGGCACCGAAAACTCGTCCCAGTTCTTGCTGCGAAAACCGTCGGTCGGGATGCGCAACGCCCACAGAGTCGAGAGCGCGAACGGGTTGACCTGGCCATTGGGGTGGCTGCCGGCCGAGTGCGCGATGAAGCGACCCTTGCCCAGTTCGTTGAGCAGGCCCTCGGCGAGGATCGAACGGGCCGAGTTGCCGGTGCAGACGAACAGCACGTGTTTCGGGGTGTCGGACATGGGAACTCCGGGGTGTGTTGAATGGCGGAAAGCGAGGAGCGGCGCTCGCGGCAATCGCTCAGCAAGTCGTGCAGGTGGGTGTTGCCGTGGCGACGCAAGTCTCGCCCTGACAGCAGTTCGCGCTCAGGTAGCCCATCAGATCGTTCATGCGATCGAACGCGGCGCGGTAGATCAGGCTGCGGCCGTCTCGCTGCTGCGAGATCAGCCCGGCGTGCATCAACTCCTTCAGGTGAAACGACAGCGTCGATGCTGGCACCGCCAGCGCTTCCGCCAGAGCGCCCGGCGTCAGGCCCTGCGGGCCGGCAACGACCAATGCCCGGAACACCCTCAGGCGGGCTGCCTGGGCCAGAGCGGCCAGTGATGCCACGATCTCAAACTCTTCCATATTTCCATTATTATGGAATTAATGGGCTTCGGCAATCGGAATTTCGAGCGAAATCACGGCATTGCCGCCCCGCAGTTCCAGCATTGCTCGAACGGGCCGTCGATCATTTCGCGGCAGGCGGGGCACATCCAGTGCCGCGACACCGGATGCCGCAGTTCGTCGAGCAGGCGCTCGGCTCGCTCGAAGTTGTCGGCGTCGGTCAGCCACAGCTCGGGCAGCGTCTGGTCGGGCGGCACCTGCCCGGCCAGACTGCTGTTGTAGGCGCGCTGGATCGTCGTTGGTACGCCGGCGTGGCACAGCAGGTCGGCCCACAGCGTGGCGATGGCGAGGTTGGGGGCGGTGGTGAGCTTCTTCATGGGGTGACGTCACAGTCGACGCCTCGGCGTGCGGGTGACGTAGGCTTCGGGCACGATAGCGCACCGCCTTTTCGAGGAGCACCTGCATGTCTGCCACCCGTCAACTCAGTACCCGCGCGATCCGCATCGAGCACCCCGGCGGGCCCGATGCGATGCATCTGGTCGAAGTACCGATCGGCGAACCCGGTGCGGGCGAAATCCGCATCCGCCACCACGCCTGCGGGCTCAATTTCATCGACGTGTACCACCGCACCGGCCTGTATCCGCTTCCGCTTCCCGCGTCCCTGGGCATGGAAGCGGCCGGCGTCGTCGAAGCGGTGGGTGAAGGCGTGATGCACCTGCGAATCGGTGATCGTGCGGCCTATGCCAGCACACCTCCCGGCAGCTACTGCGAAGCCCGCGTGATGCCAGCCAAGTGCGTCGTCCAGCTGCCCGACACCATCGATTTCGAGACCGGTGCCGCCATGATGCTGAAGGGCCTGACCGCGCAGTATCTGCTGAAGAAAACGCTGCCACAGGGCGGCCTGCAGCCGGGCGACTTCATTCTGTTCCACGCTGCAGCCGGCGGGGTCGGGCTCATCGCCTGCCAGTGGGCACGCGCGCTGGGCCTGCAGCTGATCGGCACCGCCGGCAGCGACGAGAAGTGCGCTCTGGCGCTGCAGCACGGCGCCACGCACGCCATCAATTACCAACGCGAGGATTTCGTTGCACGCGTCAAGGAGATCACCGGCAGCCGCGGCGTCAAGGTGGTCTACGACTCGGTCGGGCTCGACACCTTCGAGAAGTCGTTCGATGTGCTGCAGCCCTTCGGTCTGCTGGCGAACTTCGGCAATGCGTCGGGCAAGGCGCCGCCCGTGGATCTGGGTGTGCTGGCGGCCAAGGGATCGCTGTACGTCACGCGCCCGACGCTGTTCACCCACATCGCCACCCGCGAGGCCACGCAGGCGATGGCCGATGACCTGTTCGCGGTCGTCAGCAGCGGCGCGGTTCGCATCCCTGTCGAACGCCGCTATGCGCTGGCCGACGTGGCACAGGCGCACCGCGACCTGGAGGCGCGGCTGACGACCGGTTGCAGCGTGCTGCTGCCCTGAACGCAGACGGCGTCAGCGCGGAACGGCAGCCCGGTAGGCGTGCCACGAGGCGTGGCCGATCACCGGCCCGGCGATCAGCAGGCCGAAGAACCCGGGCAGCATCGCCATCACCACGATCAGCGTCACCAAGGCACCCCATAGCAGCATCACGCCGGGTTGGGTGAGGCACAGCCGCAGGCTGGTCAGGCCCGCCGTGATGGCGTCGGTCTGGCGATCCAGGATCATCGGCATCGAGACCACACTGATCGTGAAGATCAGCCCCGCGAACAGCGCGCCCACCACGATGTACGCAACGATGAAGCCGAGGTTGGCCGGGTTCACCAGCGCCAGCAACGACCCCTTGAAGTCGGGCATGCCGTTGAAGCTGAGGGCAAACACGATCAGCGACGAGCGCGCCCAGAGCATCTCCACGATCAGCAGCACGCCGCCGAAGATGCCCATGGTGCTCGCACGCGTGCTCCATGCGGTCAGCGACGAAACGAAACCTGGCCGCCCACCGGCCTCGAGCTTGCGGCTCAGGTCGTACAGCCCCAGACACAGGAACGGTCCCACGAGCAGGAAGCCCGCGCTCAATGCGAGCGTGTAAGCCGCCGCATGCTCGAACACGTAAAGCAGCAACCAGCCCATTCCGGTGAAGCAGGCGCCATAGAACAGTCCGAGCAGGGGCACGCGTGCGAAGTCGTGCCAGCCCAGTCTCAGCCATTGGAAGGGCGCTTTCCAGGGCAGGCTGTTGAGCGGCAGGTCGAACACCGTGGTCGTGGCATCCGCCCGGGCCCTCTCGCCGTTGTTCTCGATCTCGGACTGTGCGTTCATGACGACCAGTGTGCCGGCGCACTCTGTCCATTGCACCCCGCACTTACGTCAATGCGCCAGCCCGGAGCCGGTGGTCAGCGGGTCCTGCGCACCCGCAACAACTCGTCGAGGATCAGCAGGGTCGCGCCGACGGTGATCGCACTGTCGGCGATGTTGAAGCTGGGGAAATAGCCACCCGCGAACATCGGCGCCAGCCAGTTCCAGTGGAACTGCAGGAAATCGATCACGTGCCCGTGCAGCAGGCGGTCGATCACGTTGCCCAGGGCTCCGCCCAGCACGAGTGCCAGCGCCAGGCTGAACAGCCGCTGCCCGCCGTGCTGCTTCAGCATCCAGACGATGAACGCAGTGGCCACCAGGCCGAGGCCGACGAAGAACCAGCGCTGCCAGCCCGAAGCGCCCGCGAGGAAGCTGAACGCCGCGCCCGTGTTGTGCACCCGCACGATGTTGAAGAACGAGGTGACGGTGTGGCTGTCGCCGAGCTGGAAGCGACCGAGGATCAGCGTCTTGGTCAGCTGATCGAGCAGGATCACGAGCAGCGCGAGTCCCAGCCACGGAAGCAGGCTGGAGCCTGCAGCCTTTTTGCCGGCCATGTCAGGCCACGCGACGGACTTCGCCGGCGCCGTACAGGTTGCTGGTGCAGCGGCCACAGATCGTCGGGTGGGCTGCGTCGTGGCCGACGTCGTCGCGGTAGTGCCAGCAGCGCTCGCACTTCACGGCGCTCGATGGCGTGACGCTCACGGCGAGTTCGGAACCTGCGGAGAGCGTCGCATCCGACGTGATCGTCACGAACTTCAGGCCGTCGCCCAGCGAGGCCAGCAGCGCGTGGTCGCTGGCGTTGGCGGTGATCGCGATCGTCGCCTGCAGTGACGAGCCCAGTTGTCCGGCGCCGCGCACGGTCTCGATCTGCTTGTTGGCGAACTCCCGGATCTCCCGAATGCGCGACCACTTCGCCAGCAGTGCCTCATCGGCCCAGCCGGTGGTGTTGCTGTAGGTCTCGATGAAGATCGAAGGCGACCGGCCCGGCGCGAAGATCGGCCACGCTTCCTCGGCGGTGAAGCTGAGGGAGGGCGCCATCCAGCGCAGCATCGCATGGGTGATGTGCCACAGCGCAGTCTGCGCGCTGCGTCGCGCGTGGCTCTTCGGTGCGGTCGTGTACAGGCGGTCCTTCAGCACGTCGAGGTAGAACGAACCCAGGTCTTCGCTGCAGTAGACCTGCAGCTTGGCGACCACCGGGTGGAATTCATACACCTCGTAGTGCGCCAGCACGTCGGCCTGGAACTGCGCTGCGCGGGCCAGCGCGTAGCGATCGATCTCGAGCAGTTCCGACAGCGGCACCGCGTCGTTCGCGGCGTCGAAATCGCTGGTGTTGGCCAGCAGGAAGCGCAGTGTGTTGCGGATGCGGCGGTAGGCGTCGACCACGCGCGCTAGGATCTTGTCGTCGATGTTCAGGTCGCCCGAGTAGTCGGTGCTGGCGACCCACAGCCGCACGATCTCTGCGCCCAGCTTGTCGCTGACCGATTGAGGTGCCACGACGTTGCCGAGCGACTTGCTCATCTTGCGACCCTGGCCGTCGGTCGCGAAACCGTGGGTCAGAAGGCCTTTGTAGGGCGCGCGACCTTCGATCGCGCAGGCGATCAGCAGCGAGGAATGAAACCACCCGCGATGCTGGTCGTGGCCTTCGAGGTACAGGTCGGCCTCGGGGCCGTCCGCCCGGCCGGCGCCATCGTGCGAGCCATGCAGCACATGGTTGAAGGTACTGCCCGAGTCGAACCAGACATCGAGGATGTCGGTGCTCTTGGTGTACTCGGCGGCCTCGTCGCCCAGCCAGTCGCGCGGATCGAGCTGCGACCAGGCTTCCACACCGCCCTGCTCGACGAGTGCGGCAGCGCGGTCCATGTACTCCAGCGTCTTCGGGTGCAACTCACCGCTGTCCCGATGCAGGAAGAACGGCAGCGGCACGCCCCAGTTGCGCTGGCGGCTGATGCACCAGTCGGGCCGGTTGGCGATCATGTCGCGCAGCCGGGCCCGGCCGTTCTCGGGATAGAACGTGGTGGCATCGATCGCGGCCAGCGCGCTCTGCCGAAGCGTCTGCGCTGCGGGGGCTGTGGCGAACACACCGGCGGTGTCGTCGGTCGACTCGTCCATCCGCACGAACCACTGTGCGGCGGCGCGGTAGATCACCGGCGTCTTGTGGCGCCAGCAGTGCGGGTAGCTGTGCTGGAAGGTCGCGGTGGCGAGCAAGCGGTTGGCGTCGCGCAACGCGTCGATGATCACCGCGCAGGCCTTCCAGATGTGCTGCCCGCCGAACAACGGCAGGCTGCCGTCGTAGACGCCGCTGCCGGTCACCGGGTTCAGGATGTCGTCAATCGCCATGCCGTGCGCGACGCACGACTTGAAGTCGTCGACGCCGTAGGCCGGTGCTGCATGCACGAGGCCGGTGCCGTCGTCGGCGGTGGCGTAGTCAGCGAGGTAGACCGGGCTCAGGCGGTCGTAGCCGGCATCGACATGGGCCAGCGGATGGCGAAAATGGATGCCGTCGAGCTTTGCGCCCAGCGCCACGGCGACCACGGTGCCCTGCAAGGCGTAGCGTTTCAGGCTGTCCTCGACCCGGGCAGAAGCCAGCAGCAGCAGGCCGCGCTCGGTATCGACCATGCTGTATTCGAGCTCCGGATTCAGGTTCAGCGCCTGGTTGGCCGGAATCGTCCACGCGGTGGTGGTCCAGATGACAGCGAAGGCTTCCTTGCTCAGCGCCGGCAGACCGAACGCGTTGGCCAGTCGATCCGGCTCGGCGCACAGGAACGCCACGTCGAGCGACTGCGAGGTCTTGTCGGCGTATTCGATCTCGAACTCCGCCAGCGACGAGCCGCAGTCAAAGCACCAGTACACCGGCTTCAACCCGCGATACACGTAACCGCGCTCCATCACGCGCTTCAGCGTGCGGATCTCGCCCGCCTCGTTGCCGAAGTCCATCGTGCGGTACGGATGCGCCCAGTCAGCCAGCACGCCCAGGCGCTTGAAGTCGACCATCTGCTGCGCGATCTGCTCGGTCGCGTAGGCGCGGCTCTTCGCCTGCACCTCGGCGCGCGGCAGCTTGCGCCCGAAGGTCTTCTCGATCTGGTTCTCGATCGGCAGGCCGTGGCAGTCCCAGCCCGGCACATAGGTCGCGTCCATGCCCTTGAGCTGGCGCGCCTTGACGATCATGTCCTTCAGCACCTTGTTGACCGCGTGGCCGATATGGATCTGGCCGTTGGCGTAAGGCGGGCCGTCGTGCAGCACGAACTTCGGCGCGCCACAGCGGGCCTCGCGCAGGCGCTGGTAGGTGCCTGCCTCTTCCCACTGCTGGACCCACCCCGGCTCGCGCTTGGGCAGGTCGCCGCGCATCGGGAACGGCGTGTCCGGCAGGTTCAGCGTGGCGCGCAAGCCGGAGGCATCGGCATCGGGTTTTGTTTTTTCGGTGGACATGCTTCGATCTGGACAGGTGACGGTCACGCCGGGAGCGTGGACTGGGAGCGGGGCGATGGGCCACGGGCCTCGCGTTGTGTCGGATGACGGACCCGGCGTGGAATGAGCTGTGTCCCGGGGCCGCAACGGTGCAGGCAGCGCGCACGAAGCACGACGCCGCACCCGTCAAATTCGGTCGCGCGTGGTCTGCCGGTGCGTGGCACCGTGGCCGCTGGGGTGACGTGTGACGAAGGTCGAGCTCGAACTCATGGACTTGATTCTACCGGGGGGGCTTCCGACGCCGAGTTGTCCAGGGAGGCCCGCGAGGCGGCCTGCTCGTGCCGGCTCAAGCCCGCGTCGCCAGCCAAGCCCGGGCGTCGATCTCGTCGCGCGAGATGCCCTCGCGCAGCGCGGCCAGCGAGTCGTAGCGCCGTTCGTCGTGCAACTTGTGCAGCAGGTCGACGCGGATGCAGCGGCCGTAGCCGCCTTCGCTGCCGAGGGCTTCGGGCCAGTCGAAGCAATGGGTCTCCAGCAGCACACGCCCGGCGTGCTCGATGGTCGGTCGCACGCCCAGGCTGGCGACACCGTTCAGCGGCTTTGCGCCGGGCGCGAGACCGTGGATCCGGACCACGAAGATGCCCGTCGCAGCTGGCCGCGCATGCGGGAAGCGCAGGTTGAGGGTGCGGAAGCCGAGATCGCGGCCGAGTTTCTGGCCATGCACCACATGGCCGCTGATGCTGTAAGGCCGCCCCAGCAGAGACTGGGCACGCGGCATGTCACCGGCTGCCAGCGCATCTCGCACCGCCGAACTCGACACCCGCAGGCCGCGCACTTCGTAGCTGAGCATGCGCGCCACGTCGAAGCCCTGCGCCTGACCGGCTGCGTCGAGCATCGCGTAGTCGCCTGCCCGCCGGGCACCGAAGCAGAAATCGTCGCCGACCAGCACATAGCGTGCGTGCAGCCCGCGCACCAGCACTTCGTCGATGAACGCCTGCGGTGCCTGACCGGCAAACCGATCGTTGAAGGGCACGACGATCGCCTGGTCGATGCCGCACCGTTCGAGCTCGCCGAGCTTGTCGCGCAAGGTCGAGATGCGGGCCGGTGCACGGTCGTGCCGGCCGGTGCGTGCGGCGAAGTGGTCGCGCGGATGCGGCTCGAAGGTCAATACGCAACTCGGCAGGCCTCGATGCTGAGCCTCGTTGCGCAGCAGGGCCAGCATGGCCTGGTGGCCGCGGTGCACCCCGTCGAAGTTGCCGATCGTCAGGGCACAGGCCGGTGCGACACCGGGATGATTGAACCCTCTGAAAAGCAGCATGCCGAGATTATTGCGACGGCGGTACGACGTCCTGTGGTCCGGCCAGCCAGCGCCATTGGCCAGGCGCCAGATCGGCCGGCAGCGCCAGCGCGCCGTAGCGGCTGCGGTGCAGCGCCTCGACGCGGTTGCCGACCGCCGCGACCATGCGCTTGACCTGGTGGTACTTGCCCTCGGTCAGCGTCATGCGCAGGCCGTGCAGATCGCCCAGACCGGGCACCTGCGGCCCGTCGAACACGCCTGTGGCTTCGGCCGCTGCGGCGCGCACCGGCACCGGATCGTCGATCAGCGTCACGCCGTTCAACAGCTGCTGCACCTGCTCTGCGGTCACCGGGTGCTTGCAGCCTATCTCGTAGACCTTGGGCACGTGGTGCTTGGGCGAGGTCCAGCGGTGGATCAGCCCGCCGTCGTCGGTCATCAGCAGCAGACCGGTGGTGTCCTCGTCGAGCCGGCCGACCGCCTGCACATCGCGTCGCCGCAACGGCGCCGGCAGCAGGCTGTAGACGCTCGGGTGGTGCTTGGGCTTTTGCGAGCACTCGTGGCCCGCCGGCTTGTTCAGCACGATCAGTGCCTTCTCGCGAAACGGCCATGCCTCACCTCGCACCATGAACTGCAGGCCGTTCGGGTCGAAGTCTTCGAACGGGTCGTCGCACACCGCCGCGGCAATCGAGACGAAGCCGGAGACGATCAGCCCCTCGCATTCGCGGCGCGAACCGAACCCCTGCGAGTACAGCACCTGCGACAGCTTCACGGGCGCTTGTCCAGCGTCATGCGGTCGTTCTCGCGTTTCATCTGGAACCGGGTCAGGAAGCTGTTGCCCAGCAGGATGTGTGGCATCGGCATCGGCAGCACAGCCGCCTCGACGTTGTAGACCTGCACATCGCCGATGCGCACGCTGTTCAGCGAGGCGCGATAGCCGATCACCTGGCCGTTCGCCGTGCTGCCGGTCATGCGAGGGCCGTCCTTGTAGTTGAGGCCGATGCGATCGGCGTCGGCGGCGCTCATGGCAACGGTGGTTGCGCCGGTGTCGACCATGAATTGCACCGGCTTGCCGTTGATGCTGCCCCCGGTGATGAAATGTCCGCCCAGGCCGGCGGTCAGCACGATCTGCTCGCCGCCGCCTTCGCTGTTCGCGCCACCCAGGCTGACCGGCGAGCCGCCCAGCGTCAGCGTCTGCCGCTTGCCGCCGACCTCGATCACCGCGGTCGTCGGGTTCACACTGACCAGCTTCACGCTGCCCTGCGCCGAGCCTGCCGCCAGCGTGCGCGGTGTGCCGTCGATCACCAGCAACGCCTTGTCGCCCATGTGGCCGCTGAACGAGATGCTTTGCGCGTAGACCGGGCTGCAACCGAAGGCAAAGGTCCCGGCCAGGGCCAGCACGGCAGCGATCCGCGAGTTGCGCACCCGCCGCGTCTGAGCCGCCACCGGATCAGTCCCGGAAGTTGTTGAAAGACAGCGGCGAGTCGGGCAGGTCCTTGCGGATCAGCGCCATCGCGGCCTGCAGGTCGTCGCGCTTGGTGCCGGTCACCCGCACGGTGTCGCCCTGGATCGCGGCCTGCACCTTCAGCTTGCTCTGCTTGACGGCAGTCTGCAGCTTCTTGGCCGTCTCGCTGTCGATGCCGTTCTTGATGACGATCAGCTGCTTGACCTTGTCGCCGCCGATCTTCTCGATCTTGGCGCTGCGGTCGAGGTATCGAACGTCGACGCTTCGCTTGGCCAGCTTGGCCAGCACGATGTCCATCACCTGGCCGATCTGGAAGTCGCTGTCGGCCCAGACCGTCAGCTCCTTGTCCTTGAGTTCGACCCTGGAAGACGAACCCTTGAAATCGAAGCGGGTGCCGATTTCCTTTGCGGCCTGGTCGACGGCGTTTCGCACTTCGACGAGGTTGGGTTCGAGTACGGTGTCAAAGCTGGGCATGGTGGGAGGTCTTTCGGTTCAACAGCGGCGTGGGATCAGCGGGCGATCGACGAAAATTCTGCCATGCACATCGAATCGGGCGTGAGCCTTCGCACCTACAACAGCTTCGGTTTACCGGCCGTAGCGCACACCTTGGTGCGCATTGCGGGTGACGCCGATGTGCGGCGCGTGGTCGATCATCCCACGCTGGGCCGGGCGCCCAAGTTCATCCTCGGCGGCGGAAGCAACATCATCCTGACGCGCGACATGCCGCAGGTGGTGCTGAAGGTCGAGGTGAAAGGCCTGCGACTGGTCGAGGAACGCGCTGACGCCTGGATCGTCGAAGCCGGCGCCGGGGAGCCCTGGCACGACCTGGTGATGTGGTCGCTGGTGCAGGGCTACCCGGGGCTCGAGAACCTGGCGCTGATCCCCGGCACGGCGGGCGCGTCTCCGGTGCAGAACATCGGCGCCTACGGGGTCGAACTGCAGTACCGCTTCGAGTCGCTCGATGCGGTCGACCTGCGCACCGGACTCACCGTCACTTTGACCGCACGCCAATGCGACTTCGGCTACCGCGACAGCGTCTTCAAGCGCTCGCTGGCCGGACGCGCGGTGATCACCCGGGTGCGCTTGCGGCTGCCGCGGCCGTGGAAGCCGGTGCTCGGCTACCTCGAACTGGAGCGCAAGGTTGCCGAGAGCGGTGTTGCGCAACCCGACGCGAAACAGATCGCCGACTGGGTCATCGCGATCCGCCGCGCCAAGCTGCCCGACCCGGCGCGCATCGGCAATGCCGGCAGCTTCTTCAAGAACCCGGTGGTCACGCCCGAGCAGTGCCGCGACATCATCGGCCGCGACCCCGAGATCGTGCATTACCCGATGCCCGATGGCAGCGTGAAGCTGGCCGCCGGCTGGATGATCGACGCCTGCGGCTGGAAGGGCAAGACGGTCGGCCAGGCCGGCGTCTACGAGAAGCAGGCGCTGGTGCTGGTCAACCGCGGCGAAGCGATCGGCTCCGAGGTGATGACGCTGGCCAAGGCGATCCAGGAGAGCGTCTACGGCCGTTTCGGCATCCGCCTGGAGACCGAGCCGGTGGTCGTGTGACGTCGGTGCTCACCGGACACGCACCGCAGCGCTGGCTGCTGCGCCACGCCCGCCGGTTCGTCTGGGCCTTGCTCGCGGCGGCGATGGTGTCGTTCGGAGTGGGAGCGTCCCGCGCGTCGCCTGGTCGTGCGCCGTGGTTCGCACTGTTCGGTGCGATGCTGGCCGCGGCGGTGGTCGCGTCGATGTGGGCGAGATGGCAGCGTGAGCGCGCGATCCGCGAAGCGCCGCTACCGCAGTTCCTCAAGCGCAAGCTGCGCGAGACCTATCCGCAACTGAGTGGCAAGGACTGCGATCTGGTCGAGCGCGGACTGCGCCAGTTCTTTCTCGCGTGCCAGCGCAGCGACCGCCGTTTCGTCGCGATGCCGTCGAAGGTGGTCGACGCGATGTGGCACGAGTTCATCCTGCACACGCGCGCGTACCAGGACTGGTGCGATCTGACGCTGGGCCGCTTCCTGCATCACACGCCGGCCGAAACCTTGGGGGCGAAGGCCATCGGCAACGACGGCCTGCGCCGCGCCTGGACCTGGGCCTGCCGCGACGAGGCCATCCATCCGCGCCGACCGTCGAGGCTGCCACTGCTGTTCGCGCTCGACAGCAAGCTCGGCATCGCCGGCGGGTTCAGCTACCTGCCCGACTGCCGCGACATCGATCGACTGAATCGCCAGGGTGGCGGCAACGGCAGCGTCTTCTGCGGCACGTCGTTTTCGGACGGCTCGTACAGCGGGGACGCCGATGGGCTGGGTGGCGCTGACAGTTCGGGTGACGGCGGCGGAGGCGATGGAAGTGGAGACGGAGGTGGGGGTGATGGCGGAGGAGGCTGCGGCGGGGGCGGCGATTGAGCCGCTCACCGATACGCTGTTGCCAACGCCAGTTCCCCCCTCACATCCGCTGCCCGTCCCGCGGGCGCCAGACTCACCGCAGCCGCCGCACCGCGCCGGGCAGCGGGCCGCGCAGCGCGTCGCTGACCGCCCGACCGAGTCGGTCCCAGGGGCGGCTGCCCGGCGCCGGCTGGTGCACGACCAGCTCCGTCGGTGTCAGCGCTTGCAGGTGCAACCAGCCGCGCTGCATCACATGGTGTCCCTCGCCATCGACCAGCCGACGCTGCACCGGCAGCATCGTGTCGGACAGCCAGCGCGGTGCGTCGTGCACGACCACGCGGCCGCGTCGCACCTGCAGGTAGGTGTCGGCGCGGACGCACAACTGAGCCGTGCCACCGGCTTCGATTCGGATCACGGTAGGGAACCTGTCGGGAGCGGGGTGCGTTTTCATGCGGTGCCTTTCGGGGTCGTCCGGCGGTGAAATGACCGCCGGATCGGCGCCTGCACTGTGGCTCGCGCCGTCTTTTTTCGTCAGACACAGCGACGCATTCATTGCAGCGAAACAGCGCGCGCGCGGACGATCTGTTGCGGCCAGAATCTGCACGGGCTGTATCTGTTGCCGTGCCGAGCCGGTCGGCACACTGGGAGCGCGCCATGTCGACCCTGTATCGCCGTCTTGCCGACCACTACCTCGAAGCGATCTGCAGCGGCACGCTGAAGGTCGGCGACCGTTTTCCTTCGGTGCGCCAGTTGATGCGCACGCACGAGGTCAGCCTGTCCACCGCGCTGCAGGTGTGTCGGCAGCTCGAGGACCAGGGCTGGCTGCAGGCGCGCCCTCGGTCCGGCTACTTCGTGCAGCGTGCGCGCCGTGCGCAGTTGCCTCCGGCCAGCGAATGCCTCGGTCCGGCGCCGGCCGATCCGGCCGATTACGTCGGCATCCATGCGCATGTGTCGGACATCCTGACGCGCGGCCAGCAGCACCCGATCCGCGTCAACCTGGCGGTGGCCGTCGGCACGCCCAGCCTGTACCCGTCGGCCGCGCTGAACCGCATCATGCAGCGCAGCCTGCGCCTGCATCCGGACGTGCTGACGACGATGACGCGGCGCTACGGCCACCCGTCGCTGCGCGCGGTGCTGGCGCGGCGCGCACTGGCCCGAGGCATCGCCGCCGCGCCGGAGGATGTGGTGATCACTCAGGGCTGCAGCGAAGCGATCCACCTCGCGCTGCGCGCCGTGACCCGCCCTGGCGACACCGTGGCGGTCGAGTCCCCCACCTTCTATGGCCTGCTGCAGGTGCTGGAGACGCTTGGCCTGCGCGCGCTGGAAATTCCGACCAGCCCGGCGACCGGGCTGGCGATCGAGGCCCTGAGCTTCGCGCTGGAGCAGGCGGCATCGACCGCTCCCGGTGGCTCGGCATCCAGCATCGCGGCCGTGCTCTGCATGCCGACGCTGCACAACCCGCTGGGCTGCGTGATGCCCGACGAGCACAAGGAGCGCTTGGTGCGGCTTTGCGAACAGCACGACATCGCGCTGATCGAGGACGACATCTACAGCGACATGGGCAACGACGACGTGCCGTGGAAGCCGGCGAAGGCCTGGGACCGCAGCGGGCAGGTGATCCACTGCAATTCGCTGAACAAGATCCTGGCGCCCGGGCTGCGGCTGGGCTGGATGCTGGCCGGCCGCTGGCAGGCCCGCATCGAGATGCTGAAGTACGCGCAGACCCGCTACCCGGAAGAACTGACGCAGATCGTCGCGGCCGAGTTCCTCGGCGGCAGCGGCTTCGACCGCCATGTGCGCCAGTTGCAGCGCGCACTGCGCGAGCAGCGGGAACAGATGGCCGAAGGCGTCGCCACGCATTTCCCGGCGGGCACCCGACTGAGCATGCCCGACGGCGGCCTGCTGTTGTGGGTGCAACTGCCCGAGGCGGTGTCGTCGGGCCGGGTGTTCGACCTGGCATTGCAGCAGGGCATCAAGCTCGCGCCGGGCTCGATGTTCTCGAACAGCTCGCGCTTCGACCACTGCATCCGACTGAGTTGCGGCGGCACCGATCGCTCCGCGACCGCGCAGGCCCTGCGTGAACTCGGCGCGATCGTCGCTCGGCTGGCGTCGGCATCGCCCGCGTCCGCGTCCGCGCCAGATCGACCCCCCGGCAACAGGCCGGCAGCGCAGCCGGCCGGCGGTTTGCCAGCCGTCTAGCCCGGCGCGGCCGTCAGATCGACTGCGTCCGCTCGGTCAACCAGGCCAGCGCTGCGCCCGAAACCAGCGGTGCCAGGCGCTCGAACACCGTGGCGTGATAGCGGTTCAGCCAGTCAATCTCGTCGACATCCAGCAGCGAACGGTCGAGGCAGCGGGTGTCGATCGGGCACAGCGTCAGCGTCTCGAACTCGAGGAACTCGCCGAACGCGCTGCCTTCGGCCGTTTCGGCCGGCACGTTCATCACCAGGTTCTCGATGCGGATGCCCCACTGGCCGTGTCGGTACAGGCCGGGCTCGATGCTGGTGACCATGCCGGGCTCCATCGCCATCGTCGCCTCGGGGATCGCTTTCGAGATGCTCTGCGGGCCCTCGTGCACGTTGAGGAAATAGCCGACGCCGTGGCCGGTGCCGTGGCCGTAGTCGAGACCGCGCTGCCACAGCGGGGCGCGCGCAATGGCGTCGAGCATCGGCGACAGCGTGCCGCGCGGAAAGCGCGTGCGGCTGAGCGCCAGCGTGCCCTTCAGCACCAGCGTGTAGTCACGCTTCTGTTCGGCACTCGGCGTGCCGATCGGCCAGACGCGGGTGATGTCGGTGGTGCCTCCGAGGTACTGACCGCCCGAGTCGATCAGCAGCAGGCCGTTGCCCTCGATCACCGCGTGCGACTCGGGCGTGGCCCGGTAATGCGGCATCGCGCCGTTGGAGTTGAAGCCGGCGATGGTCGGAAAACTCAGCCCGACGAAGCCTGGCCGGTCGTTGCGGGCGGCGCTCAGGTGTTCGTCGACGGTCAGCTCGGTGAGGCTGCCGGCATTCGCCGGGTCGGCCAGTGCGTGCTCGAACCAGGCGTAGAAGCCGCACATCGCGGCGCCGTCCTGCACCATCGCCTCTCGGATGTGGGCGGCTTCGGCGGGATTCTTGCGGCTCTTCAGCAGCGTGCTCGGGTTGATCGCCTCGATCACCCGGACGGCATCGGAGCCGCTGTCACGCACGCATTCGCGCAGGCCGAGCGTGATGCGTCGCGGATCGATCAACAGGCGGGCCGCTGCCGGCAGCGCGGCCAATGCCTGGCCGGCGCGGTCATACGACTCGACCCGCACGCCATCGGCCGCCAGCACGCGCTGCAGATCTGGCGCGATCTTGCCGTCGGCCACGTACAGCACCGCCTGCTGCCCATCGAGCAGCGCATGGGCCAGGAACACCGGGTTGTAGGGGACGTCCGAGCCGCGCAGGTTGAACAGCCAGGCGATGTCATCGACGGTCGAGATGAAGTGGTGCGTCGCTGCCGAGCGCACCATCGCCTCGCGCACCTGCGCCAGACGCGATGCACGCGTCTCGGTGGCCTGTGGTGCGACGTGTTCGTAGACCGGCGCCTGGGGCAGGCCCGGCCGATCGGGCCACACCGCGCCCAGCACGTCGAAGTCGGTGCGCAGCACGATGCCGGCGGTCTTCAGCGTGCGCTGCAGCAGGTGCGCGGTGGCGAGGCCGAGCACGTCGCCATCGACGCCGACCGTTTGTCCTGCGGGTACATGAGTCGCCAGCCAGTCGATCGGGTGCGTCGCGGCACCGGTCGGGATCTTGAACAGCTCGACGCCGCTGCCCGCGAGCTCGGCCTCGGCCTGCACCCAGTAGCGACTGTCGGCGAACAGCACCGCAGTCTCGGTCGTGACGACCAACGTGCCCATCGATCCTGTGAAGCCCGACAGCCACTCCCGGCCTTGCCAGCGCTTCGGCAGGTACTCGGACAGGTGCGGATCGGAAGACGGCACGAGCACGGCGCCGAGCTGCTGCTGAAGCATCGAATCGCGCACGCGGGCGATGCGCAGGTGAATGAGGGAGGTGCGTGTGTCCATGCACCGAAGTTTAGGTTTGGGGCGGCGTAGCCGAAGCTGCGGGTGCTGAAGCCAGTGCGTTGGACGGGGTTGTGGTCGGGACTGCTTCAGGTTTCGCGATGGTGAACGCTTCCGCGACGACCCGCGCCCCGCGCTCATAGGTCCAGTACGCCACGCCCCAGTCCAGCATCACCATCAGTCGGTTGCGGAAACCGATCAGGAAATACACGTGGGCAAACAGCCAGAACAGCCACGCCAGGGTCCCGGAAAATCGAAGCGCACCCAGTCGCGGGACGGTCAGATCGACCACGGCTGCGTGTCGGCCCACGGTGGCGAGGTTGCCGTAGTCCGAGTAGTGGAAGGCCTGTGTCTCCTCGCCGCGCAGGCGGCGCATCAGGTTGGCGGCCACGAGCCGGCCCATCTGCTTGGCGGCCGGGCTCACGCCGGGCACCGGTGTCGTCTGGATGGTGCTGGCCATGGCCTGTTCGTTGGACAGGCCCTTCGGGTGGCTGCGCGCAGAGGCCAGATCGCCGATCACCCAGACGTGCGGGCAGCCGGCAATGCTGAGATCGGGCTGTACCGTCACGCGTCCTACCCGATCCAATGTGGCGCCGGTGCTGGTTGCAAGCACCCGTCCCAGCGGCGATGCGGCGACCCCGGCGGCCCAGATCACCGTCTTGCAGTGGAGTTGCCGAGTCTGCGGCGGATCGCCTGGAGCGCCGTGGATCTGGTACGTCACGCCGTCGGCGTCGATGCCGGTGACCTGGCATCCGGTGCGAACGTCGACACCGAGCCGAACGAGCTGTTCGCGGGCGATCTCCGACAGCGAGGGTACGAAGGCGCCGAGCACACGATCCGAACCCTCCAGCAGCACGACATGGGCGCTGCGCGAGTCGATGCGGCGAAACTCCTGCGGCAGCGTGTGGTGGGCGATCTCGATCATCGTGCCGGCCATCTCGACGCCTGTGGGCCCGGCTCCGATCACCGCGAAGGTCATCCAGGGTTCGCGCAGGGCTGGTTCGGTGCATCGTTCGGCATGCTCGAAAGCGCCGATGACGCGGGCTCGGATGCCGAAGGCGTCCGCCAGCGTTTTCAGGCCGGGTGCGTGCGCGGCCCAGTCATCGTGGCCAAAATAGCTGTGCGTGGCTCCCGCGGCCACGATCAGATGATCGAACTCCAGGGCGTCTCCGGCATCCAGCGTTGCGGTGCGCGCCGCGGTATCGATGTGCGTCACCTCGGCCTGCAGCACCGTCAGGTTGCCACGCTGCATCTCGCGCCGCAGCGTGTGTCGGATCGGCGCGCTGACTGCCGGAGCGCTGAGCCCGGCCGTCGCCACCTGGTACAGCAGCGGCTGGAACAGGTGGTGGTTGGTGCGATCGACCAGCGTGATCTCGACGTCGTTCGGTGACAGCGCGCGCACCGTTTCCAGGCCGCCGAATCCGCAACCGATGACGAGGATCCGGGGTCTGTTCATGATGCGCTCCTTGAGAACTAGCGAACTGGGGCCGGGTCGGCAGCGGCCAACTGCAGCCGCGAGCGCACCAGCCCGATGTGGCTGCGCAGCGCGTAGAGCTCGTCGGTGTAGGCCAGTGGCACGGTGATGTGCCCGACCCGCGTCTCCAGGGCGTCCAGGTCACCCAGCAACTGAGCCGGCGCTCTTGCGCCGACGGCGTTCTCGAGTTCGCGAAGCTGCTCGTACCAGCGGAACACCCGCGAGCGGATGCGGAACTCGTACAGCGGCGGCAACATGCGCGACAGCGGCAGCAGCACGGCGACGATGGTCACCAGCACCGGCCACATGCGGTCGATCAGGTTGGCGAACCAGAACGGCAGGTAGCGCTGCAGCAGGGGTACCCCGCTCTGGTAGAAGCGCTGGGCCTCCTTGGCGAGCGGGCGTTCGGTATTCAGCGCGGTCGGGAACTCGCCCTTGCGCTGGAACCAGCCTGCGCCGCCGTGCACCTGCTGCGCCGCCTGCACGAACAGCTGGATCAGCGCCGGGTGGGTGCCTTCTCTCGCCACCATCGTGGCGGTGGGCGCGACCAGGTGCACGTCCTGTGGCGGCCGGTCGCCGGCCAGGTCGACCACGCCGCGGGGCAGCACCACCGGGCTCATGAACGCGAAGCGGCGTGAGTAGGCTTCCGCCTGCGCGAAGTCGAACAGCTTGATGCCTGGTGTCTGCAGCAGCATCTGAACCATCAACGATTCGGGAGCCGAGGCAAACACCAGCGCATCCGATTCGGCGCCGAGCAGCGCCATCACGGCAGGTGTCTGCGACTGCTCGAGCAGCGTGATCTGCTTCGCGTCGATGTGATTGGCATCCAGCAGTTTCTTCATCAGGTTTGGCACACCGCTGCCGGGTGCACCGATGTTGAGTTTCCAGCCTGTCAGCTGCGCCAGGCCCGCCAGCGTGTCGGATTTCAGCAGTCGCTGCGCGGAGTCTTCCCGGTAGAAGAGCCACACCGGTTCGAAGAACAGGCTGCCCAGCGACACCAGGTGCGACGCATCGTCATCGGCTCCGGCTGTCGCCGCGGTGTCGTCGGCGCCGCCCTGCACGAAGGCGAGATCGACACCCGATGCCGGATCGCGCAGCAGCGCCAGGTTCTCGGCTGCGCCCTGCGTGCTGCGCAGTTCGACCTCGATTCCGTAGGCCTTCAGCAGTGTCTTGTAGCGCTGGCCGAACCCGGCGTAGGCGCCTTGATCGACCCCGGTGGCGAGCACCACCTTCTTCGGCGGCGTCGGGTCGAGCACGTAGTAGGCGGGCACGAGCAGCGCCATTGCGAGCAGAAGGAACGGACCGATGGTGGCAAACAGGTCTCGCACGGACAGCAGGGTATGGCGCAGGGTTGAGGGCATGGATTCAGCCGGCGTACCGACGGATGGAGGCTGTCATTTCAGGTGCCGCGCAACAGCCGTTCGGCCAGGCTTGCCGGCAGCCCCGCGGCAATGATTTTCGCGGCGGCCTTCTCATGGTCATAGTGAACGCGAAAGGCGGTCAGCGTGGCGCTGTCGGTGTCGAAGGTGGCGTAGCAGGCGGCCGGATTGCCGTCGCGCGGCTGGCCGACCGAGCCGACGATGGCGAGCCAGCGGCATTGCGGCGACAGCGACATCGCCGTCCCCGGGATCGGCTGGAGGTCGCCGGCCTCGCCGCCATTCGTCAGGTGGTAGAGCCGAGGTTCATGCACATGACCGCAGAAGATGTGACGGTGGTCGGTGGCGCGCAGACTGTCGACAGCGTCGATGCGGCATTGCACATAGCGCCACTGGTCCGGCGCATCGGCGCTCGCGTGCACGAACAACCGGTCGGCGTTGGTCACGCTCATCGGCAGCGTGCCCAGGAAATCCCGCTGATCGCTGGACAGGTGCTGTCGGGTCCATGCGACGGCATCGCGGGCCTGGGGCGCCATGGAGTCGCCCAAGCCGCCGAGGACCGCCGCATCGTGGTTGCCCAGAACGGCGATGGCACCGGCGCTCGAAAGTCGACGCAGCTGGTCGACCACCCAGCCGGGGTCTGCTCCATAGCCGACGAAGTCACCGAGCAGTGCATGCTGCTCGACCCCCTGTTTCTCCGCGTGCGCGAGCACGGCCTCGACGGCCTCGCGGTTCGCATGCAAGTCGGACATCAGGGCGAGCTTCATGACACTCGCTCCGGTGGGTCAGCCGATGCGTCCGAGCAGCAGGTATTCCATCAAGGCCTTCTGCACGTGAATGCGGTTCTCGGCCTCGTCCCACACGACGCTCTGCGGGCCGTCGATGACGTCGGCGTCGACCTCTTCCCCGCGATGTGCCGGCAGACAGTGCATGAACAGCGCATCGGACTGGGCGGCCGCCATCATGCTGCGGTCGACCCGCCAGTGGGCAAATGCCTTCTTGCGTGCCTCGTTCTCGGCTTCATAGCCCATGCTGGTCCACACGTCGGTGGTGACCAGATGCGCGCCACGGCAGGCGTCCAACGGGTTGTCGAAGACCTTCAGGCAACCCTGATTGGTCACTCCCGCCACCTGGGCATTGATCTCGTATCCGCTGGGTGTGCTGACGTGAAGCGTGAACCCGAGGATGTCGGCCGCCTGCAACCAGGTGTTGGCCATGTTGTTGCCATCGCCGACCCACGCCACCACCTTGCCCTTGATTTCGCCGCGATGCTCCATGTAGGTGTACACATCGGCCAGGATCTGACACGGGTGGTATTCGTTCGTCAGCCCGTTGATGACCGGCACGCGCGAGTGCGCGGCGAAGGCTTCGATCTTGGTCTGCTCGTAGGTGCGGATCATCACCAGATCGACCATGCGGCTGATGACGCGCGCGCTGTCCTCGATCGGCTCGGCGCGGCCCAGCTGGCTGTCGCCGGTGGTCAGGTTCACCACCGAGCCGCCCATCTGGTACATACCGGCCTCGAAGCTCACGCGGGTGCGCGTGCTGGCCTTCTCGAAGATCATCGCCAGGGTGCGGTCGACCAGCGGTGTGTACTTCTCGTAGTTCTTGAAGCGTTTCTTGATGACCGTGGTGCGCGCCAGCAGGTAGGCATATTCCTCCGCACGCAGATCCTTGAACTGGAGGTAGTGCCGGATCAGTGCCTTGGCGGGTTTCATGGAAGGTGTTTTCACTTCAGTCTGGCGAGCGCAGGAAGTTCTTGATCAGCGGGCACAG
Organism: Rhizobacter sp.; assembly: GCA_046154125.1. Classification (GTDB taxonomy): domain Bacteria; phylum Pseudomonadota; class Gammaproteobacteria; order Burkholderiales; family Burkholderiaceae_C; genus PBB1. The sequence goes on along the minus strand of JBJXEJ010000034.1, from coordinate 51,419 downwards.
CGTCATTGCGATCTGCTCGGATTCGGCCAGGCTCAGGATCAGCGGTGGCACCAGGCGAACGACGCGGTCGGCGGTGACGCTCAGCAGCAATCCTGCCTCGGCGGCCTGCAGCAGCAGGTCGCCGCAGGGGCGGTCCAGCTCGATACCCAGCATCAGGCCCTGACCGCGTATCTCCAGCACACCGGCGACCCCAGCGAGCCCGCGCGTCAGGCTGGCGCGCAGCGCGGCCCCGACGACGGCGGCGTTCTCGAGCAGGTGGTCCTCCTGCATGATGCGCAGTGTCTCGATGCCCGCGCGCATCGCCAGCGGGTTGCCGCCAAAGGTAGTGCCGTGGTTTCCCGGCTGCAGCACCTCGGCCGCCCGCGGGCCGCAGACCACCGCGCCGATCGGAACGCCCGATCCCAGCCCCTTGGCCAGCGGCATCACATCGGGCACGATGCCGGCCCACTGGTGCGCGAACCACTTGCCGGTGCGCCCGATGCCGCACTGCACCTCGTCGAGCATCAGCAGCCAGTCGTTCTCGTCGCACAGGCGCCGAACGACGCGCAGGTAGTCGAGCGTGGCCGGGCGCACGCCGCCTTCGCCCTGGATCACTTCGAGGAACACCGCGACGACATTCGGCCGCGTGTTCGCGACCTCCTCGATCGCGGCCTCGTCGTTGAGCGGTACCCGCACGAAGCCTTCGACCAGCGGGCCGAAACCTTCCTGCACCTTCGGATTGCCGGTGGCCGACAGCGTCGCGATCGAGCGGCCGTGGAAGGCCTTCTCGTAGACGATGACCTCGGGTCGATCGATGCCCTTGTCGTGCCCGAACTTGCGCGCGATCTTGAGCGCGGCCTCGTTGGCTTCGAGTCCGCTGTTGCAGAAGAAAACGCGGTCGAGTCCGGACAATTCGCACAATGTCGCCGCGAGGTTCTCCTGCAACGGCGAAGCGTAGTAGTTCGATGTGTGGATCAGCCGCCCGATCTGCTCCTGCAGTGCCGGAACCAGTTTCGGGTGCGCATGACCCAACGTGTTGACCGCGATGCCGCCAAGCCCGTCGAGGTACTTCCTGCCTTCGGTGTCCCACACCCAGCAACCGCGCCCGTGCGACATCGCCATCGGCAAGCGGCCGTAGGTGTGCATCACATGGGGTTCGGGGTCGAGGGCGGTTGTTTGCGGGGCATTCATGGCGGGACTCCGCGGTGACGTGGAATGCGATGCAAGTTCGATTTGCACCGGTTCAAGCATCGAATTCTAAGGTGGGGCCCCTCAGGCGACCGGCTGTCCTGGCGGCCTCGCGTGGTGCGGGCTCGATCGAGATTCGGCATTGAACTTGCTGCCCTGCAACACGCAGACGGCACAATCGGATCGCGCGCTTCTTCTTGTTGCCCAAAACGGTGATGCGCTGTTCCGTTTCGGTCGCCAAGCCATCATCCTGTACTCCGAAGCAATGAGTTCATCCCATCCCCGCGAAGTGTTCATCAAGGGCATCACGCTCGGCGGACAGACGTTCCGCCCCAGCGATTGGGCGGAGCGGCTGGCTGGCGCGATGTCGTGTTTCAGGCCCGAAGGGTCGGCAGGCGATCGCACTTCGTTCATCGGCTATTCGCCTTACTGCGTGCCGCGGGTCATCAATGGCATCAAGTGCGTCATCGTCGACGAGCGGTTGCGTGACGCTGAACCGATGGCCTGGGATTTCGTCATGGCCTTCGCGCGGGACAACGAGCTTCAGGTGGCTGATGCTTGCCTGCTCGATCCTCCCACCCCGCCGTGCGAGCCCCGAGGAGCGGCCTGACAGGGGCCAATGCAAAAGGCCCGCATCGCGGGCCTTTTTTCTGCGTCCAACCAGGAAAAATCAGGCGCTTGCGGGCAATGCCTTGATCTTGGCCGACAGGCGGCTCTTGTGGCGAGCGGCCTTGTTCTTGTGGAACAGGCCCTTGTCGGCCACCGAATCGATGACCTTCTCGGCCGACTTGAACAAATCGGCGGCCTTGGCCTTGTCGCCCGCAATGACGGCCTTCTGCACGTTCTTGACGACCGTGCGGAACTTCGACCGAAGCGCGGTGTTGGCCGCATTCAGCTTCACGTCCTGACGTACGCGCTTCAAGCCAGAGGCGATGCGTACGGTTTTCTTCTTGGCTTTGGATGAAGTGGCCATGCTTTTTGAGTGTGCAGTTAGAGCAGAGCCCGCGAGTATAGCAGCCTGCAGGCGACTGCGGTGATGTTGCGTTGACGGCCCAGCGATGGTGGACCCTGCTGCCTATACTTCGGCGGCCCTTGCGCAGCCCCTGCCTCGACCAGCGGTCTGCTCCCGCCCACTTCCTGCCCCATGAACCTGCTGCGTGCCGCTTCCACCGTTTCACTTCTGACGCTGGCGTCCCGCATCACCGGACTGGGACGCGAGTTGCTGGTTGCGGCGAGCTTCGGCGCCAGCGCCTCCACCGACGCGTTCAACGTCGCGTTTCGCATTCCGAACCTGCTGCGTCGCCTGTTTGCCGAAGGGGCGTTTTCACAGGCGTTCGTTCCGATCCTGGCGGCCACGCGCGCCAGCGAAGGCGACGAGGTCACGCATCAGCTCGTCAATGCGGTGGCCACGGTGCTTCTGTGGGCACTTGCACTCACCAGCGTGATCGGCATCGCCGCAGCGCCCTTGCTGGTGTGGTTGATGGCGTCCGGCCTGCAGGAATTCGATCACGCGGTGGTCATGACGCGCATCATGTTTCCTTACATCGCCTTCATGTCGCTGGTGGCCCTCGCTGCCGGCGTACTGCAGACCTGGAAGCGGTTTGCCGTGCCTGCGGTCACGCCGGTCTTTCTGAACCTCTCGGTGATGCTGGCCGCCTGGCTGCTGTCGCCCTGGTTCCGGCGCCATGGCATCGAGCCCATCTATGCCCTGGCCGTTGGTGTCATGCTGGGCGGCGTCCTGCAATTGGCGGTCCAGTGGCCCGCGTTGCGCGCCATCGGCAGCCTGCCTCGAATCGGCCTCACCTGGGGTGATCTGCGCAGCTCGCTGCGGCACCCGGGCGTGGGCCGTGTCCTGCGCCAGATGGCGCCGGCGATCGTCGGCGTGTCGGTGGCGCAGCTGTCACTGTTGATCAACACGCAGATTGCGTCGCATGTCGGTGTCGGTGCGGTGTCGTGGCTGACTTATGCCGACCGGCTGATGGAATTTCCGACGGCCCTGCTCGGGGTGGCACTCGGAGTCGTGCTGCTGCCGCAGCTGTCGGCGGCCCAGGCCAGCGGCGACGAGGCGGCCTACTCCAGCCACCTGGACTGGGGGCTGCGCCTGGTGCTGCTGCTTGCCTTGCCGTGCGCGGTCGCCTTGCTCGTGTTTCCCAAGCCGATGGTGTCGGTGCTGTATCACTATGGGCAATTCAGCGAGCGCGACGTGCAGCAGACCGTGCGCGCGCTGATGGGTTACGGCGTCGGGCTGATGGGGCTGATCGGGGTCAAGGTGCTGGCACCCGGCTTCTACGCGCGGCAGGACATTCGCACGCCTGTGAAGATCGCCATCGCGGTGCTGATCCTCACGCAGCTGATGAACCTGCTGTTCGTGCCTCAGCTCGGTCACGCGGGGCTGGCGCTGTCGATCGGTCTCGGCGCGCTGATCAACGCCATGTGGCTGTTCATCGGGCTGCGCAGGCGGGGCACCTATGTTCCACAGGCAGGCTGGCTGGGGTTCAGCCTGCGCATCGTGTGTGCCAGCGGGCTGCTCGGACTGGCCCTTGGTGCGGCGGCGGGCGGGTTCGACTGGGTCGCGCTGGCCTCGCAGCGGGTCTTGCGGGTCGGGCTGCTGGCCGCCTGCCTGCTGAGCTCGGCGCTTCTGTATTTCGCGGCGTTGAGGCTCATGGGCATTCGTCTGCAAGACTTCGCGCGCCGCGCATGAGGCCTCCGCTCCAGCATTCCGCACCACCTTACACTTGTCAGATGCCCGGACCGTATCAGTACGCGACGCCTACTGCGCTCGAGTACTTCTCCTCGCTGGTGGCCGACGATGCCAGTTTGTCGTTGCTCGAAGCCGCTGCCTCGATCGCCCTGGACGACCATCCGCAGCTCGATGTTCAGGCGGTGCTCGCCGAGGTGGATGCGCTGTCCGACAGGCTCAGGCGCCGCATCCCGGCCGATGTCGTGCCGCTGCAGCGCCTGCGCTTGCTGAACCGGTATTTCTTCCACGAACTCGGTTTCGGCGGCAACGTCAACAACTATTACGACCCGAGCAACAGCTACCTGCATGAGGTGCTGCGCACGCGTCGGGGCATCCCGATCTCGCTGGCCGTCATCTACCTGGAGATCGCCACGCAACTCGGGTTGCGCGCTCAGGGCATCTCGTTCCCGGGGCACTTCCTGGTCAAGCTCAGCCTGCTCAGCGGACCGCACAACGGTGAGGTCATCATCGACCCGTTCACCGGCAAGTCGTTGTCCCGCGAGGCACTCGACGACATGCTGGGTCCGTACAAGCGCAGCCAGGGTCTGGTTGGCGATTTCGATGCCCCGCTCGGCCTGTTCCTGCAGACGGCCCCACCACGCGAAATACTCGCGCGCATGCTGCGCAACCTGAAGGAAATCCACAGCACCGCGGAAGACTGGCCTCGCCTGCTGCGCGTGCTGAACCGGCTGGTGGTGCTGTTGCCGCACGCCCACGAAGAGCGGCGCGATCGTGGCCTTGCATGGGCCGAACTTGGGCAGACCGACCGTGCAGCCGAGGACTTCGAGGCTTACCTGCTGCACCGTCCCGATGCGGATGACAGCACCGCGATGGCCGAGCAGCTTGCCCGCTTGCGTCGGGGCGAGCAGCCCCGGTTGCACTGAAGCGGGTGTGGGTGTCCCGGTGCAGGCGGGCGCTGACGATCACGTGGGGCCGCGCGCCATGAAGCAGATTCCGTTGCTCATCGCGTCTGGCAGCTCGCCAACTTTCGACACTTTCATCACAGGTGGCAACGCCATGGTGCTGGCCCAACTGCGCGACGCGGGTGCTCGTGCCGCGCCGCTGTATCTGTGGGGACCGCAAGGCAGTGGCAAGACGCATCTCCTTCGCGCACTGGCTCATGAGGTGCATTCCCAGGGCGGCCGAGTCGGCTGGTTCGGTCCCTTGGATCCCGCCCCCTGGGTTCATGACGACACCTGGAGCCTGGTCGTGCTCGACGGATGCGATGCCTTCGACGCGGAACAGCAGCACGCGGCATTCGCGCTGTTCGTCGAGGCGGCCACGCACGCGACACCGCTGGTCGCGGCAGGGCGGCTTCCGCCCGTCGATCTCCCTTTGCGCGATGACCTCCGCTCGCGTCTCGGCTGGGGCCATGTCATGGCGGTACAGCCCTTGTCCGAGGCCGAGTCGCGCGGGGCCTTGCGGCGCGAGGCCGATGGCCGAGGCCTGTTCCTGTCGGACGAGGTGATCGATCACCTGCTGCATCGCCACGCCCGCGACATGAAGCACCTGATGACCCAGCTGGATCGACTCGATGAATTCGCGATGGTGCACAAACGCGCCATCACCGTGCCCCTGTTGCGCCAGATGCTCGCCGAAGCGTCTGACGACGGTCTCACCGGAAATCTGCTGTGAACCTCTGTCTGTTCGATCTCGACGACACCTTGCTTCCGCTGGACTCGGACCACGCCTGGGGCGAATTCGTGATCTCTCTCGGGTGGGTGGATGAACCCAGTTTCCGGCGCGTCAACGACGCGTTCTTCGCGCAGTACCAGGCCGGGCAACTCGACGTGCACGGCTACATCGAGTTCGCCACGCGGCCGCTGCGGGAACGTTCGGCTGATGAGCTGGCTGCGGCCCATCGCCTCTTCATGCAGCGCGTCATCGAGCCCCAGTTGCGCGACAGTGCCCGCGATCTGGTGCGCTGCCATCAGGCTTTGGGGGACCGGGTGGTGCTGGTCACTGCGACCAACGAATTCGTCACAGCACCCATCGCAGCGGCGTTCGGCATCGATGCGCTGATCGCCGTCCGGCTCGAACGGGATGCTCGCGGTAGCATCAGCGGCCGAATCAAGGGAACTCCGAGTTATCGGGAGGGCAAGGTCCGACGCGTCGAGGAGTGGCTGGGCGAGCAGGGTCTTTCGTGGGCCGACTGCGAGCGCATCTCTGCCTACAGCGATTCGCTCAACGACCTTCCCTTGCTCGAAAAGGCAACCGATCCGGTGGCGACCAATCCGTCTCCTGCGCTGCTGTCGGTCGCCACCGAGCGTGGCTGGCGCACTCTGAACCTGTTCACATGATCAAGAAGTTTCTCGACAAGTTGCTGGGCAAGCCCGCGAAGAAGACCGCTGTAACCTCATCGCTCGGCAAGCGGGTCGAGGTCCCCAAGAGCGAGCACCAGATCGACCCGGGGCTGGTCGACGAGCGCGCATCCAAGGTGGTGCAGACGCTGGTAGACGGAGGCTTCGAGGCGTACATCGTCGGCGGTGCCGTGCGCGATCTGCTGCTCGGCCTGCGTCCGAAGGACTTCGACGTCGCGACAAATGCGACCCCGGAGCAGGTCAAGTCGCTGTTCCGGCGCGCCTTCATCATCGGGCGGCGTTTTCGTATCGTGCATGTGGTGTTCGGTCGTGGGCGTCAGGACCGGGGCCTGAGCGAGGTGATCGAGGTCTCGACCTTCCGCGCGCTGATGGATCCGGCGGCCGCCGAGCAGACCACTGGCAACGAGAAGACGCTGAAAGGCGAACGGGGCGGCCGCGACGCGAGCGCCAGTCACGTCGTCGATGCCGAAGGCCGCGTGTTGCGCGACAACGTCTGGGGCCCGCAGATCGAGGATGCAGCGCGGCGCGACTTCACTGTCAATGCGATGTACTACGACCCGGTTCGCGAGGTCGTCGTCGACTATCACGGTGGCATCAAGGATGCAAAGAAGAAACTGCTGCGCATGATCGGCGACCCGGAAATCCGCTACCGCGAAGATCCGGTGCGAATCATCCGCGCGGTGCGCTTTGCAGCCAAGCTGGGGTTCGAGATCGAGCCGAAGACGCGCTCGCCCATTCAGGCCATGTCGACGCTGCTGGAAAACGTGCCCCCGTCGCGCCTGTTCGACGAGATGATCAAGCTGCTTCAGACCGGGCACTCGCTGGCCAGCATCGACGAGTTGCGCAAGCAGGGCCTGCACCAAGGTACTTTCCCGGTGCTCGACACGCTGCTCGACGAGAGCCGGGGCAGTGCGGCGCACCGCAAGTTCGTCGGGCTGGCGATGGCCGACACCGATCGACGCGTCTCCGAAGGCAAGCCTGTGGCGCCCAGCTTCATGCTGGCGTGCATGTTCTGGCACGATGTGCAGCTGCAATGGGATCGCCTGAAGAAGCAGGGCGAACCGACCTTCCCGGCGCTGCAGCAGGCGGTGGAGGCTATCTTCGACGCGCGCATCGGCGACATCTCCGGCCGCGGCAAGCTCGGCGGCGACATGCGCGAGATCTGGCTGATGCAGCCGCGTTTCGAGCGCCGCACCGGCAATGCGCCGTTCAGCCTGGTCGAGCAGCCGCGATTTCGCGCCGGCTTCGACTTCCTGCGCCTGCGTGCCGACGCGGGCGAAGCGCCTGACGAACTCGCCCGGTGGTGGGAGGATTTCTCTCTGGCCGACGAGGACGAGCGCATTCGCCTGATGGACGACGCCAAGGTGCAGGACGGCAAGCGAAGCGCTCAGTCGCGCTCTCCCGCCGTGGTGGGCGAAGCCCCCCCGCTCGCCGATCCGGCCAAGAAGCGCCGCCGTCGCCGCCGCAAACCGGCCGATGCGGGCAGTGCGGCTCCGGCCGACGGCAATGCCGAAGCGGTGTGATCGAGACGCTCGTCTACATCGGCCTGGGTGCCAACCTGGGCGATGCTCGCGCGGAGTTGGCCGCCGCTTACGCTGAGTTGCAGCAGTTGCCCGAAACCCGCCGGCACCGATGCTCAAGTTGGTTCCGGACCGCGCCGATCGATTCGAGCGGCCCCGACTATCTGAACGCCGTCGCCTGCTTTGAGACCACGCTGTCGCCGCAGGCGCTGCTGGAAGCGCTGCAGCGGATCGAACTGGCACACGGGCGCGAGCGACCCTACCGCAACGCACCGCGCACCCTGGACCTCGATGTGCTGCTGTATGGCGAGCAATCGATAGCGACACCGAAACTCACCGTTCCGCATCCGCGCATGCACGAGCGGGCCTTTGTCCTTCAGCCACTGGCGGCGCTGAAGCCCGACGCAGTGATTCCCGGTCGAGGTCCGGTCAGTACGCTGCTCCCGTCAGTGGCGGGTCAAGCGATCGAGCAGATTGACTGACGCGGGCGGCGTCGGATTCGACCTGGTACTCGAAGTAGCGCTGAGCCGCGAACGCAATGGTCGCCATCAACACGACGCCTCCTACCAGCAGTGCCAGGATTGCGCCGAGGACCGCGCCCCAACCGCTGTTCGGACCGGCACGCGATGCGTTGAAGCGGGCGTGCCAGCGCTCATCGCTGGTCAGTCCGTAGACGATCGCCGCGAGCATTCCGGCGACGATCGTGCAACCCAGCAGCGGCATCAGCACCCACGCAAGGTGATCGTCCTGGCCGAGCAATCGGGCCCGTTGAACACCATACAGGCCCACCAGTGCCGGCAGCGGATGCAGCCAACCGGGCAGGTCACGTACCCCGTGCAGGTAGAAGCGGTGCAAGCCGAGGCAGCCGCCGACGATGGCGATCCAGGTGGCGAGCGTCTTCGATTTGTAAGTTGCGGAACCGGCTCGTGATTCAGGTGAGGTCATTCGTTCTTTCGTTCGGGGAATGTGTGTCCCGGGCCCAGCGGTCGTCGCATCGGTACCGCATCCAGCCAGCGGTCGAATTTCCTGCCGACCGCCTCGAGCTCACCGGCTGGTTCAAAACCCAGCGCGCGGTGCAGCGCGATCGAGCCGGCATTTGCGACATCGCCGATCACCGCCAGCATCTGCGTCGCGCCGCCGGCTGCGCCGTAGCTGCTCAGCTTGGCCAGCAGCTACGGCCGATGCCACTCCCCTGGTGCTCGGGCGACAGGCTTACCGAGTCCCCGAGACAGACACGAGGCGCCCCGCGCGCTCGGAACGGTCATGGCGGCGACAGTCGGCAGGGCGGTGGGTGCGCAGCGCAGGGGCGTATCGGCAGGTGCGAGGTCACGGTGTTGTGAATTCATGGAATGCACAGTTTACAATCGAGAGTTCACGTGACGGCTGTCTTGCCTCCGTTGCCTCCAGTCTTGCTGGAGGTCGAGGCGGGTCAGCGTATCTACGGCACTGATCTTGTTGCGGCCCGATGGCCGCAGATTTCTGTTCTGCTCGACCGGAGTGTCTCCCGGATGCGGCGGGCAACCCATCATTCAAGGAAACATCGTGGTTGTGATTCGACTGTCTCGTGGCGGCGCCAAAAAGCGTCCTTTCTTCAACATCGTCGTGGCCGACTCGCGTGTCCGTCGTGACGGGCGCTTCATCGAACGCGTCGGGTTCTACAACCCGGTTGCTTCCGGGGCCGAGCAGCCTTTGCGCGTCGCCTTCGACCGCATCGCCTACTGGACCGGCACCGGTGCCCAGCTGTCGCCGACGGTCGCCCGTCTCGTCGAGCAGGCCAAGGCCGTCACGGCCTGAGTGAATGCCGACCCGGCGGTCGCCTCGCCCCCGCGACGGTGCCGCCGATGTCGATGACTGCTCCCCACTCCGGCATGGCAGTCCAGCCTGATTCCGGCGTCGATGCGACGTCCTGGCCGGATGACGCCATCGAGGTCGGCCTGATCGTGGATGCCTGGGGTGTCAAGGGCTGGTTCAAGGTCAAGGCCTACTCATCCGATCCGCAGGCGCTGTTTTCCTCGCGTCGCTGGCTGCTCAAGCCGCCCGAGATTCCCGGGCCGCGTGCGGTGGATCTCACCACCGTGCCACTGCCTTCGCTGCTGAAGATCATGGCGGTCAAGGAGCATGGGGACGTGGTCGTTGCCCAGGCGCAGGACGTGGTCGATCGACTTGGCGCCGAGGCACTGCGCGGTGCGCGCGTGTTCGTCTCCCGCGGCAGCTTTCCGACGGCCGGTCCGGACGAGTATTACTGGGTCGACCTGGTCGGGCTGTCGGTGTTCAATCGCGAGGGTGAACACCTGGGTGACGTGTCCGGCCTGATCGACACCGGACCGCACAGCGTCTTGCGCGTTGCGCCACCCGGCGTGACCGATGAGGCTGCCCAGCGGTTGATCCCGTTCGTCGCGGCCTTCGTCGATGCGGTCAGCCTGCCCGAGCGACGCATCACCGTCGACTGGGGCCTGGATTACTGATCCTCGCGCGGATGCTGCCATGCGATTCGACGTCGTCACGCTGTTTCCCGAGTTGTTCGAGCCGCACTTGATCCACGGGATCACGCGACGTGCCTACGAGTCGGGGCAGGTCGACGTGCGGCTGTGGCCGCTGCGCGACTTCGCCGACGGCACCTACCGTCGCGTCGACGACCGGCCCTACGGTGGCGGGCCCGGCATGGTGCTGCTGGCCGAGCCGCTGGAGCGGGCGCTGGCTGCCGTCCGCGCTGCGCGCGTGTCTGACCTTGCCGAGGCGACCCCGGCGCCGGTCATCCATTTCACGCCCACCGGCCGCCGGCTCGACCAGCAGGTGGTGAGCGAGATCGCCGCCGGCCCGGGTGCCGTGCTGCTGTGCGGCCGTTACGAAGGCATCGACCAGCGCTTCCTCGATCGACACGTCGACATCGAACTGAGCCTGGGTGACTTCGTGCTCTCCGGCGGTGAATTGCCGGCGCTGGCACTGCTCGACGCCGTGGCGCGGTTGCAGGACGGCGTGCTGGGCGATGCGCAGTCGCACCAGCAGGACAGTTTTTCGGACGGGCTGCTCGAGGGGCCGCATTACAGTCGCCCCGAATTGCTGACCACCGAAGACGGCGTGACGCCGATTCCGCCAGTGCTGTTGTCCGGGCACCACGGCCAGATCGCCCGCTGGCGCCGGGAGCAGTCGCTGGCGCTGACGGCGCGCCGGCGACCGGACTTGATCGAGGAGGCAAGGGCGTCCAACCGACTGAGTGCTGCAGACGAGCGATTTCTGGCCGCACTCGACGTATACTAGAGGGCTTTTCTGATCCTCTGCCACGCCCGGCCGCATTGCGTTCATTTGATGTTCTCATCAGCACGCTGCAGGTTCGGACCCATTCCTCCACCAAGCGTGGGCAAGATCACACGGAGAAACCATGGACCTGATCCAAACCCTTGAGCAAGAAGAAATCGCTCGCCTGAACAAGACCATCCCCGCTTTTGCGCCGGGTGACACGGTCATCGTCAACGTGAACGTCGTCGAAGGCACCCGCAAGCGCGTTCAGGCCTACGAAGGCGTCGTGATTGCCAAGCGCAATCGCGGACTGAACTCGAGCTTCATCGCCCGCAAGATCTCCAGCGGCGAAGGCGTCGAGCGCACCTTCCAGCTGTACAGCCCGCTGATCGCTTCGATCGAAGTCAAGCGCCGCGGTGATGTTCGTCGCGCCAAGCTGTACTACCTGCGCCAGCGCTCGGGCAAGTCGGCACGTATCAAGGAGAAGCTCGCTTAAGCGGGCTCCCGGCGATAGCGCCCGTTCGATCAAGCCGCCTTTCGAGGCGGCTTTTTCAATTCCGAGGACCTCCATGCCGCTGAGCTTCGACCCGCAGCAGTTGCCGGGGCTGGCGATCGACGATCACCTGCCGGCCGTGCCTATCGATCGGCTGTCTGCGCGCGCCTTGCGCGAGCGCTTCGAGTGCGCGCCCGTCTGGCAGCCGGAACTCGTGGTCGAGCGGAGGATGGGCCTGCGGGCACCAGTGCACGCTTCTGTGCTCCTGCCGCTGGTCCTGCGTGACGGCGAGGTCACCGTGCTGCTCACCCGCCGCGCCGATCACCTCAGCAATCACCCTGGCCAGATCAGCTTTCCCGGTGGACGCGCCGAATCGAACGACGCGACAGCCGTCGCCACGGCGCTGCGTGAAGCGCACGAAGAGATCGGCCTCGTGCCCGATTTCGTCCAGGTGCTCGGTACGCTGCCGACCTACACCACCGTCACCAGCTACATCGTCACGCCGGTCGTCGCCCTGGTGCAACCCGGCTTCACGCTGCGCATCGATCCGTTCGAGGTCGCCGAGGTGTTCGAGGTGCCATTGGCCTTTCTGATGTCGCCGGCCCACCATCGGCGCCATGCGGTGGGCGAGGGCGACGAGGCGCGCGAGTTCCTGTCGATGACGTGGCAGACGCAGGCGGCCGACGGGTCGCCGAAGTGCCATTTCATCTGGGGTGCCACCGCCGCGATGCTGCGCAATTTCTACCGATTCCTGTCCGCCTGAGCGAGTCGGAAACCGGCCGGTATCATCGAACGCGATGAGTCTCTTCTCGGTCCTGTTGGCGTTGCTGCTCGAACAACTCAAGCCGATGCAGCGCGGCACCGCGATCCATGCGGCGCTCACCTCTTGGATGCGCTGGGCCAGCCGGAATTTCGATGCGGGTCGTGATCGTCATGCCTGGGTCGTCTGGGGGATCACGGTGGTCTTGCCCGCGCTGCTGGCCTTCGCGGTGCATGCGGGCATATCGCACTACAGCCTCCTGCTGGGGTTGGTGTGGAATGTCGCGGTGCTGTATCTCACGCTGGGATTCCGGCAGTTCAGCCATTACTTCACCGACATCCGCGACGCGCTCGAGCGCGAGGACGAACCCGAGGCGCGCCGCCTGCTGACCGAGTGGCGCCACCTCGACGTCAGCGAATTGCCTCGCACCGAACTGCTGCGCCACGTGATCGAGCATTCACTGCTCGCCGCTCACCGCCATGTATTCGGCGTCTTCTTCTGGTTCGTGCTGTTGTCCGCGATCGGTCTCGGCCCCGCGGGTGCCGTGCTGTACCGAACGGCCGAATTCGCAAGCCGCTACTGGGCCTATCGCAGTCCCACCGTCGGTGAGCCGACGAACGAACGGCTGATGGCCTTGTCGCAACGCGTGTTCGGCCTGATGGATCATTTCCCGGCGCGCCTCACTGCATTCGGCTTTGCGGTGGTCGGCAACTTCGAGGAAGCGATCAACTGCTGGCGTCGCGATGCCGAGCTCTGGCGGCATCCGAACGAAGGGATCATCCTGGCTGCGGCTGCAGGGGCGGTCGGCGTCCAACTGGGTGGCGCCGCGGCGCCTGGCGTCACGCCTGATCGATCGAAGACCTTCGATCGTGGCGTTGGCGTCGATGAACTGGCGGCCGACGGTTCGACCACCGGCATGGCGCCGGTGCTAGGTCACCTGCGCAGCATCGTCGGCCTGGTATGGCGTTCGGTGGTGCTATGGATGATGTTGCTGGCCCTGCTGTCGCTGGCCAATCTGGTGGGTTGATCCAAGCCACGCCTTTACCAGCGCGTGCCTTCCAGTTCCTGGCGGATCTCGCCGTAGATGCGGTAGCGCGATTCACTGATCGCACCCTGCGCCAAAGCCTCGCGCACGCCGCAACCCGGCTCCTGGCGGTGCGTGCAGTTGTAGAAGCGGCAGCGGGTCGAGGCGTCGCGCAGATCGGGCATCAACGCCGGCAGCTTCTGCGCATCGACTTGCTTCAGGCCGAATTCCTGGAAGCCCGGCGAATCGATCAGGCCGGTGCGGCGTTCGGCATCCAGCCAGTACCACTGCGTCGATGTCGTCGTGTGCCGGCCTGAATTGAGCGCCTGCGACACCTCACCGACCTGCGCCCGCGCATCGGGCGCCAGCAGGTTGATCAACGTGCTCTTGCCGGTGCCGCTGGGGCCCAGCACCAGCGAGGCGCGGCCGGCCATCAGCGGGTTCAGTACGGCGCGCGAGGCATCGGGCTGCGCCTTCAGTGCCAGCTCGAGCACGCTGTACCCCATGTCGACGTACGGCTTCAATCGATCGCGCGCTGCAGCGATCTGAGGCAGGTCGGACTTGTTGAGCAGGATGCTGGCAGCGATGCCTGCGCTTTCGGCGGCGATCAACGCTCGCGCCAGTTGCGATTCGCTGAACACTGGCTCGCTGGCCACCATCACCAGAACCTGGTCGAGGTTGGCGGCAAAGGCCTTGGTCTTCCATTCATCCTGCCGGAACAGCAGGTTGTGTCGCGGTTCGAGTTCCTCGATGACGCCTTCGTCGCCGCTGATCTGCCAGCGCACGCGGTCGCCGACCACGCACAGGCTCTTCTTGCCGCGCGGGTGGCAGATGGTCCGCACCCCCGCATCGGATTCGACGACGTAGTGGCGACCGAAGCCGGACACCACCAGCCCCGAGGTGGTCGGGGCCTCGCCGCCCTTGGCCTTGCTCAAGGTGCCGATCCGGTCATGCGGCGAGTGCCAGTCCACGCATCGCCGCGAGGCGCTCACCGGCCGGTGGGTGCGAGTAGTAGAAGCGGGCGTACAGCGGATCCGGCGTCAGCGTCGACGCGTTGTCCCCGTAGAGCTTCAGCAGGGCCGAAGACAGTTCGTGGCCGTCGGATTTGGAGCAGGCGTAGGCATCAGCCTCGAACTCATGTCGGCGCGACAGCCCGGCCAGCAATGGCGACACGAAGAATCCCAACACCGGCACGATCAGCATGAACAGCAGCAGGGCCAGCGCATCGTTCGGTGCCGACATCGAAGGCTGCACGCCGAATGCGGTGTAGAACCAGACGCGGCTCGACAGCCATCCCAGCACCGCAAAGCCCGCCAGACTGATCGCGAACATCGAAACGACGCGTTTGAGCACATGCCTGTGCTTGAAGTGACCGAGTTCATGCGCCAGCACCGCCTCGACCTCGCTCGGTGACAGCTTGTCGAGCAGCGTGTCGAAGAACACCACCCGCTTGGCTGCGCCGAAGCCGGTGAAGTACGCGTTGGCATGCCCCGATCGCCGGCTGCCGTCCATCACGAAGAGGCCCTTGGCGTAGAAACCGCATTTCGCCATCAACGTCTGCACGCGGGCTTCGAGTGATGTGTCCGCGAGCGGCTTGAAGGAATTGAACATCGGTGCGATCAGTGTCGGGTACAGCACCAGTGCCAGCAGGTTGAACGACATCCATGCGCCCCACGCCCACAGCCACCACAGGCGGCCGGTGCTGCCCATGATCCACAGCAGGCCGGCGGCCAGCGGCAGCCCGATCAGCACGCCGAGCAGCAGGCCCTTGACGGCATCCACGAGGTAAAGCTTCCAGGTCATCCGGTTGAAGCCGAAGGCCTGCTCGATTCGGAACGTGCTGTACAGCTCGAACGGCAGATCAAGCAGCGCGCCGATGAGCACGAACGCGGCCAGCAAGGCCACTTGGTACGCCATGTTGCCGAACAGCGGTTGAATCGTGTCGCGCACGGCGACGTTGAGCAGCCCCACGCCGCCGAGCAACGTCCAGCCGACCAGCACCACCGCACTGAAGGCCATCGTCCACAGCCCGAAACCGCCCTTTGTCAGGGTGTAGCGGGCCGCCTTGCGATGCGCCTCCAGCGTCACCGTGCCGGAGAAGGCCTCAGGCACCGCGCCACTGTGAGCGGCGACATGTCGCATCTGCCGCATGGCCAGCCAGAACCTGACGAGCAGCGAAACGACGAGTGCCGCCGCGAATACCAGAACAAGCACGAAGGCGGGGCTGGTGGAGAAATCGGAGGGATTGGGCATCGCTGCGCAGTGTAGGGCGGGTGGAATGTCATACGAGAATCGCGGCAAGGAGTTCATGCCATGACCGAAACGCTAGCCAGAAACGACCAGAACCTGATCTGGATCGACCTCGAGATGACCGGGTTGTTCCCGGAGACCGACCGGATCATCGAGATTGCGGTGATCGTCACCGACTCGCATCTGAATGTGCGCGTCGAGGGACCAACCTTGGCCGTGCATCAAAGCGATGCCGCGCTCGATGCGATGGACGCCTGGAACAAGGGCACCCACGGCCGCAGCGGCCTGATCGATCGGGTCAAGGCGTCGACGATCGACGAGGCGCAGGCCGAGGCCCAGATCATCGCCTTCCTGCAGCAGCACGTGCCCAGGGGCAAATCGCCGATGTGCGGCAACAGCATCTGCCAGGACCGGCGATTTCTCGCCAGGACGATGCCGACGCTGGAAGCATTCTTCCACTACCGAAACCTCGACGTCAGCACACTGAAGGAGCTGGCCAAGCGCTGGAAGCCCGGCATCCTGGACGGCTTCAAGAAGGCTCAGGCGCACACCGCGCTGGCCGACATCCGCGAGTCGATCGAAGAGCTTGCCCACTACCGCGAGCACTTTCTCGCGTTGTGAGTCGAGGCCTTGCCGACAGCGCCGCACACAAGCCCACAGGCGGGCAGCGGTGCAAAGCGATCAGTAGTTGATCCCCATCGCATCCCGCACATCCCGCATCGTCTCCCGCGCCACGGTGCGCGCGCGCTCGGTGCCGACTTCGACGATCCATTGCACCTGCTTCGGGTTCGTCAAATAGGCCTCGGCGCGCTCTCGCCAGGGCTGCTGCTCGCGCAGGATCGCGTCGATCACCGGTTGCTTGCACTCCAGGCAACCGATGCCGGCGCTCCTGCACCCCTTGACGACCCAGTCCTTCGTCTCGTCGCCTGAATAGACCCGGTGGAACTGCCACACCGGGCAGCGATCCGGGTCGCCAGCGTCGGTGCGGCGCACGCGCTGCGGATCGGTCGGCATGCGCCTGATCTTGCGTTCGACCTCGGCCGGCTCCTCGCGCATTGCGATGGCATTGCCGTAGCTCTTGCTCATCTTCGCGCCATCGAGCCCGGGCAGCTTGCTGACTTCGGTCAGCAGCACCGCCGGCTCGTGCAGGATGCTCTTGCCGGTGCCGCGCAGGAAGGCTTCGAGGCGTTCGCGGTCGACTTCGCTCAACGCGCCGCCAGCGGCGATCAGTGCACGCGCCTGTTCGAGTGCGGCCTCGCTGCCGGTCTCCTGAAAGGCCTTGCGGGCCGCGCTGAATGCCTTGCCGTCGGATTTGCTCATCTTCTTGACGACGGCCAGCGCCAGCGCTTCGGCATTCGCTTCGCGGCCGTACAAATGGTTGAAGCGGCGCGCGACCTCGCGGGTGATCTCGACGTGCGGCGCCTGGTCTTCGCCAACCGGTACGAACGCCGCCTTGTAGATCAGGATGTCGGCCGCCTGCAGAAGTGGGTAGCCGAGGAAGCCGTAGGTCGCGAGATCGCGGTCCTTCAACTTCTCCATCTGGTCCTTGTAGGTCGGCATGCGTTCCAGCCACGCCAGCGGCGTGCCCATCGCGAGCAGCGTGAACAGCTCGGCGTGCTCGGGCAGGCGGCTCTGGATGAAGATCGTGCATTGTTCGGGATCGAGCCCGGCGGCGATCCAGTCGATCACCATGTCGTACACGTTCTTCTCGATGACCTCGCGGTCCTCGTAGTGCGTGGTCAGCGCATGCCAGTCGGCGACGAAATAGAAGCAGTCGAAATCAGCCTGCAGGCGCACCCAGGTCTTCAGGGCGCCGTGGTAATGGCCGAGGTGCAGGGCGCCGGTGGGACGCATGCCGGACAGGACTCTCTGTTTCATGGAAGCGCTCGGTGGTGAGGGTGGCGATTGTAGGTTTGAGCCCCCTGGCGTCCCGATACACTGCGGCGCCGACTCTGCCAGGTCATCGCCAACGCACCATGAAGAACCTCGTCATCCTCATTTCTGGTCGCGGCTCGAACATGGTGGCGATCGCCGACGCCTGTGCTGCCGAGGGCTGGGATGCGCGCATCGCGGCGGTCATCAGCAACCGCCCCGATGCGGCCGGCCTCGACCACGCTCGGTCGCAGGGCATCGCGACGGCGGTCGTGAGCCACCGCGATTTCGATGAGCGCGAAGCGTTCGATGCGGCGCTGGCGCAGGCCATAGACAGGTTTTCGCCCGATCTGGTCGTGCTGGCGGGCTTCATGCGCATCCTGACGCCGGGCTTCGTGCAGCACTACGCCGGCCGCATGCTCAACATCCACCCGTCGCTGCTTCCCGCGTTTCCCGGTCTGCACACGCACCGCCGTGCGATCGAGGCGGGCTGCAAGCTGGCCGGGACCACGGTGCATGTGGTGACGCCAGAGCTCGACCACGGCCCGATCGTCGCGCAGGCGGTGGTCGCGGTGCGCCCCGGCGACACCGAAGACACGCTGGCGACCCGCGTGCTGGCAATGGAGCACCGGCTGTACCCGCGGGCGGTGCGCTGGTGGGTCGAGGGTCTGCTCGATCCCACCGACGATGGCCGGATCGTGCTGCGCACCGGCGAATCGCAGTCGCTGATCGAAGGCGCCCCGGATAATCGGCCGGATGCACCCTAACGCCCTGATCGAACTCGCCACCGAACTGCTGCACCGGGTGATGCAGTTCGATTCCCCAGCCGACAACGTCGTCTCCGACTTCTTCCGCCAGAACCGCGGGCTCGGCATGCGCGAGCGCCACACGCTGGCGGAGACCACCTACACCGTGCTGCGGCAGCGCCCGCTGTTCCAGCACCTGGCGCAGTCCGGCAAGGGCGAGACGGAGCGTCGCCTCGTCTTGCTTGGTTGGCAGGGCAACGCCGCCTTTCTGCGCGCCGCCTTGCAGGAGAACGAGGTGCAGTGGCTGGAAAAGGTCGGCACCGTCGATCGCAGCGCCTTGCCGGAAAAACTTCGCCATAACCTGCCCGAATGGCTGGCCGAGCGGCTGCAGGCCGAGGTTGGTGACGAGTTCTGGCCGCTGGTCGAGGCGCTCAATGGCAGTGCGCCACTCGATCTGCGGGTCAACACCTTCAAGGCCAAGCGCGAGGCGGTGCAGACCGAGTTTGCCGCCGCCAACATCGAGGCGGTGCCGACACCGTACTCGCCGTGGGGTCTGCGCATTCAAGGCAAGCCGGCGTTACACAAGCTGGAGGTGTTCCTGCGTGGCGATGTCGAGGTGCAGGACGAAGGCAGCCAGCTGCTCGCGCTGATGACCGATGCCAAGCGTGGCGAGATGGTCGTCGACTTCTGCGCCGGTGCGGGCGGCAAGACGCTGGCGCTCGGCGCTGCGATGCGCAACACCGGTCGCCTGTACGCGTTCGATACCTCCGGGCATCGGCTGGCTTCGCTGAAGCCGCGGCTGGCGCGCAGCGGGCTGTCCAACGTGCATCCAGTGCAGATCGCGCACGAACGCGACGACCGCATCAAGCGGCTGGCCGGCAAGATCGACCGCGTGCTGGTCGATTCGCCCTGTTCGGGCCTGGGCACGCTGCGTCGCAACCCCGACCTGAAGTGGCGGCAGTCGCCGCAGTCGGTCGAGGAACTGAAGGTGAAGCAGGCTGCGATCCTGGCCAGCGCGTCACGTCTGGTGAAACCGGGCGGCCGGCTGGTCTACGCCACCTGCAGTCTGCTGCAGGACGAGAACGAGGGCATCGCCGAGGTGTTCTCGGCGCAGCACGGCCGTGATTTCAAGCCGCTTGCGGCCGACGAAGTGCTGGGCGCCGCCCACGTCGACCAGGCAAACATGCTGGTTCGGGGCCCGTACCTGCGCTTGTGGCCGCATCGCCATGGCACCGATGGCTTTTTTGCTGCTGTCTGGCAGCGCGCTTGATTCGAGGGCGAATGGCACCAGTTAGGAATGAGGTCTGGTCGTCCCGTTAATCGTCTGATCGGGGTGAGTGGTCGACGCCTACAATAGGTGGGTTTTATTTGCCACAACGTGGATTTGATTTCATGAGTATGTTGACGACGGTTTCGGACAGTCTGTTGAATTGGTTGGCGCATGGCCTGATCGAAACGACCTGGTGGCAGATCGTTCTGTATGCATTGGTCACCACGCACATCACGATTGCGGCGGTCACCATCTTCCTGCATCGATCGCAGGCGCATCGCGCCCTAGATCTGCACGCCATACCGTCGCATTTTTTCCGGCTGTGGCTGTGGTTGGGGACCGGGCAGGTCACGAAGGAGTGGGTTGCCATTCACCGCAAACACCACGCCAAGTGCGAGACCCCCGAGGATCCCCACAGCCCGCAAACCCGTGGCATCAAGACCGTGCTGTTGACCGGCGCCGAGTTGTACCGAGTCGAATCGAAAAATCAGGAGACCCTGACCAAGTACGGCCACGGAACACCCGACGACTGGCTGGAGCGCAATCTGTACACCCGTTACAGCTGGCAGGGCGTGGGCCTGATGTTGCTGATCAATCTGGCGTTGTTCGGTGCCGCGGGATTGTCGGTCTGGGCGGTGCAGATGATCTGGATTCCGGTGACTGCCGCCGGCATCATCAACGGGCTGGGCCACTGGTGGGGCTATCGCAATTTCGAGGCGCCAGACGCCTCCACCAACATCTCGCCCTGGGGCATCATCATCGGCGGCGAGGAACTTCACAACAACCATCACACGTATCCGACCTCCGCCAAGCTGTCGGTCAAGCCGTACGAGTTCGACATCGGGTGGGCCTACATCCGCGGGCTGGAAATGCTGGGCCTGGCCAAGGTTCGCAAGACGGCACCTCAGTTGAAGCTGGGCGCGATCAAGGCCGTGGCCGACTCCAAGACGCTCGAGGCGATCATCGCCAATCGCTACGAGGTGATGGCCAAGTATGCTGCGCATCTGCGCGACGAGTGCCGCAGCGAGCTGGCGCGTCTCAAGGCCGAAGGTGGCGAGAACACCGCACGCTGGAAGGACATGCGACTGGCCAAGCGCTGGCTGCACCGTGACAGCGACAGGATTCCCCTCGTCGTGCAGGAACGGGTGGCGACTGTGTGCGCGCAGAACGCTGTGCTGTCGAAGCTGGTGGCGATGCGCGAGGAGTTGCGTCAGCTTTGGACGCGTACCAATGTGTCGGCCGACCAGTTGGTGGTCGATCTGCAGGCTTGGTGCAAGAAGGCCGAAGACAGCGGCATCACTGCTCTGCAGGACTTTGCACTGAAGCTTCGCGCTGCGCACGCCTGACCTCGGAGGCTCTGCCGGTCCCGGCGCGGACGGTCAACAAAAAACCCGCTGGAGTCCAGCGGGTTTTTTGTTGGGCTCGACGCTGTTAACGCAGCTTCGTTTCCTTGTACATCACATGCTTGCGAGCCTTCGGATCGAATTTCATGATCTCGATCTTCTCGGGCTTCGTCTTCTTGTTCTTGTCGGTCGTGTAGAAATGACCGGTCCCAGCCGACGATTCCAGCTTGATCTTCTCGCGTCCACCTTTTGCCATGATCCGCTCCTGAATTAGATTTCGCCGCGGGCGCGCAGGTCGGCAACGACCTTCTCGATGCCCACCTTGTCGATCAAGCGCAGTGCCGCGTTAGAAATGCGCAGGCGCACCCACCGGTTTTCGGTCTCGAGCCAGAACCGGCGGTATTGCAGGTTCGGCAGAAAACGACGCTTGGTCTTGTTGTTCGCATGGGAAACATTGTTTCCCGACATCGGGCGCTTCCCCGTGACTTGACAGACGCGTGCCATGCCGCTGCTCCAATAGGTTCGTGTTTGAGATCGCTGATGCAGAGCGCCATGGGCGTGAGCTGCATTGAGGCTTGCGCCTGCGTGACCGCTGCACGACGACCCTCAGATCACAGAGGCTCCAAGCGCAGCGAAGCCCGCAAGTATAACCGGCTTCCGGCTTGTGTGGCAGGAGGCCGTACCGATCACTGTTCGAGAAAGCGTTGCGAGTCCAGAGCGGCCATGCAACCGGTGCCTGCGCTGGTGATGGCCTGGCGGTAGACGTGGTCCTGCACGTCACCGGCGGCAAACACGCCCGGCACGCTGGTCATCGTCGCCATGCCGTTGAGTCCGCCCTTGGTGATGATGTAGCCGTCCTTCATCTCCAACTGGCCAGCGAAGATCTCGGTGTTGGGCTGGTGGCCGATCGCGATGAAGCAACCATGCAGCGCCAAATCGCTTGTCGAGTTGTCCCTTGCGTTGCGGATCCGCACGCCCGTGACGCCCGACGCGTCGCCCAGCACCTCGTCGAGCGTGTTCCACAGGTGCAGCTTCACCCTGCCGGCAGCCACCTTGTCCATCAGCTTGTCGACCAGGATGGCTTCGGCCTTGAACTTGTCGCGCCGATGAATCAGGTTCACCGTGTTTGCGATGTTCGACAGGTAGAGCGCTTCCTCGACCGCGGTGTTGCCCCCGCCGACGACGCAGACTTCTTGGCCGCGATAGAAGAAACCGTCACAGGTCGCGCAACCGCTGACGCCCCGCCCCATGAAGGCCTGCTCCGACGGCAGACCCAGGTACTTGGCCGAAGCGCCGGTGGCGATGATCAGCGCATCGCAGGTGTAGCTTCCGGAGTCGCCTTGCAACTTGAACGGGCGCTCGGAAAAATCAACCTGGTTGATGTGGTCGAAAACGATCTGCGTGTTGAAGCGCTCGGCATGCTTCTGGAAGCGCTGCATCAGGTCCGGCCCCATCACCCCGTCGACGTCGGCGGGCCAGTTGTCGACATCGGTGGTCGTCATCAACTGACCACCCTGGGCGATGCCGGTGATCAGCATCGGGTTCAGGTTGGCGCGGGCTGCGTAGATCGCTGCCGAGTAACCGGCTGGGCCGGACCCCAGGATCAGGACGCGTGCGTGGGTGTTTGTGGTGCTCATGGCGGTGCGGAAAATGGAGAAAACCCTTTCAGTTTGACACGCCCACTACAGCTGGGGCGGCGGCTGAAGCAATGGCGACAATAGAGAAATTTCCTTTGTCCAGTGAATTCCTCACACGTCCTGCCGATAACGCCGATAACGTCCACAAAAGGAGCTCCACGATGGCGATGCTTTCGAACCTCGACCTGATCCGGCGCGTGCCGATCTTTTCGCTGCTCACCAATGACCAGGCCCAGGGCATCGCCGACAGCGTCGTCAAGCGCCGCTACCGCCGCGGTGAAATCATCGTCGAGCACGGTCGCAAGTCGAATGCCCTGTTCATCCTGCTGACCGGTCGGGCGCGCGTGCTCACAGCCGACTCGCGCGGCCGGGAGGTGATCCTCGCGGTGCTGCAGTCTGGCGACTACGTCGGCGAGATGAGCCTCATCGACAACGAGCCGCATTCCGCCACGGTGCGTGCCGAGATCCAGACCGACATGCTGATACTCGGCCGCCCCGAGTTCGCCCGCTGCCTGCCGGAGAACTCCAGCCTGTCCTACGCGATCATGCGCGGCCTGGTGGCGCGTCTGCGCAGCGCCGACCGGCAGATCGAATCGCTGGCGCTGCTCGATGTGTATGGACGCGTCGCGCGGTCGCTGCTCGACATGGCTGAAGTCATCGGGGACACCAAGATCATCCGCAACAAGGTGTCGCGCCAGGACCTCGCCAAGGTCGTCGGTGCGTCCCGCGAGATGGTCAGCCGTGTCATGAAGGATCTGGAGGAGCGCGGCATGATCGAGACCCAGGAAAACGGTTCTGTGGTGCTGAAGGAGCGCCTGACCTGAGTCGCGCTGCGGGCCGGGTTCGTCCCGGTCGCCGGCCACATTCCGCCACAATGAGCGGATGACATTTCCGCTCGGATCGCTCCGTTCTGCTGCGGCAGATTCCTCTGCCGCTCACCGCACCTCCGCGGCCGGTGATTCCCGCGATCACGGGAACGGCGCAAACGCCCCGGGCTCCCCGGCGCACCCGTCGAACTGGCCGCGTCAGGCTCGGCTGCTCATTGGCGGCGCTGCCTGGTTGCTGATGCTGATCGCTCTTGCGTCGCACAGTCCGCAGGACGCCGCCTTCTCCACATCTGGCGCCGGCGAACTGGCTCGCAACAAGGCCGGCGCGATCGGGGCCTGGTTCTCCGACGCGTCGTTCTTCCTGTTCGGCTTTTCCGTGTGGTGGTTGATGGCCGTTGCCCTGCATCGCTGGCTCGCTGCGCTCGCCGACCTGCTCCGCGGCGCCGGCACCGATGCTGCCAATCCCTTGCCAGAGCGGCCGGTCTGGCCGATGTGGGGGTTCTGGTTCGGACTCGCGCTGCTGCTGTCGGCGAGCACTGCGCTGGAGTGGACGCGCATGTACCACTGGGAACTCCGGCTGCCTGGAGGCCACGCCGGCGGTGTGCTGGGGTACCTGCTCGGGCCGCTGAGCATGAAGTGGCTCGGCTTCGCCGGTTCGGGCGTGCTGTGGATCGCCGCGATGGTGGTCGGCTCGTCGCTGGCCTTCCGCTTCTCGTGGCTGCAAGCGGCCGACGCGATCGGCGAGCGGCTCGATGCCTGGCGCGATCGCCGTGTCGAGCGCATCGAAATGGCCGAGGACATCCGACTCGGCGAGCAGGCACTGCGCGAACGCGAGGACGTGGTCGAGGTCGAGCACTTGCTGCACGAGGATCACGCGCCGATCGTCATCGAGACCCCGGTGGTCGAGGTACCGAAGAGCGAGCGCGTCGTCAAGGAACGGCAGAAGCCGTTGTTCGTCGAACTGGCCGACACCAGGCTGCCGCAGGTCGACCTGCTCGACGCCGCGCCGGGCCGCACCGAGACCGTGTCGCCCGAGACGCTGGAGATGACCTCGCGGCTGATCGAGAAGAAGCTGAAGGATTTCGGTGTCGAGGTGCGCGTCGTGGCCGCGTCGCCGGGCCCGGTGATCACGCGCTACGAGATCGAGCCGGCCACCGGCGTCAAGGGAGCGCAGGTGCTCAACCTGGCGAAGGACCTGGCGCGCAGCCTGAGCCTGGTCAGCATTCGCGTCGTCGAAACCATCCCTGGTAAGACGACGATGGCGCTGGAACTGCCCAACGCGCGCCGGCAGACGATCCACCTGTCGGAGATCCTCGGTTCGCAGGTCTACAACAGCGCGTCGTCGATGCTGACGATGGGCCTGGGCAAGGACATCGTCGGCGCGCCGGTGGTGGCCGACCTGGCCAAGATGCCGCACTGCCTGGTTGCCGGCACCACCGGCGCCGGCAAGTCGGTGGGCATCAACGCGATGATCCTGAGCCTGCTCTACAAGGCCGAGGCGCGCGATGTGCGGCTGATCCTGATCGACCCGAAGATGCTCGAGATGAGCGTCTACGAAGGGATTCCGCACCTGCTCTGCCCGGTCGTCACCGACATGAAGCAGGCGGCCAATGCGCTGAACTGGGGTGTCGGCGAGATGGAGCGCCGCTACAAGCTGATGAGCAAGCTGGGCGTGCGAAACCTGGCGGGCTACAACAAGAAGATAGACGACGCAGCCGAGCGTGGCGAGACGATGGGCAACCCGTTCAGCCTGACCCCGGAGGCGCCCGAGCCGCTGGAGCGTCTGCCGCATGTCGTGATCGTGATCGACGAATTGGCCGACCTGATGATGGTGGTCGGCAAGAAGATCGAGGAACTGATCGCCCGCCTCGCGCAGAAGGCCCGTGCCGCCGGCATCCACCTGATCCTGGCCACGCAACGCCCCAGCGTCGATGTGATCACCGGCCTGATCAAGGCCAACATCCCGACGCGGCTGAGCTTCCAGGTCAGCAGCAAGATCGACAGCCGCACCATCCTCGACCAGCAGGGCGCCGAAGCGCTGCTCGGCATGGGCGACATGCTCTACATGCCATCGGGCACCGGTCTGCCGATTCGGGTGCATGGCGCCTTTGTCAGCGACGACGAGGTGCATCGCGTCGTCGCTTACCTGAAGAGCCAGGGCGAGCCGAACTACATCGAAGGCATCCTCGAAGGCGGCGTGCTCGACGGTGAGTCGGGCGAGATCGCCGTCAACGACGGAGGCGGCCCCGGCAACGAGAGCGACGCGATGTACGACTCGGCGGTGGCCATCGTGCTGCAGCACAAGCGCGCGTCGATCTCGCTGGTGCAGCGCCACCTGCGCATTGGTTACAACCGCGCGGCGCGCCTGCTGGAACAAATGGAGAAATCCGGGCTCGTATCGTCTATGGGCACCAACGGCAATCGCGACATCATCGTCCCGGCGCGCAGCGAATGACCCGGACTGTTGCGGTCCATTCGGGTGCTTGGCTGGCGTTCGCGCTGCTCACCGCCGCACCGCTGTCGGCCCGCGCCGACGCGGTCGATGCGCTGAAATCCTTCGTGCAGGAAGTCAGGACTGGCCGTGCGAGTTTCACGCAGACAGTCACTTCGCCGGATGGCGCCAAGACGAAGACATCAAGTGGCAGCTTCGAGTTCGCCCGGCCCGATCGCTTCCGCTTTGCCTACACCAAGCCGTTCGAACAGCTGATCGTCGCCGACGGCCAGAAGGTCTGGATCTACGACGCCGATCTCAACCAGGTCAGCGTCCGCAAGTTCTCGCAGGCGCTGGGCACCACGCCCGCGGCGCTGCTGGCTGGCGGCGATCTGGTGCGTGATTTCGATCTGGTGGCGCTGGCGACGAGAGACGGGCTCGATTGGGCCCAGGCCACGCCCAAGGCGAAGGACGGCACCTTCGAGTCGATGCGCGTCGGATTTCGTGGCAAGCAACTCGCGGCGGTCGAGATCGTCGACAACTTCGCGCAGCGTTCGCGACTGACCTTCGCGCAGTTCGCCCTCAATGTCGAGTTGTCGCCGCAGACCTTCAAGTTCGCTGTTCCCAAGGGCGCCGACGTTCTGGAGCAGTGACCGGGCGCGTGTGCAGCGACTGCGACAATCCGGTGCATGACGTCGCTGCCCCTGCCGCTGGAAGACACGGTGCCTGAGTTGGCACATGCTTCGGTGGCTCATGCGTCGGACGCCGCACAGCCCCTGGCCGAACGGCTGCGCCCGCGCACGCTGGCCGAGGTGATCGGTCAGAAGCACCTGCTCGGCCCCGGCAAGCCGCTGCGCTCGGCCTTCGATTCAGGGCGCCTGCATTCGATGATCCTGTGGGGCCCGCCCGGCGTCGGCAAGACCACGCTGGCGCGGCTGATGACCGATGCCTTTGACGCGCAGTTCATCGCGATCTCGGCGGTGCTCGGTGGCGTCAAGGACATCCGCGAGGCGGTCGAGCGCGCCCAGGCATTGCAGCCGGCGGGCCGTCGCACCGTGGTCTTCGTCGACGAGGTGCACAGGTTCAACAAGGCGCAGCAGGACGCCTTCTTGCCACACGTCGAGTCCGGGCTGTTCACCTTCATTGGCGCGACCACCGAGAACCCGTCGTTCGAGGTCAACTCCGCGCTGCTGTCGCGCGCCACGGTGCATGTGCTGAAAAGTCTGGATTCAGCCGACCTGGTCGAACTGCTGTCTCGAGCCCGCGAACTGGTTTCCGCGCCACCGTTGTCCGATGCCGCGCGCGACCGCCTGGTTGCCTATGCCGACGGCGATGCTCGGCGACTGCTGAACGCCTACGAGAACCTGATCGACATGGCGGCCGATGCCGCGAAAGATCAGCCCGGGCTGATCGAAATCGACGAGGCGCAACTCGAACGCTCGCTCGGTGAGCAACTGCGCCGCTACGACAAGGGTGGCGAGCAGTTCTACGACACCATCTCCGCGCTGCACAAGTCGGTGCGCGGCAGCGACCCCGATGCGTCGTTGTACTGGTTCGTTCGCATGCTGGATGGCGGCGTCGATCCCCGCTACGCGGCGCGACGGCTCGTTCGCATGGCGAGCGAGGACATCGGCCTGGCCGATCCGCGCGCGCTGCGGATGACTCTCGACGCCGCCGAGACCTACGAGCGGCTCGGTTCGCCCGAGGGCGAGCTGGCGCTGGCGCAGGCGGTGGTCTACCTGGCGGTGGCGCCCAAGTCGAACGCTGTCTACCGCGCCTACAAGAGTGTGAAGGCCTTCATCGCGCAGGACGGCACCCGTGCGGTGCCGCTGCGGCTGCGCAATGCGCCGACCCGGCTGATGAAGGACCTCGATTACGGCCGCGGCTACCGCTACGCGCACGACGAGGAAGGCGGCTTTGCGGCCGGCGAGCGCTACTGGCCCGATGACGTCGACGGGCCGCGCTTCTACGAGCCGGTGCCGCGCGGGCTCGAAATTCGCATAGGGGAAAAGCTCGAAGAGCTGCGTCGGCTGAACGACGCAGCAAAGAAGAAGTCGTAGCGCCCTCCCGCGCACTTGACACCGACGAGAACGCGACCCGAGATGGACACCTTCATCCAGCAGATCATCAACGGCCTGGTGCTCGGCAGCGTGTACGCGCTGGTGGCGCTCGGCTACACGATGGTCTACGGCATCATCAACCTGATCAACTTCGCGCACGGCGAGGTGCTGATGGTGGGAGCGCTGACCAGCTGGACGGTGGTCTCCGCGCTGGCCGACAGCGGCCTGCCGGGCTGGCTGATCTTGCTGATCTCGCTGATCGCCGCGATCGTGGTGTGCTCGGTGCTCAACTTCGCCATCGAGAAGATCGCCTACCGGCCGCTGCGCAACGCGCCGCGGCTGGCGCCGCTGATCACCGCGATGGGCGTGAGCCTGCTGCTGCAGACGCTGGCGATGATCATCTGGAAGCCGAACCCGAAGCCGTTCCCGATCCTGCTGCCGAGCGAGCCGTTCAACATCGGCGGCGCGGTCATCAACACCACGCAGATCCTGATCCTGCTGACCACCTCGATCACGCTCGCCGGGTTGATGTTCCTCGTCAACCGCACCAGGCTCGGACGCGCGATGCGCGCCACCGCCGAGAACCCGCGAGTCGCCGCGCTGATGGGCGTCAAGCCCGACGTGGTCATCTCGGCCACCTTCGTGATCGGCGCGGCGCTGGCCGCACTTGCGGGCGTGATGTATGCAGCCAACTACGGCTCGGTGCAGCACAGCATGGGCTTTCTGCCGGGCCTGAAGGCGTTCACCGCGGCGGTGTTCGGCGGCATCGGCAACCTGCCCGGCGCGATGCTCGGTGGCGTGCTGCTGGGACTGATCGAGGCCCTGGGTGCCGGCTACATCGGCGCGTTGACCCACGACGTGCTGGGCAGTCAGTACCAGGACATCTTTGCCTTCATCGTGCTGATCCTGGTGCTGACGCTGCGTCCGCAGGGACTGCTCGGCGAGCGGGTGGCCGATCGTGCTTGACGCTGATCGCGACCGGCCGAGGACCCGCGCATGAGTTCGACCTCCCCACGCGGCAACCGGCTCGGCATGATGCTGCTGGCCGCCATCGGCCTGCTGGTCCTGCCGCTGATCGCGCAGCAGTTCGGCAACGCCTGGGTGCGCATCGTCGACACGGCACTGCTCTATGTGTTGCTGGCGCTCGGACTCAACATCGTGGTGGGCTACGCTGGCCTGCTCGACCTGGGCTACGTCGCTTTCTATGCGGTCGGCGCGTACATGTTCGCGCTGCTCGCCAGCCCGCACCTCACAGAAACCTTCCCGGCGATCGCGGCGATGTTCCCTGACGGGTTGCACCTGCCGATCTGGGTCGTGCTGCCGCTGGGCGCGGCGCTGGCCGGTCTGGCGGGCTTGCTGCTGGGCTCGCCGACACTGAAGCTGCGCGGTGACTACCTCGCCATCGTGACGCTGGGCTTCGGAGAGATCGTCCGCGTGTTCCTGGCCAACCTGGAGCAGCCGCTCAACATCACCAACGGGCCGCGAGGCATCGGGCAGATCGACTCGCTGTCGCTGTTCGGATGGGACCTCGGCAAGAAATGGGAGCTGGCCGGATTCGAGATTCCGTCGGTGACCAACTACTACTACCTGTTCCTGGCGCTGGTGGTCCTCGCCATCGTGATATGCCACCGGCTCGAGCGCAGCCGGATCGGCCGCGCCTGGATGGCCATCCGCGAAGACGAGATCGCCGCCAGGGCGATGGGCATCAACACCCGCAACCTGAAGCTGCTGGCCTTCGGCATGGGCGCCACCTTCGGCGGCGTGGCCGGCGTGCTGTTCGCGACCTTCCAGGGATTCGTCTCGCCCGAGTCGTTCTCGCTGCAGGAGTCGGTGATGATCGTCGCGATGGTGGTGCTGGGCGGCATCGGCCACATCCCCGGCGTCGTCGTCGGTGCGCTGCTGCTGGCCGCGCTGCCCGAGGTGCTGCGCTACGTCGCGGGTCCGCTGCAGTCGATGACCGACGGCCGGCTCGATGCGTCGATCCTGCGCCAGCTGCTGATCGCGCTGGCGATGATCGGCATCATGCTGGCGCGCCCACGCGGACTGTGGCCCGCGCCCGAGCGCGGTCGTGCTGCCGTGGCCAAATCCACGGGGCAGGGCGAGGCGCACCGTGACTGACGCGGTGTTGAAGGTGGCCGCCGTGTCGAAGCGGTTCGGCGGCCTGCAGGCGCTGTCCGACGTCGACATCACGATCGAGCGTGGCATGGTCTACGGCCTGATCGGCCCCAACGGCGCCGGCAAGACGACGTTCTTCAACGTCATCACTGGGCTGTACACCCCGGACTCCGGCACCTTCGAGCTGGGCGGGAAGCCCTACCAGCCGAGCGCCGTGCACGAGGTCGCGAAGGCGGGCATCGCGCGCACTTTCCAGAACATCCGGCTGTTTGCCGACATGACCGCGCTCGAGAACGTGATGGTCGGGCGCCATGTGCGCACGCAGTCCGGATTGCTCGGGGCGGTGTTTCGCACCGCCTCGTTCAAGGCCGAAGAGGAGGCGATTGCGCAGCGCGCGCAGGAGCTGCTCGACTACGTCGGCATCGGCAAGTACGCCGGGTTCAAGGCGCGCACACTGAGCTATGGAGACCAGCGTCGCCTGGAGATCGCACGGGCGCTTGCCACCGATCCGAAGCTGATCGCGCTCGACGAGCCTGCGGCCGGCATGAACTCGACCGAGAAGATCGTGCTGCGCGAGCTGATCGACCGCATCCGCCGCGACAACCGCACCATCCTGCTGATCGAGCACGACGTGAAACTGGTGATGGGCCTGTGCGACCGCGTCACGGTGCTCGACTACGGCAAGCAGATCGCCGAAGGCACGCCGGCCGAAGTGCAGCGCAGCGAGAAGGTCGTCGAGGCCTACCTCGGCACGGCTCACACCGCACACTGATCCGGCATCCGGGGGCGACAACATGGCCAGAACATTGCTCACCGTCCGCGGACTGAAGGTCGCCTACGGCGGCATCCAGGCGGTCAAGGGCATCAGTTTCGAGGTGCAGGAAGGCGAGCTCGTCAGCCTGATCGGCGCGAATGGCGCCGGCAAGACAACCACACTGAAGGCCATCACCGGACTGCAGCCGGTGGCCGGTGGCGACATCGAGTTCATGGGCCGGTCGATCCAGGGCCAGGGTCCGTGGGACCTGGTCCGGCAGGGCCTGGTGATGGTGCCGGAAGGCCGCGGCACCTTCGCCCGGATGACGATCACCGAGAATCTGCAGATGGGCGCATTCATCCGCGCCGACAAGGACATCGAGGCCGACATCGACCGTGTTTTCGCGATCTTCCCGCGCCTGAAGGAGCGTCACGGCCAGCTTGCCGGCACGATGTCGGGCGGCGAGCAGCAGATGCTGGCGATGGGCCGTGCGCTGATGACCAAGCCCAAGGTGCTGCTGCTTGACGAGCCGTCGATGGGCCTGTCTCCGATCATGGTCGACAAGATCTTCGAGGTCGTCAATGACATCCACAACCAGGGCGTGACGGTGCTGCTGGTCGAACAGAACGCCAGCCGCGCGCTGCAACTCGCGAGCCGCGGCTACGTGATGGAGTCGGGCGAGGTCACGATGACCGGCGATGCGAAGGCGCTGCTGAACGACCCGAAGGTGCGGGCCGCCTACCTGGGTGAATAGTCCGGCTGCGCAGGTCGGCTAAGCCGAGACGGTGCTGGCCTTGTCAGCCGCGCTGAAGAACGCGTCGGCGTAGAACTCGTCATCAGGCAGACCACACCGACTGCTGAAGTCGCGACGGGCCGCCTCCACCATCACCGGTGCGCCGCAGGCATAGACCTGATGACCCGACAGGTCGGGCAGGTCGGCCATCACAGCGTGGTGCACGAAGCCGGTTCGGCCTGCCCACGCTTCAGCCGCCAGCGGCTCGGACAGCACCGGCACATAACGCAACGAAGGCAACTGCGCCGCCAACTCCAGTGCTGCGTCGTGCAGGTACAGATCGGCGCGGGTGCGGCAGCCCCAGTACAGCACCACGGGCCGGTCGCTGCCCTTGAAGATCAGCTGCTCGATGATCGCCTTGATCGGCGCGAAGCCGGTGCCCGAGGCCAGCAGCACGATCGGCTTGGGCGACTCCTCGCGCAGGAAGAACGTGCCGAAGGGGCCTTCAAGTCGCAGGATGTCCTTCTCTTTCAAGGTGCCGAACACCTGGTCGCTGAACAGGCCGCCGGGCAAGTGGCGGATGTGCAATTCGATCCACGGCTTGTCGCCCTGCGTGTGCGGCGCGTTGGCCATCGAGTAGCTGCGGCGCGAGCCGTCCTTCATCAGCACGTCGATGTACTGGCCGGCGTGGTATCGCAAGGCCTCGTTGGCCGGCAGTTGCAGCGTGATGATCGCGACATCGGCAGCCGGCCTGGTGATGCGGGTCACTCGGGCAGGCAGGCGCCGCACCGGCATCTCGCCGACGCCGGCGACGGTGCGGGCTTCGAGCACCACGTCCGTCTGCGGCGTCGCGCAGCAGGTGAGGGCGTAGCCGCTTTCCTCTTCTGCAACGCTCAAGGCGCTGAGCTGGTGCGCGCCGTGGATCACGCGGCCTGCGAGCAGCCGGCATTTGCATGACCCGCACGCGCCGTCCTTGCAGCCATACGGCAGGCCGATGCCGGCTCGCAGGGCGGCGGCGAGAATGGGCTCGTCGCGCTGGACGGAGAAGCTGCGGCCGCTGGGCTGCAGCATGACGGTGATGCTCATGGTGGGGACACGCGAAACGTAAACTGAGGCGGGATTCTGCCCGCGCTCTCCACCTTCCGCTGTCCATGCCCGCACTTCCCTCCGTTTTCAAGCGTCCCGTGCTGTTGATCGTCGGGTGCGGTGATGTCGGCATGCGGGTGTTGCGCTTGCTGAAGGGTCGCTATCGCCTGCTGGCGCTGACCTCCAGTCCTTCGCGCTGCGAAGCCCTGCGCGCGGCAGGTGCCGTACCGCTGCTGGGCAATCTCGACGACCCGTCGACACTGGCGCGCCTGGCCGGGCTGGCCGATGCGGTGCTGCACCTGGCGCCTCCGCCGCTGCAGGGTCACACCGACCCTCGCACGCGCAACCTCCTGCACGCACTGGCGCTCAAGGGCCGGGCGCGTCGCGTGGTCTATGGCAGCACCAGCGGCGTGTATGGCGATTGCAGGGGGGCTCGCTTCGATGAGACGCGCACTGCGAACCCCGCGACCGATCGGGCGCGGCGCCGCGCGGATGCCGAGGCTTGCGTGCGCTGGTACGGGCAGGCTCTTGGTGCGCGGATCGCCATCCTGCGCATTCCCGGCATCTACGCGGCGGACCGCGAAGGCGGCCATCCGCGTGAACGCCTGCTGCGTGGCACCGCGGTGCTTCGCGCCGAGGACGACGTGTACACCAACCACATCCACGCCGACGACCTGGCGCGTGCCTGCGTCGCGGCGCTGACTCGGGCCCTGCCGCAGCGCGTGGTGCATGCCTGCGACGACACCGACCTGACGATGGGAGATTACTTCGACCTGGCCGCCGACGTGTGCGGCCTGCCTCGCCCACCACGCATCACACGGGACGAGGCGCGCGAGCGTCTGTCGCCGATGCTGATGAGCTTCATGAGCGAATCACGCCGGCTCGACAACCGGCGCCTGAAGCGCGAACTGCGGCTGAAGCTGCGTTACCCGACGGTGCGGGACGGCCTCTGACGCCGCGGGTCGCTCAGCGCCTGCGACCGAACGGCGATTGGCCGCGCCAGTAGCGGAGCATCAGGAAGCCGCCGAGCATGCCGCCGAGGTGCGCGAAATGCGCGACGCCCGAGCTGCTGCCGAAGACGCCCAGCAGCAGTTCGAGCCCGCCGTACAGCGCGACGAACACCTTGGCCTTCATCGGAATCGGCGGGAACAGCGGCATGATGATGCGGTTGGGAAACATCATGCCGAAAGCGAGCAGCAGGCCGAACAGGCCGCCCGATGCGCCAACGGTCGGATAGGTCGATCCCAGCAAGGCCGTGACCAGCAATTGCGCCGCGGCCGCAGCCAGCACGCTGGCCGTGTAGAACTGGATGAAGCGCTTCGGCCCCCACACGCGTTCGAGCTCCGAGCCGAACATCCACAGACCCAGCATGTTGAAGAACAGGTGGCCGAGTCCGCCGTGCAGGAATGCATAGGTGATCACCTGCCAGGGCAGGAAGCCGTGCCCCAGAGGCCACAGCGCCAGCAGGCGTGTGAACCAGGGCCCGAAGAACCCGTCGATGCAGAACGCCGCGATGTTGATCAGCAGCAGGGCTTGGGTAATGGGAGGCATCGGGGGCATGCGCGAGATCCTGGGTTCGATGGTGTTGCAAGCGACCCGCGAGCGTAACCGGACTTGATTCGCACTCGATCCCACAACTCGGCCCCGGGGCCACTGTGCGTACAAGGTGCCTGTGGAATAATCTCTGTCTGCGCTGGGCCTCTGTGGCGGAATTGGTAGACGCGCCGGACTCAAAATCCGGTTCTTAACGGAGTGTCGGTTCGATTCCGACCGGAGGCACCATCCAGATTTTCGTGTTGGTCGATGCGGTGCAATGCCGCATCCAGGACCGCAGACCGACCGCTTACCCATCCCTTGTTGCATGGCCAAGAAGCAGCCGATCTATCCCTCGCTCGAAGACCTGATCGGCAATACGCCGCTCGTGCGTCTGGTGCGCCTGCCCGGAGCTGAATCCGAGCGCCGCGGCAATGTGATCCTGGGCAAGCTCGAGGGCAATAACCCGGCCGGTTCGGTCAAGGACCGCCCGGCCATCAACATGATCCGTCGTGCGGAAGAGCGCGGCCAGATCAAGCCCGGCGACACGCTGATCGAAGCCACCTCGGGCAACACCGGCATCGCTCTGGCCATGGCAGCAGCGATCCGCGGCTACCGCATGCTCCTGATCATGCCGGAGGACCTGTCGATCGAACGTGCGCAGACCATGCGGGCCTTCGGCGCCGAGCTGATGCTGACGCCCCGGTCCGGCGGCATGGAGCACGCGCGCGATCTGGCCGACCAGTTGCAGCGCGATGGCAAGGGGGTGGTTCTCGACCAGTTCGCCAACGCCGACAACCCGCGCGTGCATTACGAAACCACCGGCCCGGAAATCTGGCGCGACACCGCCGGCCAGATCACGCACTTCGTCAGCGCGATGGGCACCACGGGCACCATCACCGGCAGTTCGCGCTACCTGAAGGAAAAGAACCCGGCGGTGCGCATCATCGGCGCGCAGCCGAGCGAGGGCTCGCGCATTCCGGGCATCCGCAAGTGGCCCGAGGCCTACCTGCCGAAGATCTACGACCCGACGCACATTGACGAGACCGCGTCGGTCAGTCAAACCGATGCCGAAGAAATGGCCCGGCGCATGGCGCGCGAGGAAGGGATCTTTGCCGGTATCTCTGCGGCCGGAGCCTGCTGGGTCGCGCTCGAGCTCTCGAAGACGGTCGAGAACGCGACCATCGTCTTCATCGTCTGCGATCGCGGCGACCGCTACCTGTCGACCGGCGTGTTCCCGGTCTGATCCCTAGAATTCGAACGGCACAGCGGAGCCTACCGATGATCCTGATCCATAAAGAACTCGACACCCGTGGTCTCAATTGCCCGCTGCCCATCCTGAAGGCCAAGAAGGCGCTGGCGGACATGGCGAGTGGCGAGGTGCTCAAGGTGGTGTCGACGGACCCCGGATCGATGCGCGACTTCCAGGCCTTTGCCAAGCAGACCGGCAATGAACTGGTCGAGCAGTCGAGCAGCTCCGACGAGTTCGTGCATCTGCTGCGCAGGCGCTGAACCCGGCGACTCAGAGCTCCAGCGTCTTCAGATAGGCGCGGAACCCCGGCCCCAGTTGCGGGTGCATCAAGGCCAGCTCCACGTTGGCCTCCAGGAATCCTTCCTTGCTGCCGCAGTCGTAGCGCCGGCCTTCGTAGCGGAAGGCAAATACCTTTTCGCGACGCATCAGTGCGGCGATGCCGTCGGTCAGCTGGATCTCACCACCGACCCCTCGCGGCAGGCCGGCTATCTCCTTGAAGATGCCCGGCGTCAGGATGTAGCGGCCGGCCACGCCCAGCCGTGACGGTGCGTCTTCCGGGGCAGGCTTCTCGACGATGTGCGTGACGTCCATCATGCGATCGTTGACCGGTGTGCCGGCCACGATGCCATAGCGGCGTGTCTGCTCGACGGGCACTTCCTGCACCGCGAGGATCGAGGCCTGCCAATCGGCGAAGCGCTCGACCATCTGCTTGAGCACCGGCGGGTTGCCCACCATCAGGTCGTCGGCCAGCAGCACCGCGAAGGGTTCGTTGACGACCACGCACTGCGCGCACAGCACGGCGTGGCCCAGCCCCAGGGCCTTGGGTTGCCGGATGTAGATGCACTCCATGTCGTCGGGCTTGATCGTGTGCACCAGATCCAGCAGTTCCCGCTTTCCCGCTGCTTCGAGTTCGGCCTCGAGTTCGTAGGCGGTGTCGAAGTGATCGGGGATCGCGCGCTTGTTGCGGCCGTTCACGAAGATCATCTGCCGGATACCGGCGGCATAGGCCTCTTCGACCGCGTACTGGATCAGCGGCTTGTCGACGACGGGCAGCATTTCCTTGGGCTGGGCCTTGGTGGCCGGCAGGAACCGCGTGCCGAGGCCGGCCACCGGAAAGATGGCTTTGTTGATCTTCATCTGCAAACTCCTGTCGTCAAGGCGGGCTGCTGTTCGGTGATTTCATTCTCACATGCACAAATGACGCCAGCTTGTCGGACAGGACCGCAACGTAACGGTTTGATTCGAGCCGAAGTGGGCGTCAAGCCGTCGTCGACAGGCGTTCCATCTGTGCCTGCAGGCGATCGCGCGTGGCGGTGAATTCGGCCATCCGTGCCTGCTCTTGAGCCACCACCGCCGCTGGCGCGCGAGCCACGAAGCTCTCGTTGGCCAGTTTTGCGGTTCCCTTGACGATCTCTCCGTCGAGCCGTGCGATTTCCTTGCGCAGGCGTTCGGTCTCGGCGGCGACATCGATCTCGACATGCAGAGCGAGGCGTGTGCCACCGAACTCGACCACCGGCGCGTTCAGCGTCGCCTGCGCGTAGCCCGCTTCATCGGTGTGCACTTGCACGTCCGACACCTTGGCCAGCACCTTCAGCAGTGGCGTGGCGGCCTGCACGAAGGCGGCGTCGCCCAGCGCCATCAGCGGCACCCGCTTGTCGGGCGACAGGCTCATCTCGCTGCGCAGGCGCCGGCACGCGCCGACCATGCCCTTGAGCTGTTCGACCCAGGCGTCGGCTGTCGCATCGATGCGTTCGAGCTGCGCCTTCGGGTAGGGCGCCGTGACCAGGCTGTCGTTCGAGCCCTCCGCCTTGCGACCGGCCACCACCGCGACCCGCTCCCACAGCTCGGCGGTGATGAACGGCGTGATCGGGTGCAGCAGCCTCAGCACCGTTTCCAGCACGCGGATCAGCGTGCGGCGCGTGGCGCGCTGCGCAGATTCCTCACCGGTCTGGATCTGCACCTTCGCGATCTCGAGATACCAGTCGCAGTACTCGTCCCAGACGAACGAGTAGATCGCGTTCGCCACGTTGTCGAGCCGGTAGTCGGCGAAGCCCTGCTCGACCGCCGCTTCGACGCGCTGCAGCTCGCCGGTGATCCAGCGGTCGGCTTGCGAGAACGTCAGGTACTTGTAGGCCGGACCGCCCGGTTCGCACTGGGCCTTCGTGTGCTCGGCCAGACCGCAGTCCTGACCCTCGCAGTTCATCAGCACGAAGCGCGTCGCGTTCCAGAGCTTGTTGCAGAAATTGCGGTAACCCTCGCAGCGCTTGGAGTCGAAATTGATGCTGCGGCCCAGGCTGGCCAGCGACGCGAAGGTGAAGCGCAGCGCGTCGGCGCCGAAGGCCGGGATGCCGTCGGGAAACTCCTTCTCGGTGTCCTTGCGCACGCGCGGCGCGGTCTCGGGCTTGCGCAGGCCGACGGTGCGCTTGTCGAGCAGCGGCGCCAGCGAGATGCCGTCGATCAGATCGACCGGGTCGAGTACGTTGCCCTCGGACTTGCTCATCTTCTTGCCCTGCGCATCGCGCACCAGGCCGTGGATGTAGACGTGATGGAACGGCACCTGACCGGTGAAGTGCGTCGTCATCATGATCATCCGGGCGACCCAGAAGAAGATGATGTCGTAGCCGGTGACCAGCACGCTCGATGGCAGGAACAGGTCGAGCTCCTTCGTCTTTTCGGGCCAGCCGAGCGACGAGAACGGGATCAGCGCCGACGAGTACCAGGTGTCGAGCACGTCGGGGTCGCGCGTCAGCTCGCCGCCGTACCCGGCTGCGGTGGCCTTTGCCCGCGCCTCGTCTTCATTCTTCGCGACGAACAGTTCGCCGTTCGCGCCGTACCACGCCGGGATCTGATGCCCCCACCACAGCTGGCGCGAGATGCACCAGTCGGTGATGTTCTTCATCCACTGGTCGTAGGTGTTGACCCACTGCTCGGGCACGAACTTCACCGCGCCGCTCTCGACGGCGTCGATCGCTTTCTGCGCGATGCTCCTGCCGTCAGGGCCCGATTTGGTCATCGCGACGAACCACTGGTCGGTCAGCATCGGCTCGATCACCTGGCCGGTGCGCGCGCAGCGCGGCACCATCAACTTGTGCTTCTTGACCTCGACCAGGAAGCCCTGTGCATCCAGATCCGCCACGACGCGCTTGCGGGCGACGAAGCGGTCGAGGCCGCGGTAGGCCTCGGGCGCGTTGTCGTTGATGACCGCGTCGAGTGTCAGCACGCCGATGATTGGCAGACCGTGGCGCTGGCCGACCGCGTAGTCGTTGACGTCATGCGCCGGCGTGACCTTGACGACCCCGGTGCCGAACGCACGATCGACGTAGTCGTCGGCGATCACCGGGATCGTGCGCCCGCACAGCGGCAGCGTGACACACTTGCCGATCAGCGCGGTGTAGCGCTCGTCCTCCGGATGCACCATCACCGCGACGTCGCCGAGCATCGTCTCGGGCCGCGTCGTCGCGACCACCACATCGCCCGAGCCATCCTCCAGCGGATAACGGATGTGCCACAGCGAGCCGTCTTCCTCCTCGCTCTCGACCTCGAGGTCGGACACCGCCGACTTCAGCACCGGGTCCCAGTTGACCAGCCGCTTGCCGCGGTAGATCAGGCCCTGTTCGTACAGCTGCACGAAAGTCGAGGTGACGACGGTCGACAGCTTGTCGTCCATCGTGAAGTACTCGTGCTTCCAGCTGACGCTGTCGCCCATGCGGCGCATCTGCTGCGTGATCGTCGAGCCGGACTGGTGCTTCCACTCCCACACCTTGGCGACGAAGTTCGGGCGACCGAGGTCGTGGCGGCTCTGCTTCTGCTCCTGCAGCTGGCGCTCGACGACGATCTGCGTGGCGATGCCGGCGTGGTCGGTGCCCGGCACCCACAGCGTGTTGTCGCCCTTCATCCGGTGGTAACGGGTCAGCGAATCCATGATCGTCTGGTTGAACGCATGGCCCATGTGCAGTGTGCCGGTGACGTTGGGCGGCGGCAGCTGGATCGAGAACGAGGGCTTGGAGGCATCGAGCGTCGGCTCGTAGACGCCGCTTTGCTCCCACAGCGGCCCCCAGTGGGCCTCGATGGCGGCGGGTTCGAAGGACTTGGCCAGTTCGGTCATGGGGACACCGGGTTGGGCGCCGCGAAAACGGGCACCTGGGAGCATAAAAACGGAGGCCGAATTGTAGGAGGGCGGCTCCTAGAATCCGTCGATGCCCACCTCTTCCGAAAGCCCCGGCGTCGCGCCGCACGACGACCCGTCGATCCCGCTGTTCGAAGAGGACGAACCTTCAGTCATCGCAAGCGTGGCGACAAGTGAGGTCGAAGGGGAGCCCGGCCTCGCGGTGCCGTCGTCCGACAACCTGTTGCGCGGGCTGAACCCGGAGCAACTGGCGGCGGTGACGTTGCCGGCGCGCCCGTCGCTGATCCTGGCCGGTGCCGGCTCGGGCAAGACCCGTGTGCTGACGACGCGCATCGCCTGGCTGATCCAGACCGGTCAGCTGTCACCCGGCGGCGTGCTGGCGGTGACCTTCACCAACAAGGCCGCGAAGGAGATGCTGACGCGCCTCTCCGCGATGCTGCCGGTGCCGGTGCGCGGCATGTGGGTCGGCACCTTCCACGGGCTGTGCAACCGTTTCCTGCGCGCGCACTGGAAACTCGCCGGGCTGCCGCAGGGCTTCCAGATCCTCGATTCGTCCGACCAGCTGTCGGCCGTCAAGCGCGTCATCAAGGGAATGAAGCTCGACGAAGAGCGCTTCGTGCCGAAGACCACCACCTGGTTCATCGCGGCACAGAAGGAGGAAGGCCTGCGCCCGAAGGACGTCGAGGTCCGCGATGAACAGGGCCGCGTGCTGGTGCAGGTCTACCAGGCCTACGAGGAGCAGTGCCAGCGCGAAGGCGTGGTCGATTTTGCCGAGCTGATGCTGCGCACCTACGAACTGATGCGCGACAACGCGAGTCTGCGTGACCACTACCAGCGGCGCTTCCGGCACATCCTGGTCGACGAGTTCCAGGACACCAACCGGTTGCAGTACGCCTGGCTCAAGATGTTCGCCGGCCCGCCGGGACCGAATGGCACGGCGGTGCTGGCGGTCGGCGACGACGACCAGAGCATCTATGCCTTCCGCGGTGCGCAGGTCGGAAACATGGCCGACTTCGAGCGCGAGTTCAAGGTGCAGCAGGTCATCAAGCTGGAGCGCAACTACCGCAGCTACGGCCACATCCTCGATGCGGCCAAC
Source organism: Rhizobacter sp. (assembly GCA_046154125.1). Lineage (GTDB taxonomy): Bacteria > Pseudomonadota > Gammaproteobacteria > Burkholderiales > Burkholderiaceae_C > PBB1. The sequence goes on along the minus strand of JBJXEJ010000034.1, from coordinate 11,026 downwards.
GAACTGATCTCGCGCAACTCGCGACGGCTGGGCAAGAACCTGCGCACCGAGGCTGGTCCGGGCGAACTGATTCGGGTGTTCGAGGCCACCAGCGACTTCGCCGAAGCGCAGTGGTTCATCGAGGAAGCGCAGCAGTTGCACCGCGACGGCGTGGCCCGCCGGGACATCGCGCTGCTGTACCGCAGCAACGCGCAAAGCCGGGTGCTGGAAAGCGCGCTGTTCAACGCGAGCGTTCCGTACAAGGTCTACGGCGGCTTGCGCTTCTTCGAGCGCGCCGAGGTCAAGCACGCGCTGAGCTACCTGCGGCTGATCGAGAACCCGAACGACGACACCAGCTTCCTGCGCGTCGTCAACTTTCCGACGCGCGGCATCGGCGCGCGGACGATCGAGCTGCTGCAGGACGCGGCGCGTGCCAGCGGGCGCAGCCTCTATCAAAGCGTCGGCGCTGTTGCCGGCAAGGGCGGCGGCAACGTGCAGGCCTTCGTCGCCAAGGTCGACGCGATGCGCGAGGCCACTCGCGGGCTGACGCTGCGCGAGATCATCGAGCACATGCTGAAGGCCTCGGGCCTGGTCGATTTCTACCGCACCGACAAGGAAGGTCAGGACCGGCTCGAGAACCTGGACGAACTGGTCAACGCGGCCGAGGCCTTCGTCACGCAGGAAGGTTTCGGCAAGGACGCGGTGGCACTGCCGGTCGACGAGTTCGGGGCGCCGCTGCCGCTCGACGCCGATGCCGAGTTGACGAAGGTGCTGTCGGGCCTTGGCGTCGAAGCCCTGGCTGGAACACCTGCCTCGCCTGAACCGACCAGCGGCATCGCGTCACTGATCACCACGCCCGATGCCGAGACCGGCGAGATCATGTCGCCGCTGGCCGCCTTCCTGACGCACGCATCGCTCGAAGCCGGCGACAACCAGGCGCAGGCCGGTCAGGACGCGATCCAGCTGATGACGGTGCACGCGGCCAAGGGGCTGGAGTTCGATGCGGTGTTCATCACCGGGCTCGAGGAGGGCCTGTTCCCGCACGAGAACAGCGTGTCCGATCTCGACGGGCTGGAGGAAGAGCGCCGCCTGATGTACGTGGCGATCACCCGCGCCCGCAAGCGCCTGTACCTGAGCTGCAGCCAGACCCGCATGCTGCACGGCCAGACCCGCTACAACATCAAGAGCCGCTTCTTCGACGAGCTGCCCGAAGCGGCGCTGAAGTGGATCACGCCGCGAAACCAGGCCTTCGGCTCGGGCGTCGCACGCGACTACCAGGCTGCGTGGGCGCGTGGATCGGGCCTGGGGTCGATCGTCGGGGCGGGGCGCGTGGCAACGGCCGCGCCGTCGATCGTTGCGAAGGCTCCTTCGCACGGCCTGAAATCAGGCCAGAGCGTGTTCCACACCAAGTTCGGCGAAGGTGTGATCGTCACGCTCGAAGGCAGCGGCGATGACGCGCGGGCCCAAGTCAACTTCGGCCGCCACGGCATGAAATGGCTGGCGCTGTCGGTGGCGAAGTTGACGCCGATCCCCTGATCGGCGACTCCGTCGCCGATCGTCAGACCTGCGCCGCGTCGATCTGCTGGTACGCGTCGCGCAGCCACATTTTCAGCCGCTGGCGGTCCATCATGCCGAGTCCGGTGCGTGACTTGTCGGCATCGTGCTGCGCCGCCCAGAAGCTGCTGCTCGACGCGTCGATTTTCTGGATGACCGCGTCGCTCAGGTGCTTGATGGTCACCACGCGGGCGCCGAAACCGAGCGCGCGGTCCTGCTCGCCCGACTGCTCCAGCATGCCGAAGTCGTCGCCGCGCATCTGGTTGCGCACCAGCACGTAGTTGAGCCGCGCGCCGAAGCGGTCGAGCAGCTTCTTCAGCAGATCGACCGAATCGCGGCCCGAATCCATCACGTGCCAGTAGGTGATGGTGAAGCCGGCCTCGGCGGCCATGTCGAGCACTCCGGATTCGTCCATCCACTTGACCAGCGGGTCGTGCGTCTGCGCGGCCAGGTCGACCAGGATGCGGCGATTGGGCTGCTCGACGGCCGCCTCGATGATCGAGTCCAGCGCCTCGTAGCGGTCGATCAGCACCGGCGACGCGAAGCCGGCGTAGAAGCGCAGCAGCGCGCCGTGCGAGCGGTCGGTGTCGAAGCCGAGAAACGGCAGTTCCTTGTCGATCAGGTACTGGGCGACCAGGCGCGACACGAGCGACTTGCCCACGCCGCCTTTCTCGCCGCCGATGAAGTGGATGTTGGCCATGCGGGGACTTCCTTGTGGGAGTGATGAGTGAGGTTCGAGGGCTCTGTGGCCCGGCGCTGAGGCTCCCGCAATCGGCATGCCATCACACGGCGCTGCGGCTTCTTGCGGGACGCTCAATGAAAACTGCCTCCGGTCGGATGCCCGACCGGAGGCAGTTTCACGGGTGGAGATGACAGCCTGGGATTTTCGGCCCTCCCCGATCAGGTGCCGAGGCGTTCCTCGATGGTCGCCATCGTGGCAGGAAGTTCGCTCGGCAGGTGGAATTCGAGCTGCTTGAACAGTTCGGCGTGCAAGACCAGTTCCTGCTTCCAGGCGGACTTGTCGATGCCGATCACGCTGGCGAACTGCTCGCGGGTGAAGTTCAGGCCGTCCCAGCGCAGGTCGTCGTAGCGCGGGCTGACTCCGAACACGTTGTCGTCTCCGCCGGCTGTGCCATCGACACGACCGAGCATCCACTCGAGGGCGCGCATGTTCTCGCCATAGCCGGGCCAGACGAACTTGCCGTCGGCACCCTTGCGGAACCAGTTGACGCAGAAGATCTGCGGCAGCTTGGCGCCGGTGGCGGCGAGCTTGTCACCCATGTTCAGCCAGTGCTGGAAGTGGTCGGCCATGTTGTAGCCGGCGAATGGCAGCATCGCGAACGGATCGCGGCGCACGATGCCCTGCTGGCCAGCAGCGGCGGCGGTGGTTTCGCTGCCCATCGTCGCGGCCATGTAGACGCCTTCGACCCAGGTGCGGGCCTGCGTCACCAGCGGCACGGTCGTCGAGCGGCGGCCACCGAAGATGAACGCGTCGATGGCAACTCCGGCGGCGTTGTCCCATTCGGGGTCGAGCACCGGGTTGTTGCCCGCAGCGACGGTGAAGCGCGCATTCGGGTGCGCGGCCTTGGCGCCGGTTTCCTTGGCGATGGCCGGCGTCCAGTCCTTGCCCTGCCAGTCGATCAGGTGTGCGGGCGGCGTGTCGGTCATGCCTTCCCACCAGACGTCGCCGTCATCAGTCAGCGCGACGTTGGTGAACACCACGTCCGACTTCAGCGAATCCATGCAGTTCGGATTCGTCTTGTGGTTGGTGCCCGGTGCCACGCCGAAATAGCCGGCTTCCGGGTTGATCGCGTACAGGCGGCCGTCCGTGCCCGGCTTGATCCAGGCGATGTCGTCGCCGATGGTGGTGACCTTCCAGCCGACGTAGCCGTCCGGCGGCACCATCATCGAGAAATTGGTCTTGCCGCAGGCGCTCGGGAAGGCCGCCGCGACGTGGTACTTCTTGCCCGCCGGGTTGGTCACGCCGAGGATCAGCATGTGCTCGGCCAGCCAGCCCTGGTCGCGGCCCATGGTGGACGCGATGCGCAGCGCGAAGCACTTCTTGCCCAGCAGCGCATTGCCGCCGTAGCCCGAGCCGTAGCTCCAGATCTCGCGCGTTTCGGGGTAGTGGACGATGTACTTGGTGCTGTTGCAGGGCCAGGCCACGTCCTTCTGTCCTGCTTCCAGTGGCGCACCGACGGTGTGCACGCAGGGCACGAAGTCGCCGTCGCTGCCCAGCAGGTCGATCACCGCACGGCCCATGCGCGTCATCGTGCGCATGCTCACCGCCACGTAGGGGCTGTCGGTCAGTTCGACGCCGATGTGCGAGATGTGCGATCCCAGCGGGCCCATCGAGAACGGCACCACGTAGAGCGTGCGGCCCTTCATGGCGCCGCGGAACAGCGCCTTGTCGCCCGTCTGCAGCAGCACGCGCATGTCGGCCGGCAGCATCCAGTTGTTGGTCGGGCCGGCATCGTCCTTGCGCTGGCTGCAGATGTAGGTGCGGTCTTCGACGCGCGCCACATCGCTCGGGTCGCTGGTGGCCAGGAAGCTGCGTGGGCGCAACTCGGGGTTCAGCTTCTTCATCGTGCCGGTGGCCACCAGCTGGGCGCAAAGGCGGTCGTATTCGGCCTGCGTGCCATCGCACCAGTAGACGTTGGCGGCGTCGGTCAGGGCAGCAATCTCGTCCACCCAGGCTTTCAGGCGCTGGTGCTTCAACTCGGCGGGCAGGTTGGTGTGCTGCCTTTCCGTGGCGGTGCGGTTCATGGGATCTCCAATCAAAGTAAAGAAAAAGCGGAATTGGGCGAGCCCCGCTGTGCGCCGCGAGGCTCGCCGAATACCACGACTTTCGTCCCCGCCATCGACCCGATCGGCGGGGGGGCCCAATTGTGGGGGCGAATCGACCCGCCCGGTCACCACCCGCTCGCAGGGTCTGCGTGAGCGAAATGACCATCCCGTGGCATCCGCCACGCCTCGGCGTTGTGACCGGCGGCGCCTCAGGCAGCCAGGGCACCTGGCCGGGCGGCTTCCACAACGAATTTCGCTCTGGTGCGTACCGCGCTGGCCGGGTCCGATGCGTCGTCGACCACACGCAGCGCCACGTGGAGGTGCTCGCTGTCGAGCGTGAACAGCATGCAGCCGCGCTGGTCGCCTCGGCTGAGATGGATGTGGGGGTTGAATTCCCGTGCGGCATCGATGCGGTCCTGGGGCAGGCCCTGGCTGGTGATCGACGTGCTGCAGAACTCGGTCGCGACGGTGGGTGCCCCGGGGCGGTCGAAATCGGCCTTCAGGTCGGCGACCACGTGGGAATGCACATCGCCCCCGAGCACCACGACGCCGGGCACCCGGCGCTCGGCCACCGCGCCGAGCAGCCGGTTGCGCGACGCGACGTAGCCGTCCCAGCCGTCGGTCCAGTAGGTTCCGCCGGCCGCAGCGGCCGGATCGCTCCAGCTGTGGCGTGCCATCAGGGTCTGCTGCGCGAGCAGGTTCCAGGGGCGCCGCAGGTCCCAGCCCTCGGCCAGCCAGCGCTCCTGATCGAGACCGAGCAGGCTGCGCCTCGGGTCGAGCAGCGCCGGGCAGTCTCTCAGCGGGAGGGTGTTCGCGCCGCCCTGCCCGGGACGCGGGCACGCCTGGGTGGCGCGGTACTGGCGATCGTCGAGCAGATGGATGCGCGCCAGCGCACCCCAGTCCAGCCGCCCGGTGATGCGCATCGAGCCACCCGGCACGCCGAGCCGGGGCCTCGCCGAGTTCGGGAACGGCATGTGCTCCCAGTACGCCTGGTACGCCGCTGCACGCTGAGTCGCGAAATCGGGCTGCAGGTGCGGGCCCTGCAGGCCGGCGTAATCGTTTTCGACTTCGTGATCGTCCCAGACCATGAGCCACGGGGCGCTGGCGTGTGCGGCCTGCAGCAGCGGGTCTCGCTTGTAGGTGGCGTAGCGGGCGCGGTACTCGTCCAGCGTGCGTGTCGCCCCTCCTTCGTGCCGGCGCAGGCTGTCGGGCCTCGAGCTGGATTCGTAGATGTAGTCGCCGAGGAACATCACCAGATCCAGGTTCTGCTCCGCCACGTCACGCCAGGCCGCGTAGTGGCCCGAGTCAAAGCGTTGGCAGCTGGCGATGGCGAAGCGCAGCGCTGCGGACCCGCCCGAGCGGGCATCGGCGGACGGCGCGGTGCGGGTGCGACCGACCACGCTGCGGTCGCCCAACGCCTGGAATCGGTACCAGTACCAGCGCCCCGGCTCCAGCCCGCCGGGTTCGGCGTGAACGCTGTGCGCCCAGGCCGCCTCGGCGGTTTCGACCCCGCGTGCGGCGATGCGGTGGAAGGATTCGTCGTGTGCCAGTTCCCACCTGACCTCCACCCGCCCGGGCAGCGCGGGTCCGGTCAGCCGCGTCCACAGCACGAAGCCGGTGGCGCTGGGGTGGCCCGAGGCGACGCCCAGCCCGAAGCGGGCTGCTTCGGGGGGTGGGCTCGCGGCTTCCCTCCTTGGCCCGCCACTAGCACATCCGCCCAGCAGCCAGCCTGTGGAGGTCCCGAGCGCGGCGGCCGCGGAATTTCGCAAGAAGTGTCTTCGGTCCGATGTCATGCTGTCTGGGTCGGATCGAGCAGGTGCTCGCGCCGGGAGTGCCGACCCGCATGATGCATGCACTCGAGACCGCGCGAGGCCCATCGGCCTGCATGAATTCAAACCAGATTGACGATCGCCGCAATGCGCAGCCACGACCAGTAGGCAGCCATCGTCCCGATGGCGTAGATCACCGGCTTGCGGGCTGCAATCGACCACGGATAGCGAGACAGCCAGCGAGTCAGAACGAAAGCCACGCCGACCGTGAGCAACTGGCCGATCTCGACGCCGACATTGAAGGTCAGCAGTGCAATCGACAGGTGGTTGTCGGGCAGGCCGATGTCCTTGAGGGCGCCGGCGAATCCGAGGCCGTGCACGAGGCCGAAGAGGAATGCCACGAGCGCTGGCCAGCGGCGCGCCAGGGTCTCGCGCTCGCGCAACGCTTCGCCGGCCACCAGCATGATCGACAGCGCAATCGTGGCCTCCACTGGCGGCGAGCGCAACGTCAGCAGGCCGAGCGCGCTGCTCGCCAGCGTCAGGCTGTGGGCGACGGTGAACGCCGTGATGGTGACCACGAGCCGCCGGTCGAATCCCACCAGGAGCAGCAGGCCGATGACGAAGGCCAGGTGGTCGTAGCCGCTCATGATGTGTTCGATGCCCAGCACCGTGTAGGCCGAGGCAATCTCCTGCATGCCGCGCCGGTCGTCGGCCGTGCCGAACAGGTGGACGGTGGGCTGGCCCGCGGTGAGCGTGTATGCACGCATCTGGCCGTCGATCCAGTGGATTTTCACGATGGCCGCCGAATAGCGCTTGCCCACCCCTTCCACCGACAGCGTGCCCGTCATCCCGGCCTCGCCGCAGCGCACCACCGTCGATTCGGCGCGACAGCCCTCGGGCCACACCGGTTGCAGGTCCATGAAACCGGTGCGGTCGTTGGTCGCCGACCACTGCCAGATGAATTCGCCCCGGGACACTTCCCGCAAGTCCATCTCCGCCATGCTCATCTCGTGAGCTCCGACCGCTGTGGTCAGCAGCGTCAGGCATCCGAGCAGCAGCGCGCGCAGCCAGCGACTCATTTGGCGGCATCCTCGATCACGACCTTGTATTTCTTGCCCAGCGCGCGCACGGCGGCTGTGCGCTGCTCGGCCATGGTGGCGTCGGTCCAGTCCTGCAGCACGACGCCGCGCAACGCCTGGAAATCCGCTGGCTTGGCCTGGGAGCTGGCTTCGAGGCGAATCGCTCGCCAGCCTTCGCGGCTGGCCAGGGCCCGCCACTCGCCCACCGGGGCTTCTTCGAGAGCCTTGGCAAAGTCGGCCCCGTAGCTCTGGACGAGGTTCTCGCGCGGCCGGCCCTTGAACACGCGCAGGCCGGCCTTGGCCTCGCCGGGCGTCCCGGCATTGAGTGCCTCCGCGAAGGCGCGCACGGTGGCTTCCGAGTTGTCTCCCGCGAGCACGGCCTCCTGGAAATCGAAGCGCGGCGGCTCGTCGTACTTGACCCGATGGCTTTCGAACCACTTGCGCAAGATCTCGTCGTCGAAAGGTGGCAGCTTGGTGTTTGAATCGACCACGCTCAGCGCCTTGAAGATCACACGTTCCCGAATGGCCGTGTCGCCGCGATCGACGCGCAACGCGAGCCCCTCCCGATAGAGCACTTCGTTGTCGATCCACCGCTCGTGCAGGGCCCGCAGCTCGTCCTTGTCGGGATCGTGACCGCGCGACGACTTGAACAATTGCCGGGCTTCTTCGGTCACCTCGGCGCCGACGACGATCGTGTGTGGGTCGTTCTCGCGGCTGACAAGAACATGATCAACGGCGAACACCGCGCACCCCAGCATGACGAAATGAAGCAGGGGTTCTCGCAGCCAGGCGGGCCAGGGGCCAGACGGAGTGACCGGCGGGAACGGGTCTGTGGCAGGTCGGGGTAGCGGAGTGGACATGGCGACTTCGAAGTGAACAGGGTGACGTGCTGCAGTTCGACTACGCGCGGGTTTGGTCTCGCGCCGCGCACGAAAACCCGGATGCTAGGACGCCAGAAAGACAGGATGAAGACGAGGCATCGATTTCAGACTTCGGACGCCACCGCACTGGATCCGTGTCTCGCTCGAATGAAAAAAGGCGCCGCGCGTTGCCGCGCGGCGCCTTCAGAAGCGGTTGCCCGCGAAGGTATCAGTTGACGCCGGCGACCGCTGTCGAGCCCGACACCTGGACGTAGATCGGGTTGCTGTAGAACCACAGATCAGCCCAGGCTGCGACGTCGTAGCTCACTGCCTTGCGGCCACTCATGGCGCCGTTGACATTGGCGAGCGTGCTGGTCGAGGTTGCCATGTGCGACGGGCAACGATTGAACTCGGTCGGCGCGTCGCCGACCGGTGCGGCCACTTCGCAGGGGATGCGCAGATTGGCCGTGCTGCCGGCGTTGGTGACGATGTCGGCCAGCGGGTTGCCGCTTGCGTCGGTTTCGTAGGGCACGGATGGCGGCAGGTTGGTACCGCGCAAACGGACGTACTGCGAAGCCGCAACAGCCGGGATCCGGAAAGTCATCTTCAGGTAGTCCCCGCCAGCGCTGGTCCAGGTCGCGCCGTTGAAGGTCTTGACCACAGCCGCACTGTCGTTGCGTGTTGCGACCGGAACGCTGCTCAGCGGCTGAGTCTGGCCAAAGGTGGACGAGGCCGGGTTGCTGTCCAGCCAGCCGGCGTTGGAGGGCCATGCGCCCGAATAGTCCGCGGAGCCCGGGGTCTTGTAGCCGGTGACCATGCCGCGCACCACGTCGATGTGATCCAGCACGGGGTGGTCCAGCGGCTGAGTGACGCCGATCTGCAGCAGCGACGGGTTGGCGAAGGTGTACGGTGAATGGTTCGCGCCAGACGGATCGCGGACAACGATCGACACGATGATCGTCGCGCCCGGACGGACCACCAGCTTCTCGCCCATGGTGGCGCAGCCCGGCTTGTCGATGTCGGTGTTGCCCTGGGCGGCTGCCAATGCCCAGCCTTCGACGGTGCTGTCCTTGCGGGCCGCGATGCCTGTGTAGGCTTCGCAGGCGATGAAGGCCATGCGATCGATCAACTGGCCGCTGGCGGCGAAGTTGTTGCCGGTGCGCAGGCCGTCGACGATGGTCTGCGGACGCAGCTTGTCGGCGCCATTGCGAACCATGGTGTAGTTGCGCTGGTATTCGCCGGGCAGGAAGTCCTGCGTCGAACGGCGATCGTCCGGACCGAAGGAGCCGCGGTTGTGCCAGTCCGAGCTGGCGAAGAACCAGAAGTTGCGACCTTCTCCCAGCAGCGCATCCCACAGGCCGCCGACCTGCGCACCATAGACACCGGTGCCGCCGTAGGTGGTGGTGCCGACCGAGTCTGTCAGCACGCCCTGGATGGTCTGGCGATTGGGCTGGTACTCACCGCGGTGCTGTGAAGCGCCATGACCAGGCTGGGTTTCCATGCCGAACGCGACGCGCGGGGCGGCGTTGTTGAAGTTGCGCAGGTGCTCGACGTTGAAGCCGTTGTTGCCGTCCGGGTTGAAACGGCCAGCGCGCTCCAGGTGAGCCGGAACGTAGTAGCTGCCGTCCGGATGGTTCTGCGCCATCCACTTCACCGCCTCGACGGTCTTGATGTGGCCCTTGGTTCCGGTGCCGACACCGCTGCCCTGTCCGAGCTTGAGGGCGGTGGCGTTCCAGTCGGGGCTGGCGTTGTTCAGGCCCCCAATGAAGGAGCAGTCCCACTGGTTGGTGGCGCCGCGGCTGGTGTCGGTGTCACCCCGGTCGAAACAGTACGACCACTGGGCCAGCGCGTTGGCATTGCCCACCGCGGTGTAGCGGCTGGCGCCCGGCGCGGCGTTCGGCGCGGCTGGCAGCGAGGCCGCGTTCAACGACAGCGGCAACTGGCCGGTGATGACCGACATCGAGGTGTGCTCGTGGCCGGCGACCACCGACTCCAGGCCCAGGAACAAAGGCTTGTCGCGCAGCGTCGCCAGGTACTCCATCACCGGGTACTGGAACTCCTGCAGCGACTGCCAGCGCCATACGTTCTGGTTCGGCGCCGTGCCGCTCACGTCCCCCTTGGGTGTGATCGGGCCGGCAGCGGTGCCCGGCGTGCTTTGCCACGTGGTGGCCGGGGACGTGCCCGCGACGAACGGATAAGCCGGCGTGTCCAGCGAGGCGTCTTCCGTCAACGTGCAATTGCGGTTGCCATTGCCGCCGTGGCCGGCTTGCACGAACCAGTCGAGGCCCCAGCCGTCGGTGCCGATGGCGCCGGTGGACTTCTTGACCAGCTTCTGCATCGAGATCGAACCGTCGGAGCAGGTGGTGTGGTTGTGGAAGTCGCCAGCGACGTACTGGCCGGCAGTCTTGGCAGCCTGGGCTGTGGTGGGAAGGCTGACCAGCGTGACGACGCTGAGTGCCGAGATCGCGGCGAGGGCGACGGGGCTCTTCTTGAATCCGAATTCCATGAAAACTGCTCCTGTGGGTTGGGCAAGGCGATACGAATAATGAGTTCGTGGCGGCAATCCCCTCGAACCCACAAAATCAGAGTTCATACTAATCAAGGGTAATGACTGCGACATGACCAAACGATGTCTTCGTCTGATCCTTTTCGATAGTCCGATATGGCTACCTCGGTTGAACAAAAATTATTCTTGTGGCTGGAGATATTGACCCGAACGGATCATCCGCAGCGTCATTCTTTTGACATACCGAAGAATTGTCGTCGAATGGTCATGAAATGTGATCCTTTCGGGGCTTGTGATGCATGCTGGGCCAGAAGTAGATTAGATATAAATTCGCCATAACCCGGAATCTTCCGGATATTGTCTACGTCAGGAGCAGGTTCATGAAGTTATTGCCCATCATCGCCGCCGCAGCCAGTATCTGCGCTGCATCCCCAGCATTTTCAGCGTTCACCACGCTCGATTTTGAAGACCAGACGAGTTTCACTTCCGTCA
>JBJXEJ010000033.1:0-35654 GCA_046154125.1 Rhizobacter sp. | reverse complement strand
CGTCGGCGCTGCCGGTGATCACATTGACCGTGAAGAGCGGCTCGGCGCCGGTCGCCTCGCACAGTTCGAGCAACCGCTGCGGCGTCATCAGCGTCGGCTGCATGGCGCGCGTGAACGCGTGCTCGTTCTCCGCCTGCTCCCAATGAAATGTGTCGGATTGCAGGCCGCCGGGGTAGCGCAACACCGCGGGTGACAGCGCCTGCACCAGCCCGAGCATCGTCGGATCGAAGTGGCCGCTGCTGTCGAGAAGGTTGTCGCCGCGATCGACCCACTCGACATTGCTGCCGAGCACGCGGCGGTTGATGGCGATGCCGGCACCTGCGGCCGCGACGTTGATCGCCACGGCGTGCGGCGCGGGTTCTGCGGTAGAGGAGCCGCCGCCCCCACCTCCACACCCCGAAAGCCAGGGCAGGCTGGCAACCAGCGCCGTCGTCGACGTGATCGACGATCCGATGGCGGAGCCCAGGAATGAACGTCTTTGCATGCGACGCAGTGTCGCATCGCCAGGTGAACGAGCGGCCGTGCTGCGCTACACGCCCGAGTCGCTGATCACGCCGTGTCGTATCGCGAGGTGCACCATCGCCGCCGAGGTCGACACGCCGAGCTTTTCCTTGATCAGCGTCTGCTGATTGGAAATGGTCTTGGCGCTCAGCTTGAGGGCATCGGCGCACTCGGCGACCGAATGGCCCTGCGCCAGCAAGCGGAAGGTTTCGAACTCGCGGGCGCTGAGCGAGGCCACCCGCTCTGCTTCCTGCTCGGGGTCGCGCATCAGCAGCACGGCGGGCAGGTCCGGGCTGAGGTAACGCTCGCCTGCATGCAGCGCACGCACCGCCTGCGACAGGCAGTCGGGAGCGCTGGCCTTGGTCAGGTAGCCACGAGCGCCCGCCTCGAGAGCCCGCCGCACAAGTTGCGCACTGTCGTGCATGCTGAACACCAGCACCCTCGCCGACGCATTGCGGGCGATGACGCGGCGGATCAGCGTCATGCCACCACTGCCCGGCATCGAGAGGTCTGTGACCAGCACATCGGGCGGGTCGTTCACGAAGGCGATGTAGGCGGCCTCGCCATCCGCGGCTTCGCACACGACCCGGATGTCACCGGCCTGTTCGAGCAGGCGCTGGTATCCGCTGCGCACCACCGGGTGGTCGTCGGCGAGCGTGACACGGATCATGCCCGCCTCGATGCGTGGAGCCCGAAGGCCGGAGCGACCTCCGTGAGCTGGATAGCCTCTGCAGGGATGCTCCCCGACACCGGGGCGGAGAATGGGATGTAAAGCGACACCTGCACGCCGTTGCCCGGGGTGCTCTCGACAAGGAGTTCACCGCCGAGCGCGGCGGCGCGCTCCGATGCCCCCAGCAGCCCGAGGCCGCGAGTCGACGCGGCGGTGTCCATGCCCTGCCCGTCGTCCTGGATGCTCAGTCGCACGCCAGGCGCGCTGGCGTGCGTGCCGAGGGAGTGCGACAGCATCACTCGCACGCTGCTGGCCCTGGCGTGCCGCATCACGTTGGTGAGGGCTTCCTGTGTGACCCTGTAGACGGCGATATCGGTTGCATCGCCCAGCGAATCGGACAGGCCTGTGTGGTGGAAGGCGCAGTCGATGCCGCTGCGCTCCTCCCAGGATTCGCACAGTTCCTGAAGCGCGGCGACCAGGCCCAGGCTGTCGAGGTTGGCCGGGCGAAGGCGCCTCAGCATGCCTCGCACCAGCTGATAAAGCCCTTGTGCGGCATCGTCGGCCCGTGCGGCTGCGCGCATCGCATCGGCATGGTTGTCGACGGTGCAGTGCCGGATGAATGCGGTCTCGACGCGGATCGCGCTGCAGCCCTGACCCAGCTCGTCATGGAGCTCGCGCGCCAGTGCCAGCCGTTCGCTTTCCTGAACGTTGATCAGCTGGCGCGACAGCTCACGGTTGTGTGCGAGCAGGTCGGCAATGCGCGCTTCGGCCTGCACACGGAGATGCAGTTCGACGCGCGCTTCTCGGCGCCGCCGAAAGGCGTACCAGGCCAGACCGACCGCCAGCACCGTGGCCGTCAGTGGCAGCTCGTCGACCTGCCAGCGTTCGTACTTGGCCAGCTTGCCAAAGAAGAACTCGGTGAGCTCGAAGCGAATCGCCAGCCCGTAGCACGAGAGCGTCGCAGCGATAACCCACCACAGATCGGTGCCCCAGCGTGGGCGGGCTGTCGGCGCGGTCGGATCAGCCGTCACGATCCGCCTCCGCCACGCTTGGTCAGCCCGCCGAAACCCCGTTGCGGGTCGTAGCCCCAGCAGGCGAGACCGAAGAAGATCACCAGGCTGCCGAGCACCACCCACGGCGCCATCCCGGGATCCTTGCCGTACAGGGCGAAGCGGATCCACTCGACCGCGTAGGTGAACGGGTTGCAGCGCGCGGCCTGGTAGACCCAGCCTGCGCCGGATTGCAGCTTCCACAGTGGGTAGAGCGCAGTCGACATGAAATACATCGGGAAGATCACGAAGTTCATCGTTCCGGCGAAGTTCTCGAGTTGCTTGATGTGCACTGAAAGCAGCAGACCGAGTGCCCCGAGCATCAGCGCGCCGCAGACCAGAGCGAACAGCGCGTGCAGGCCGGCGAGGGACAGCACGGGCAGGCTGGTGCCGATCAAGGCGGCGATGGCGACGAACGCCAGCGCTTGCAGCACCGACAGCAAGGCCGTGGCGCACAGCTTGGCAAATAGCAGCCAGGCCCGCGGCAGCGGCGCGGTGAGCAGCAGGCGCATCAGGCCCATTTCTCGGTCGTAGACCATCGCCAGCGACGACTGCATGCCGTTGAACAGCAGCACCATGCCGATCAGCCCCGGCGCTACGTAGACGTCATACGGAACCGCAGTGTCGTAGGGCGCGACCACGGCGTTGCCGAACACGTCGTGCAGGCCGGCAGCGAACACCGCCAGCCACAGCAGCGGACGCACAAGCGCCGACAACAGCCGGCCGGTCTGCTGAGAGAACTTGATGACCTCGCGCAGGACGATGGCCTGCAGCGCCTGCAGCGCGTGCGGGACGCCGTGTCTCGCGACATCCGGCGAGGTCGCGGGCGCTGAATCGGGTTTCAATGCGTCACTCGGCATGGCGATCAGCGGGTGCGGGCGACGAAGCCTGCTTCAAGCGAGTCTTCACCCAGAGCCCGGGTGACTTCGGCGGGCGTCCCGTCGGCCAGCAGCGAACCCTGGTGCAGCACCAGCACCCGATCGGCGCCGACGGCCTCCTCGACCCAGTGGGTCGCCCACAGCACGCAGACGCCGCGCTCACGCACATCGGCATGCAAAGATGCGAGGAGGTCCAGGCGCGATTTCGGGTCGAGGCCGACGGTGGCCTCGTCCATCAGAAGCACAGCCGGGCGGTGCAGATTCGCGCGCACCAGCTCGACCTTGCGCCGGTTGCCGCCTGACAACTCGCGCACCTTGCGGTCCAGGTCGGCATCGATGCCAAGCCTTGTGCAGCCTTGCCGGATGCGCTCGAGCGCGACCGCGCGCGGCAAGCCATGCAAATCGGCATGGAAAAGCAGATTTCGACGGACGCTGAGGTCGAGGTCGAGCGCGATCTGCTGGAACACCACGCCGATGTGCCGCAGCGCGGCGGAAGCCGAACCGGCCAGCGAGTGCCCGGCCACCTCGACCACGCCTTCGTCGGCGGCGAACAGTCCGGTCAGCACCTGAAACAGGGTCGACTTCCCGGCACCGTTCGGACCCAGCAGCGCGACAAATTGTCCGGCCTGCAAATCCAGCGTCAGCGACTTCAAGGCGGCGCGCGTGCCGTAGCGTTTGGTGAGGCCGGTGGTGCGCAGCATGGGAGCGTGGAATGTAGTGGACAAACCCCGCTGCGCGCTGAGGCCACAGGCCATATGCCGGGCCAGCGGCTTCGAATGCATCATGCCCGGCGATCGATCACCGAAGTCTTTCGGCCTCTGATCTGTGTCAGATTCTGAACGCTCTGTGCCATCCCGAAGCACAGTGCGTAGCGTAGCCAGAGATGGAATGCGCTCCGGGCCGCGGCACGAATACCGCGATGAATTCAGCTCGAACCCGAGGTCGCATCCAGGACCTCGGAGTTTCCCTATGCGGACGTTCCCTCGAATCGCGTCGGCGACGAAAAAAACTTTGCGTGCAAGCCGCGAAGTTCGGGTTTTCCATCGCACGCTGCGAGGGAAATTTTCCTGACCATGGTTGATCGTGAATGTGTTTGTTCGAGCTTGAACATCACATGCGACAGCGGGCACAAAGGTTGCCATCCATGCAATGTGTTCGGAGCGTCGCGGCGGGTTTTTGGTGGTGCCCCGCGACCTTGCCATACCACCTTTGTCAACAGGAGAAAGCAATGGGAATTTCCGGGCGATCAAATGCACGCGCTGCGGTGTGTGGTTTGGGTGTAGTAATGCTCGCGTTACCAGGCTTGGCAATCGCCAACGCAGATGTCGAGAAGAACACCGCAAACCCGAAAAACTGGGCCATGCAGGCTGGTGACATGTTCAACCAGCGCTACAGCAAGCTGAGCCAGATCAACAAGGGCAATGTCGGCAAGATGCAGGTCGCGTGGACGTTCTCCACCGGTGTGCTGCGCGGTCACGAAGGCTCGCCGCTGGTGATCGACGGCACGATGTACTTGCACTCGCCGTTCCCGAACAAGGTTTTCGCGATCGACCTCGACACGCAGAAGATCAAGTGGAAGTACGAGCCGAAGCAAGACCCGGCTGTGATTCCGCAGATGTGCTGCGACACGGTGAACCGCGGTCTGGCTTACGCCGAAGGCAAGGTCTTCCTGCAGCAGGCCGACAGCAACCTGATCGCTCTAGACGCCAAGACCGGCAAGCTGATCTGGTCGGTGAAGAACGGCGATCCGAAACTCGGAGCGGTCAACACCAACGCGCCTCACGTCTTCAAGGACAAGGTCATCACCGGTATCTCCGGTGGTGAATGGGGCGTTCGCGGCTATGTCGCGGCCTACGACATCAACACCGGCAAGCCGGCCTGGAAGGGCTACAGCGTCGGACCTGATGCCGAAATGCTGATCGATCCTGCCAAGACCACGACCTGGGCCGATGGAAAGGTGACCCCGGTCGGCGCCGACTCTTCACTGAAGACCTGGAAGGGCGATCAGTGGAAGATTGGCGGCGGCACCACCTGGGGCTGGTACAGCTACGACAAGGCGACCAACGCCATGTATTACGGCACGGGCAATCCGTCGACGTGGAACCCGTCGCAGCGCCCCGGCGACAACAAGTGGTCGATGAGCATCTGGTCACGTGATGTCGACACCGGCAAGGTCAACTGGGTCTACCAGATGACGCCGTTCGACGAGTGGGACTTCGACGGCATCAACGAGATGATCCTGGCCGACATCGATGTCAAGGGCAAGCCCACGAAGGCGCTGGTGCACTTCGACCGCAATGGCTTCGGCTACACGCTCGATCGCGTGACCGGCGCGTTGCTGGTGGCCGAGAAGTACGACCCGAAAGTGAACTGGGCCACCCACGTCGACATGAAGACCGGCCGCCCACAGGTCGTGTCCAAGTACTCGACGGCGCAGAACGGGCCAGACGTCAACTCCAAGGGAATCTGCCCGGCGGCATTGGGTTCGAAGGACCAGCAGCCTGCAGCGTTTGACCCTGAAACCAAGCTGTTCTACGTGCCGACGAACCACGTCTGCATGGACTACGAGCCGTTCAAGGTCGAGTACACCGCAGGTCAACCGTACGTGGGCGCCACGCTGTCGATGTTCCCGGCTCCAGGCAGCCACGGCGGCATGGGCAACTACATCGCCTGGGATGCAGGTACCGGCAAGATCGTGCAGAGCCATCCCGAGAAGTTCTCGGTCTGGAGCGGCGCCATGAACACCGCTGGTGGCCTGTCTTGCTACGGCACCCTCGAGGGGTACTTCAAGTGTGTCGACAAGAAGGACGTGAACAAGGAACTGTTCAAGTTCAAGACCCCTTCCGGCATCATCGGCAACGTGTTCTCCTATGAGCACAAGGGCAAGCAGTACATGGGCGTCTTCTCGGGCATTGGTGGCTGGGCCGGTATCGGCATGGCCGCAGGTCTCGAGAAAGATCAGGACGGCCTGGGTGCTGTGGGCGGCTACAGAGAGCTCAGCCAGTACACCGAACTCGGTGGTTCGCTGACTGTGTTCGCGCTCCCCAACTGATCGGGATTCGTCCTGATTAACCCTCGCCGGGCGACCGGTGAGGGAACCGATCCAGGGGATGACGCTCTAGTGAGGCGTCATCCCTTTTTACTTCGCTGAGCAATCCCTCTGATCATGAAGTCACGACTCCTCCTATCCGCCGCCTTCCTCGCCCTAGTTGCCTCAGTCCCCGCCGTCATGGCAGAAGAAGTGAAGACAGATCTCTACACCGTCGTCGATGGAAACAAGGTCGATGCCGAAACTCTCAAGGGCTTCAAGACCTGGCGCAGCGCCGCTTGCGATCGTTGCCACGGTGCCAACCAGGAGGGCATGGTCGGGCCCTCGTTGATCGAAAGCTTCAAGACCCTGACCAAGGAACAGGTTGTGGCGACCGTCACCAACGGGCGACTCGAAAAGGGCATGCCGAGCTTCGGCAGCAGTACTGTAGTGATGGACAACATCGACCACTTGTACGCGTACCTGAAAGGTCGCTCCAACGGTGACATCAAGACGGCTCGCGTGACGGGTATCGAATGAGCTGTCTCGCTGCACCGGCACGCCGGCCGGTCCGGATGTCACAGCGTTGGTGGGCCGCGGTGTGCCTGACCGCTGCGGTAGGTCTAGGGGGGGGCGGGTCAGCTTCCGCCCAGGATGAAGTCAAGCCGGCACGCCAGGCTTTCCGTGTCTGTCAGGACCCGAACAACCTGCCTTTCTCGAATGTCAGCGGTGAAGGCATCGAGAACCGCATCGCCGAGCTGTTCGCCAAGGAGCTCGGTCTGCCGGTCACGTACTACTCGTTCCCGCAGCGACTGGCTTTCATACGCAACACCTTGCGCTACAAGCTGCCGGGCGAGGATTACCGCTGCGACATCGTGATGGGCGTGCCCGCCGGCTATGACCAGGTGTCTGCGACGAAGCCCTATTACCACTCGACCTACGCGCTCGTCGTCGCCAAGGGTCGGGGCCTGGATCAGGTCAAGTCGATAGACGATTTCCTGGCAGTCGATCGTGCACAGCTCGACAAGCTGCGCATCGGCCTCTACGACCGAACGCCGGCGTCGGAGTGGCTGGTCAAGCACAAGCTGCTGGAGCAAGGCGTCCCGTACGCGACGATGAATGCCGCGCCCGAGTTCTATCCGGGTGAAATCATCGAGCGTGACCTGGCGGCCGGGAAGATCGATGCCGCGATCGTCTGGGGCCCCATTGCCGGCTTCTTTGCAAAACGGGTGAAGAGCCCCGAATTGCTGACATTTCCGATGCAGTCCGAACCGGGTGTCAAGTTTGATTTCAAGATGGCCATGGGCGTGCGCTATGGCGAGCGCGAATGGAAGCAGCAGATCGAATCGCTGATCGACTCGAAGCGCTCGGAGATCCGCGCGATCCTCGAGGAGTTCGGTGTTCCCTTGATCGATGACATCCCGCAGGCGCTGACGAATTAGCGATCCTCTGGCCCCCTCGCCGAGACCGGGAAAACCCATGAAGTACGCAGCGGTGTGGTTGGCAGGTGTGTTCTCGTGCTGCGTCGCACAGGCTGCCGTCGACCGTGCTGCGTTCATCGAGCTGAGCACCAAAGTACTGAAGGTCGAGGTGTCGCGACAGCAAGGCGGCTATTCGCTGGGGTCCGGCGTTCTGGTGGCACCTCAGCGACTGCTCACCAACTGTCACGTGACGAGGGATGCGCGGGAGGTATTCACCTATCAGCACGGCGTTCGCCTGCAAGCCGTGGCCCAGGTCAGTGATGTGCGCCGGGACCTCTGTCTGTTGATCGTGCCCGGTGCGACCGGCGAGGGTGTCGCGCTGAGTCCTTCAAACCCCCTCAGTGAAGGTCAGTCGGTGTCGGCGATCGGCTATACCGGCGGCATCGGTATCCAGAACAGCCCGGGCGAGGTGGTCGTATTGCATCCCTTCGACAGCGGCAGGGTCATCCAGAGCACCAACTGGTTCACGTCAGGTGCCAGCGGTGGTGGTCTGTTCGACGACGACCTGCGGTTGGTCGGCATCATGACCTTTCGCCTGCGCGGAGGCGAGGCGCATTACTTCTCGGCGCCAGTCGAGTGGGTCAAGGATCTGCTCTCCCGGCAGCAGGATGCGACCGAGATCGCGCCCATCGCGGCGACCGAACTCGCATACTGGCAACAGCCCTTGTCGCAGCAACCGCGATTCCTGCAGGCCGCCGTGCTCGAGCGCGACAGTCGGTGGGACGATCTGGAACACCTGGCCTCCGGCTGGACTGAAATTCAGGAGCATGAGTCCGAACCTTGGTATCTGCGTGGCTTGGCGCTGCAAAAGCAGAATCGGCTGACGGATGCCAGAGACGCCCTGGAGCGATGTGTGAAGCTGGCGCCCACGCTGGCACTTGCATGGCACCGCCTAGGCTTGGTCTACAGCGGCCTCGGAATGAAGGTACAGGCGCAAAGCGTCCAGAGACGCTTGAGTAATCTGAATCCCGATCTGGCGCTCCAGCTGGCCAAGAGCCTGCTCCCCGATTGATCTTGAAGAGATGTCCCCTCTCACCATGCAGCACCAGCAATATCCTCGAATCGCCAGCACGTTGATCGCGCTTCTGATGACCGTCGCCTCGACATGCAACGCGCAAGGCACGCCACCTGAGAACAAGCAGGATTTCTCCGATGCCGAAAAGCTGCTTTTCATGTCGAACCAGCTCTCGGATGTAAAGCCGGCATCGATGCTGCGGTATTCGTTTCGCAAGACGGGCAGCTTCGAGGAAGGCTTCGAAGACAGCGTCGCGCTGAGCTTCGAGAAGCAACCCGACGGCACCTGCTGCAACGTGAAGAGCGACTTCTTCACCGGCGCCCGCCGACTGCCCTTGCCCGATGCGCCCATGGCCGAAGGGAACCCGGTGCTGCTGCATTTCCTGGAGCGAGACATCGCCGAAATGAAGCGTCTGACCAAGGGTTCGTTGAACCATTTCCGCAAGCGCATCCGCATGGCCGCGTATCAGGATGCGACGGTTCGCGAGGCTTCGTTTATCTACAACAACAAGGCTATCGCCGGCAAGCAGATCTCGTTTTCGCCCTACCTCGACGATCCGAACCGTCCGAAGTACGAGAAATTCGCTCGCAAGCAGTATCAGTTTCTGCTGTCCGAGGCCGTGCCCGGTGGCATCTACGGCATCCGCACGCAGATCAGCGGCGAAGCCGCAGGATCTCCGGACGTGATCGTCGAAGAACTGCTCGTCGACGGCGCGTCTTCATCGATCCCCTCCCAGACCAAGTGAGTCTTGCTCCATGCCCGCTTACAGAAACCTCATTCGCATGGCGGCCCTGCTGCTGTGCACTCCCTTTGGCACGCTGGTTCACGCCAACGATTTCCCGACGCTGGATCGCGTGATGTACGTGCGCGATTGCCTGCGCGAGAACCCCGGCCCGCAGTTCGAGATGATCAGCAAATGCTCGTGCGCTGTTGACCGCCTGGCCGAGCAGGTCAAGTACGACGAATACGTCACCTTGAGCACCGAGGCCAACGCCACCACCATCGGCGGTGAGCGCGGCAGCACGATGCGCGACAACGAAGGGGTGCAGAAGGACGCGAAGCGGTTTCGCGAGCTTCAGGCCAAGGTGAAGAACAGTTGCTTCATCAAGTCCGAATCAAAGTGACGCCCTCGGGTGTCTGCGGCAGCGTCACCCTCGTCATCTACCCTCGCACCACGCACTGCTGGTGTCTGTCGTGATGTGTGGTCGGCGGCTGGTGCTGCTGTGGGCGGCGGCGACGTCGGTGGCATGTGCGCAGTCGACCGCCCCGCCGGTCCAGGTGGCCGAGTTGGCGCCCGGCGTGTTCGTTCACAGCGGAGCCATTGCCGACTGGGAGCCCGCCAGCGCCGGCGATGTCGCGAACCTGTCGTTCATCGTCGGCACGCGCTGCGTCGCGGTGATCGACAGCGGTGGCACGCCCGAAGTCGGTCGCCGCTGGCGGGCCGCGCTGACCGCGATCACCCCGCTTCCGGTCTGCTACGTCATCAACACGCATGCGCACCCCGATCACGTGCTCGGCAACAATGCGTTCAGGACGGCTGACCCGGCAAGCCCTCAGTTCATCGCGCATGCGCGGATGCCGGCGGCTCTTTTGGCGCGAGAGCGCTACTACCTGAATGCGTTGCAACGCGACTTCGGCGTCCAGATGACGCACGCGGATCTGGTCTATCCGTCGCTGAAGGTCGATCCCGGCCAGACGATCGAGATCGACCTCGGCCAGCGCATCGTCGAGCTGACCGCCTGGCCCACCGCACACACCGATCACGACCTGACGGTGTTCGACCGCCAGTCCCGCACGCTGTTTCTCGGCGATCTGCTGTTCGTGACGCACCTGCCGGTGATCGACGGCAGCCTGCGCGGCTGGATTTCGGCGATGGATCGTCTGGCGCAGATGCCGGTGGCGCTGGCCGTCCCCGGCCACGGCGCAGTGGGTCGCGACTGGCCGGCCCTGCTGCAGCCGCAGCGCCGCTACCTCGATGCCATGCTGACCGAGACGCGTGCGGCTATCCGCGCCCATGCCACGATGCAAAGCGCGGTCGAGACGGTCGGTCGGAAGGCCACGCAGGGTTGGGCGCTGGCCGATCACTTTCACGCGCGCAACGCCACGACGGCGTTTGCCGAACTCGAATGGGAAGACTGATCGCGCTGCGTCACGACGTGACGCAGCGGGCGTCCTGGCGTGCGCTGGCCGCTGCGCTTGCGCTGGGGACCGCTGCCGCGGCGTCGCACGCTGCGCCGTTCGCGTACATCACCAATCAGGGCAGCCACGATGTCTCGGTGATCGATCTGGCGACCGACAGCGTGGTGGCGACCGTTCCGGTCGGGAAAGGCCCGGCCGGTGTGGCCGTCGCGGCCTCGCAGGCGAAGGTGTTCGTGACCAGTCCCGATTCCAGATCCATCTCCGTCATCGACATGCGATCCCGGCAGGTGGTGGACACGCTGACCGCCGGTGAAGGGCCGCTGGGTATCGCCGCGTCCGACGACGGTTTGCGCGTCTACGTGAGCGACTGGTACCGACACCGCGTGCTCGTGTTCGACAGCCGCGTGCACCACCCGCTGATGAGCATCGCGGTTGGCCACGCACCCGCGGGCCTGGCGGTACACGAGAGCGGAGACGCGGTGTTCGTTGCCGAACGCGACGACGACAGCGTCGCGGTGATCGATGTCAACAGCCAGCGCGTGCTGTCGCGGGTTGCGGTGGGCTCGCGCCCGTTCGCGCTGCTGTACGACGCACCGCGCCAGCGGCTCTATGCGCTGAACGTGCAGAGCAATGATGTCAGCGTTCTCGATGCGAGCGACCTGTTCCGCACCGGCAAGCTCACGGTGATCGCCACGGTGACCGTGGGCAAGGCCCCTTACGGGGCCGCATTGGCGCAGCGCGGTGCGCTGCTCTACGTGACCAATCAGCACGAGGACAGTGTCAGCGTGATCGACGCCGACACGTTGAAGGTGGTGCGCACGTTGAAGGGGTTTGGCTACCCCGAAGGCGTCGCGGCGTACGGGGATCGGGTCTACGTCGTCAACTGGATGGACGACAACCTGAGTGTGCTCGATGCGGCCACGGGACAGGCCATCAAGACCATCGCCACCGGTCAGAATAGTCGTGGATTCGGTGCCTTCATCGGCGATGCGCCGGCCCCGTGAGGCCACCGGCCACTTTGGTTTCAGACGCTGTGAATGAACAGGAGAATGCGAGCATGTTGCGACGAACGATGGGTGCCAGCGTGGTGCGCTGGACGGCCTGGATTCTGTTGTGCGGTGGCGTGTCGGTGACGCAGGCCCACGGTCCGACACGCCAGAAGGTCATCGAGAAGATCACCATCAATGCCTCGGCCGAATCGGTGTGGGCACGCGTCAAGAATTTCGACGCGTTGAAGGACTGGCATCCGGCCGTCGCCGAGAGCCCGGCGACCGCCGGTAACGCCGAAGGCTCGGTGCGCTCGCTGAAGTTGAAGGGTGGCGGCGCGCTCGAAGAGACGCTGGAAAGCTTCGACGAAGCGAAGATGAAGTTCAGCTACCGCGCCAAGGATGGCGGCGCGTTGCCGGTCACCAACTACACCTCTGCACTGCAGGTCACCGCCACCGGCCCGAAAGAATCCGTGGTCGAGTGGCGCGGTGCGTTCTACCGCGGGTACCCGAACAACGATCCGCCGCCGGAGCAGAACGACGAAGCTGCACTGAAGGCCGTGACGGGCGTCTACAAGAGTGGACTCGAGAACCTCAAGAAGCTCATCGAGGGTCAGTGAGCCGACCCTGGCCGAGCGCTGCGCGGAACTGGGGACGGTGCATCGTCCTCGGGCTGGCGATGTTGACCGGCTGTGCCGATGGAGGTCGGTTCCGGCACCTTGCAGAGGACCGTGGAGGTGCCGGTGGCGACGCGGTGCAGGTAGCCGAGGGCGTGTACATGGTGCGTGGCACCGGCGGCGAGGTCGACACGACCAACCTTGGGCGCATCGGCAACGCCGGGTTCATCGTCGGCGAGCGTGGTGTGATCGCGATTGACGTCGGCACCTCGCACCGCCACGGCGTGGCCTTGCTCGACGCGATCCGCCGCGTCACCGACAAGCCGGTCGTGCTGGCCCTGGTCACCCAGGTTCACCAGGAGTTCCTGTTCGGCGCGGCGGCCTTTCGCGAGCGCGGCATCCCCATACGCATGCAACGCAGCGCGGCCGACCTGATGGCCGCGCGCTGCTCGAACTGCCTGAAGACGCTGAGGCGCCTGCTGGGCGAAGACGAGATGCGAGACACGGCGATGTTCGCGCCCGACCAGGTTTTCGACGACAGCCACACGCTCGATGACGCAGGCCGGTCGGTGCGCGTGCTGCATTTCGGCCACTCGAGCGGTCCGGGCGATATTGCCGTCCTCGACGAACGCACGGGTGTGCTGTTCGCCGGTGGTTTGATGGATCAGCTGCGCATCCCAGATGTTCAGGACAGTCAACTGCCCGGTTGGCGCGCTGCGCTGGACGCCATCTCCGCACTGCGGGTCAGCACCATCGTGCCGGGCCATGGCCCCGCCTCGTCGTCCGGGCTGGTCGTGACCACGCGGCGCTACCTCGATCAGCTGGAATCCCGAGTACGCCAGCTGGTGATGAATGGCGCAGCGCTCAGCGAGGTTCCCGATGCGAGCGGCCTGGACAAGTTCAAGGACTGGGACCAGTACGACACGATCCATCGGCGCAATGCGTCGGTCCTGTTCGTGCGTGTCGAACGAGAAGTGAATTTCAAGTGAATCTATCGGCGCACGGGTGTGACGTCTCCGCACCTTGACCTCTGTTCTGCGCTGCTCCGTCGAGCCGCCACCTTGACGCTTGCGTTCAGTGGGATGCTGGCGACTGGTGCGGCCTGCGCTGCCGGCTTGCCTGATGCCTACCGCGCCATCGTCGTCCAGCCCACCGGCCTGCCGACGCAGGCCGAGTTCGACCTGCGGCCGGCGGTCGAGCGGGCGCGGCACGAGAAGAAGCCGCTGTATGTCTACCTGGGTGCCGACGACTGTCCGTACTGCCGCCGCTACGAGGCGTTCCTGGAGCAGAACGCGAGCGAACTGGCGCCTCACTTCTCTCGCTATGTGGTCGTCGATCTGCGCAGCTCGCTGAAGATCCACACGCACACGCTGTTCATCCGCACCCACCTCGGAAGCCTGGCTTACGCCGACTTCCAGCGCACGATCGGCGACGAGCGCGCGCGCTTGCTGGTCTATCCCACGGTCTGGCTGCTCGATGCCAATGTCAAGCCGCTGATGCAGATGCCGGCCGGCACGGGCACCTTCCAGACGGTGCCCGAGCAACTGGAGATCCTGCGGCTGATGCCGTGAGCCAGGCATGAAAAAAGGCAACGTCGCCGTTGCCCTTCTTGTTCGAGTGCCGGTACGTCCGACTGCTCAGTCGGCCCCGAACGGGTGCTTGGCCGTCTTGTATTGAGCCTGTACCTCGGCGGAAGTCGGGTAACCGCGCACGGCGCGTTCGAGCGACTCCTTGGTCGCCTGGTAGTTGTAGTCCTGGATCTTCTTGTCGTCCTCGGCCATCCAGTGGATGAATACGCCGACCGAAATGAACAGGTCATTGGCCTGATCGGCACGCAGCGTGCCCTCGGCCAGGCAATCGGCGATCGCCATCGCCACGCCGCGCTGGGCAGGGCCGAACATCTGAACCGCCTGCTTGGCGCCCTTGATCGTGACCTTGTTGAACATCACTGCATTCGGCTTGGTAGCAAGGTTCGGGGCCACCACTGCCAGCAGAGAAGTGAAGCCGTCCTTGTTGTTCACCAGTGCATTGGCGAACGCGCGCTCCGCCGCCGAGCCACGCGGTCCGATGAGCAGATCGATGTGCGCCACCTCGTTGCCCTCCCCGACCAGCGATTCGCCGACACGCAGTTCGGTGACGGGTGCGGCGAGCTTCGGCGCGACGGGCGACTGCGTAATCGGCGGCTTCGCAGCCTGTGCTGGTGCGGGTGCCGGGGCAGGAGCCGAAACCCGCACGGGCTCGACCTTCTTCTTGCCAAACAGGAAGTCAAAAAATCCCACGGGGTCTCCCATCTTTTTTGTGCTGGTGGAGCCGACGAGCCTATCAGTGTGGCGACTCCGTTTCAATCAGGCGTAGCGAGTTGGCGCGGTCGCGGAAAACCAGGGGGTGCTCGGTGACTGGGTGCGCTGCGACCACATCGGCCTGTGCGACCGCATCGGTCACCAGATGATGCAGCGGACTCTTGATGCATACCGGATCGGTGGCGGCGGGATCCTGCGTCAGCATGTAGGCCTGACAGCGGCAGCCGCCCAGGTCGACTTCCTTGAACTCGCAACTCGAACACGGCTCCTTCATCCAGCCGGTGCCTCGGTAGCGGTTGAAGCCTTCGGAGTCGAACCAGATCTCGCGCAGGTTGTGCTCCTTGACGTTAGGGAAGCTCAATCCCGGAAGCATCTGTGCGGTGTGACACGGCACGGCGGTGCCGTCCGGCACGACCGTCAGGAACATGCTGCCCCAGCCGTTGACGCATTTCTTGGCCTTGCCTTCATGGTAGTCGGGGGCCACGAAAAACAGCCGCATCTCATTGCCCAGCCTGGCGCGCCAGGCATCCGTGACCTGCTCGGCGTGCCTGAGCTGTTCATGGGTCGGCAGCAGGTGATCGCGATTGACCATGGCCCACGAGTAGTACTGCGTGTTCGCGAGCTCGAGGTATTCGGCACCCATCTCGTGCGCCATGCCGATGATGCGGTCGATGTGGTCGATGTTCATCCGGTGGAGCACGACGTTCATCACCATCGGCCAGCCCTGGTCCTTGATGATCTTGCCGACACGGTTCTTCAGGTCGAAGGTCTTGGTGTGCGACAGGAAGTCGTTCATCACCTTCGTCGAGTCCTGGAACGACAGCTGCACGTGGTCCAGCCCGGCCGCCTTCAGCTTCACCGCACGTTCGGCGGTCAGGCCGACGCCCGAGGTCAGCAGGTTCGTGTAGTAGCCCAGGCGGTGCGCCTCGGCGACGATCAGTTCCAGGTCGTCGCGCACCAGCGGCTCGCCGCCGGACAGGCCGCACTGCACCGCGCCCAGCTCGCGCCCTTGCTGCAGCACGCGGAACCAGTCCTCGGTCGACAGCTCGTCTTCCTTCTTCGCGAAATCGACAGGGTTGTAGCAAAACACGCAGTGCAGCGGGCAGCGGTAGGTCAGCTCGGCCAGCAGCCACAGCGGCGGACCCGGGCGCGGCGCGGAGGACATCAACGGCGCGCTCATGACCACACCAGCCAGCGGTTCTTGCCGGCCATTTCAACGAAGGCGACGACATCGCCTTCGAGGCCCTTCGTCGAGAACGCCTGCTCCAGGTCGGTGACGATCGCGGCGATGCTGCGCTGGCCGTCGCAGCGCTTCATGATCTCGCCGGCGCTCTGGCTCAGCTTGACCATGCCTTCGGGGTACAGCATCACATGGCAGTTCTGGACCGCCTCCCACTGCAGGCGGAAGCCCGGACCGATATCGGGACACACGGTGGTTGTCAGCGCAGTGGCTGGCGCGACGGTCGATGCTGTCATGACGAGACTCCGTAGCGCGTCGCCATCGCGTCGTTCATCGCCCACAGGATGTCCAGCTTGAACTGCAGGATCTCGAGCGCGCGCTCCTGCAACGGCCGAGTCGTGAAATGGTTCAGCGTGATCGCCAATCCCTCCTCGACATCGCGACGCGCCTGCCCGACCCGGTTTCGGAAATAGCTGAGTCCTTCGGACTCGATCCAGTGGTAGTGGTCGGGCCAGGTCTTCAGGCGCTGCTTGTGGATCTCGGGTGCGAACAATTCCGTCAGCGATGAACACACCGACTCCTGCCAGGGCGCGCGCCGCGCGAAGTTCACGTACGCATCGACCGCGAAGCGCACCGCCGGCAGCACATGGCGCAGGTCCAGCACCTCCTCGCGCGTGAGGCCGACGGCCAGCGCCAGACGCAGCCAGGCTTCGATGCCGCCGGGGTCCTTGATGCCGCCGATCTCGAAGCCGTCGTGGTCGAGGATGCGCTGGATCCAGCCGCGGCGAACCGCCGGGTCCGGGCAGTTCGACAGCACCGCCGCGTCCTTGATCGGGATCGCGATCTGGTAATAGAAGCGATTGGCCACCCAGCCGCGCACCTGATCTGGCGTGGCCTTGCCGGTGTTCAGCATCACGTTGAACGGATGGTGGATGTGATACGACTTGCCGCGTTCGCGCAGCTGCGCCTCGAACGCTTCCCGGCTCCAGGCCGCGTTGTCGGCGAGGCGCGATGCGTCGGGATGGCGGGATTCCTGGATCATGTCTGCACGCATGGTGTGCTCCTGAAACTTGAAGAGTGAAACGATCAGGGCTGAATCAGCATGCCGTCCTCGCACAACTCGATGCCGGCGCGCGTGAGTTCGGCGCGCTGGGTCGAGTCCTCGTCGAGGATCGGGTTGGTGTTGTTGATGTGGATCAGCAGACGCCGCGTCTTCGCCGGCAGCTTCGCCATCCACTCGATCATGCCGCCCTCGCCCGACTGCGGCAGGTGGCCGATTTCGCGAGCGCGCTTCTTGCTGATGCCGAGCGCGACCATCTCGTCGTCGGTCCAGAAGGTGCCATCGACCAGCACCGCATCGGCGCGCATCATCTCGTCGAACACCGCAGCGCTGATCTCGCCCAGACCCGGCGCATAGAAGGCGCTCTTGCCTGATCGCTGGTCGGTGATGACGATGCCGATGTTGTCGCCCGGCACCGGGTTGTCGCGGTGCGGTGAATACGGCGCGGCCTTGCTGGAGAGCGGCAGCGCCCGGAAGCTCAGGCCGCTGACGCCGGGCACTTCGAACGATGCTCCGTCGAGGGCAATCGGGTGGCGATCGACTCCGCAGAAATGGGTGAGCACACGCAGCACCGGGTTGCCCTGCGTCAGGTCTTCGGCTACCGGATCGGTGCACCACAGCGGCAGCTTCGAGTTGCGCTCGCGTAGCATGAACAGGCCCGTGGCGTGGTCGATCTGGCCGTCCATCAGCACCACGCCGGCAATCGCCGAGTCGCGCAGGTGGCGGGCCGGCTGCATCACCGCGCTGTTGCGGATCTGCTCGAGGATGTCGGGCGAGGCGTTGAACAGCACGCCGTCGGTGCTGTCGTCGGGCCGCACGAAGATCGACGACTGCGTGCGCATCTTCGCCCGCAGCGTGCCTGCGCGCACGCCGGAGCAATTGGCGCAGTTGCAGTTCCACTGCGGAAAACCGCCACCGGCGGCTGAACCCAAGACTGTGATGCGCATGGTGACTTCGGTGATCGAGAAGGGTTGACCCTGAAAGACCAACGCCCTGGGGTCAGCCAGGGCGTTGGTTGAGGTCTGTAGAGAGACCCCGGACGCAGCGACAAATTAACGCGCGGCGACGTACATCGTGATTTCGAAGCCGAAACGGAAGTCGGCAGCCGAAGGTGTGGTCCAGGTCATTTGAAGTCTCCTTGCAAAGTGGCGCAGGCGCCGGTCGGTGTCTGCGGGAACGTCTCATCCCAGAATTCATGATGTTCGTGTCGCGACCGGCTGCCCAGTGCCCCGGCCATGAGTTGCGCCTCATGATTTTCATGAATCCCCGAGCGATGCCGCCGCTACCATCGTCGCGGTGAATTCATCCGCTTCCTCGACCGCGTTTGCCCGGCGTGCCGGGCTGTACCCCGAAACACCGCCACTGCATACCCACGCACTGGGCGTTTCGGGCGGACACACGCTGCATGTGCAGGAGTTTGGCGACCCGCACGGCATTCCGGTGGTGCTGCTGCATGGCGGACCGGGCTCGGGCTCGTCGCCGTTGTTGCGCCGTTTCCTCGACCCGAAGCGCTACCGCATCATCGGGTTCGACCAGCGGGGTGCCGGGCTCAGCACGCCGCGAGGCGAGACGCACCACAACACCACGCCCGACCTGCTGTCCGACCTGCAAGCCATCCGGCGCTTCCTGGCCATTGACCGCTGGCTGGTGGTCGGGGGTTCCTGGGGAGCGACGCTGGCGCTGGCCCATGCCATGAGCGAACCGCAGGCGGTGTCGGGGCTGCTGCTGCGAGCCACTTTCCTGGCGCGTGTCGAAGACATCGAGCGCTTCTTCCAGGGCGCTGCGTGCGACCTGCCTGAAGCCTGGTCGCGCTTCGCGGCGATCGCCCTGCCCGCGCGGCGACACGAGATGCTCGAAGTGCTGCATCAGGGATTGCAGGGCGAAGCAGCCGAGGCCGCACCGCACGCACTGGCCTGGTGGCGATGGGAGACGGCATTGTCCGGCGCGCTGTCGACGCCGAACGAGCCCGGAGATGCTGCGCTGCAGGCGCTGATCGACCGTTACCGCGTGCAGAGCCACTACCTGCGCCAGCGCTGCTGGCTCGACACGCCACCGCTGCTCGACCGCTGCAGCGCCCTGCCCCGCGTGCCGACCGCGATCCTGCACGGCGCGGTGGATCGCATCTGTCCGCCCGACGGCGCGCGTGCGCTGCACCAGCGCGTGGCGCACAGCACGCTGCGCCTCGTCGATGGTGCCGGCCACGACCCGACTCATCCAGCGATGGTCGCCGCGATGGTCGCCGCGCTCGATGCCTATGCCGAGTGCGGGCGGTTTGAATCATCGGACCCGCCGTGAGCCTGCGCCTCAAGATCAACCTGATCGTCGGTTTGCTCACGCTGCTGTTCGTCATCGCGGTGCTCGGCCTGCAGGTGCGCAGTCTGCGCGCGTCGGTCGAAGAAGAGGTCGTCGCAGCCAACCGCGTGGCGTCGCAACTGCTGAACCGCACGCTGTGGCTGTATGCCTCTCAGGGCCTGCCGGCGATGCGGTCCTTCTTGCAGGGCATGGGGCGCGTGCGGGCGAACGACATCGAGTTGCTCGACGAGTCGGGCCACCAACAGTACACGTCGCCGCCTTCGCTGTACAAGTCCGGCCGTGAGTCGCCCGACTGGTTCGCCGCGCTGGTGGCGCCTCCGCCGTCGGTCCAGGCGATCGATTTCCCCGGCGGCAAGCTGGTGGTGCGCAGCAATTCCTCGCGCGCCGTCGTCGATGCGTGGGACTACTTCGCGCAGCTGGCGACCATCGGTTTCGGGCTGCTGGCCGCGGCCAATGTCCTGGTGTTCTGGCTGGTCGGACGAACGGTGCGTCCGTTTTCGGAGATCGTCGGCGCGCTGGATCTGCTGAAGAGCGGACGTTTCGATGTTTCGCTTCCTGCCTTGCCGGGGACCGAAGCGGCGGCCATCGGGGCGGCATTCAACCGCATGGTCGGCGTACTTCAAGACAACATCGAGAACGAGAGGCGCGCGGCACACGCCGAGCGGCAGTTGTCGGACAACCGCGAGCTGACGCGCTGGATCGATCACCACATCGAGAAGGAACGCCTGCTGATCGCGCGCGAACTGCACGACGAGCTGGGCCAGTCGGTGACCGCGATACGCAGCATGGCGATGTCGATCGCGCAGCGCGCCCGCACCCGTGGCGATGCGCCATCGGAACAGGCCGCTCAGCTGATCGCCGATGAGTCGGCACGTCTCTACGACGCGATGCACGGGATGATTCCTCGCCTGACACCGATGGTGCTCGACAACTTCGGCCTCGCCGAGGCGCTCGCCGATCTGGTCGAACGCACACGTCGCAGCCAACCCGAAGTGCAGATCGATCTGCAGGTCGATCTGGCCGATACGCCACTCGATACCGAGCGCGCACTGGCCCTCTACCGCGCGGCACAGGAAGGCGTCACCAATGGGCTGCGCCACGGCCGCGCCAGCGTCATCTCGCTGTCCGTGCAGCGTCAGGCCGACTCGGTGCTCCTGCGGCTGATCGACAACGGCGTGGGCCTGGCTCCCGACTGGGCGCAGCGCGTGGGTCACCACGGGCTGCGCTGGCTGTCCGAGCGCGTGGAAGCACTCGGCGGTGCGTTCGAGATCGGCCCGGCGCCCTCGGCCGGGGTGCTGTTGCAGGTGCGGCTGCCACTGCCTGCCCTGCCCGCTACCGCGCCCGAAACTTCATGAGGACCGCTTGATGATCCGTGTGATGCTGGTCGACGACCACGCGCTGGTGCGCATGGGTTTCAAGATGCTGCTCGGCGATGCCCACGTCGAGGTGGTGGCGGAGGCCGGCAGCGGCGAGCAGGCCTGCCAGGACTACCCGAAGGTGCTGCCGGACGTGGTGGTGATGGATCTGTCGATGCCCGGCATGGGCGGCCTCGAGGCGGTACGTCGGCTGCTCGCGCACGACCCGAACGCACGCATCCTCGCGCTGTCGGCGCACGAGGACACCGCGCACCCGCGTCGCGTCCTGCGCGCCGGTGCGCTGGGATACCTGGCCAAGCGCAGCGCACCCGATGCGCTGATCGCGGCGGTGACCGCTGTCGCGCGCGGCGACCGCTACGTCGACGCGCAGACCGCGCAGGCCCTCGCGATGGCGCAGATCGACGGCGAGACCAGCCCTGCCGACAAGCTCAGCGAGCGCGAGTTCTCGGTCTTCATCCAGCTCGCGCAAGGCAAGACCGTCGCCGCCATCGCCGACAGCCTGAGCCTGTCGCCCAGCACGGTCGGAACGCATCTCTACAACGTGAAGCAGAAACTCAACGCGACCAACCAGTCCGAGCTCACGCTGATCGCGCTGCGCTGGGGGTTGATCCAGACCTGACGCGCGCGTCGCGGCACGTCGGATTGACCTCAGGCCGGCAGGGTGAGCTCGAAGCGTGCGCCGCCCTGCGGACGGTTTTGCAGGGAAACGCAGCCATGGCGCTCCCCGGAACGATGCGCTTGCGCCACCACCCGGCACAGTGCCGTGCCCAGGCCGGTTGATGCCTTTGCCTCAGGCGACAGATCCACCTTGCCCAACCCTGGCCCGTCGTCCTCGACCCAGAGAACCAGGTCCTCGCCTCGGCGTTCCGCGCCAACGATGACCTCGCTGCTCGCGAAGCGAAAGGCGTTGTGAAGCGCCGCGTCCATGGCCAGGCGCACCAAGCGCGGGTCGTAGTACCAGAAGGCAGGCGCTGCAGTCAGATCTGTGGCGCGCAGCGAGATGCGGCGAGCCGCTTCGTCATGCGATGCGTCAGACACAAGCCGGGTCAGCAAATCTGCAGGGCTTTCGTCGCTCACCAGGCAGGGCATGCCGCCCGACTCGGCGCCATAAAGCGTCAAAAAAACCACGAGGCGACGGCGCAGTTGCACGCAGTCCTGCCAAGCGGTGTGCAGCTGTGCCCGGGCTGACTTCTCAGGCACTTGCTGCAAGCACTCCAGGCGTGCCTCAAGCGAACCCAGCGCGTTCTTGATGTCGTGGGCCGCCAATGCGGCATAGGCCGGCGGTAGGGCCATCATTCCTGCCGGCCCTCGAGCGGTGTGAACCGGCTCGCGCGCAGCGTCGCCATGAGCCCGCAGGGGGTCATGCGGCCTTCGGCTCGAGCATCGTCACCGTCTCGGAAAAATAGCGCCGCATGCGCATCAAGCGGTCGTTGCCCGGCATCAGCTTTTCGAGTCGGCCCAGGTAGCGCTGAACACGCAAGATCGTTGCGTTGTCGCTCCGCTTGCTCATGCGCAACGCCATGCAACTCATCTGCGCGGCCTGCAGAAGCACCCCGGTGTTCTCGGGTACGTCGCTGAGGGCGCTTTCGATCAGGGACAGTGCCTCCGTCGTGTGGCCGCTCAGAAACTGGCTCTTTGCCTCGTTCACCTGAGTCTTGATGCCCTGGATCGCGTCGTCAAACAGACGTTCGCTCTCGGCCTCATGGCCGGTATCGGACAGCGCGTGTCCTACCAGCTGACCGAAGCGCTTGTTCTCGTGGTCGGCACGGATGGCCTGTTTCAGCAGGCTCAGCCCTTCTGCGGTCTCACCCCGCTGCAGCGCAAGCTTGGCAACCGCGAGCGTTGCAAAGTCGGCTCGACCCTTGGTCAGAAAGGATCGCGCGCGGCCGGCGGCGGCCTTCGCGCCATCGGCATCGCCGAGTTTGTGCAGCGCCTGGCCGCGCACGGCCAGCGCGGCAGCACCCACCGATGTGGCGTTGCCACGGGCTTCTTCATCAAGCAGGGCGATGGCTTCCTTCATCTCGCCGCAGTCGACCAGGGTCTGGGCCAGTGCCAAACCGTCCTGTGCGTTGGCCGCCATGCTGCCGCGGGTGGCCTTCACGACGCGGGCATAGCTGGCCTTGGCGGTAGCCAGATCACCGTGCCTGTAGGCACATTCGGCAACCATGCGCTGGCGCCGTGCCGACGGCAGCACCTCGGCCGAACGCTGCAGGGTCTTCAGGGCCTCTTCGACATGGCCTTTCTCTTCGTGGCATTCGGCCAGCAGATCGAAAGCCTCGGCGTTCTTGGCGCCGTCCGGGTCATCCAGCACAGCCGAGGTGATGCGAATCGACTCGTCCAGTTGATGGGCAGCCTTGCAAGCCCGCGCCAGGCCGATCTGCGCCCAGGTCAAGCCACTGCGCACTGCGAGGGCTTTTTCGAAAACAGCACGGGCGTCTTCATGGCGACCGAGTTGCAGCAATGCCTGCCCCTTGACCTGAAGCGCTGCCGTGGTCCACCGGTTGCCATCCGTCAACAGCTTGTCACATTCAAGGACCGCATCGGACCATTCCTGGCGCTCCATCCGCTGATAGATGTTGCGAAGTGCCTGTCGGCGTTCGAGTTGTGAACTCAGGCGTTCGCCGATGTTGCCGGCAGTCACCGGCTTCAGCAGATAGCCGTCGGGCCGGTGCTCGGTGGCTGAAGCCACCGAGGCATAGCCAGCTTCAGCGGTGATCATGAAAAACTGGCAGTCGGGCGGCAGCAACTGGTGCTCCCGCAGGTGTTCGAGCAGCTGCTGGCCGTCGGTGGAAGCGTTCAGGTTGTAGTCGCAGAGAATCAGGCTGAACCGCTTGCGCGCGATCTGCCGCAGCGCCGCATCGGCGCTGCTGGCAACCTCCACGCGAGTAACGCCGAGCGTGTTCAGCAGACCGCGCAGCGTCGTCTGCTGTGAGGCCATGTCATCGATCACCAGCGCGGAGATGTTGGAATAAACGGAGATCGTGGCCATACGCGTGGGCTTTCTCGTCGCTTTCCGGGGAGACTTCCCCGCAGCAGGTCTTGGTTGCGTAGTTTTCGGCCACTGTCTGGGTGACTTGAGAGGATGGTCCGGTCCAGCGGTCTTGAGCGAGGTTTCCGGTTCCCTGCCAACACGTCGCGGGGCGCTCGGCAGCCGCGCGTTCGACAAGACCATCACCGCACGCCAACGGCGGGCTTTCGGTATAAACCCGGGTCTTTCCGATGCAGTTTTGTCCCCGCAGCCCTCTCCCCTGACGAAAGTTATTCCCATGGCGACACTGAACATCAACGACAAGCCCGTGGCGGTCGATGCCGACCCGACGATGCCGATCCTCTGGGCCTTGCGTGACACGCTGGGCATGACCGGCACCAAGTTCGGCTGCGGCATCGCCGCCTGCGGTGCCTGCACGGTGCACATCGACGGTCAGCCCACGCGCTCGTGCGTCACGCCCATGTCGGTTGCCGACGGCAAGCAGATCACCACCATCGAGGGCATCGCTGCCGACCCCGTCGGCAAGGCGGTGCAGTCCGCCTGGGTGAAGCACGACGTGGCCCAGTGCGGCTACTGCCAGAGCGGCCAGATCATGAGCGCGACCGGTCTGCTGAAGAAGAACAGGAGCCCCAGCGACGCCGACATCGATGCCGCGATGGCCGGCAATGTGTGCCGCTGCGGCACCTACCAACGCATACGCGCCGCCATTCATGACGCCGCAAAATCTCTCGCCTGAGGACCGCCCATGGACCTCGCACTGATCGCCAAGCGTCTCTCGGGCTCCGTGTCCGGCTCTGTCTCGGACCGCGCCATTGCAGCCGATATCGACGACACCACCCGTCCCGCCTTCGGCCCGCTCGGCCGCCGCGGCTTCCTGAAACTGACCGCGCTGTCGAGCGGTGGTCTCGGCATCGTCTGGACCGCGCCGTCGGTCGCTGCCGAAGATGCGGCTGCCGCCTCCGCGCCACCGGCCCGGAAGCTGGCAGACCCCAGCCCGTTCATCCGGCTGCACCCCGACCAGACCGTCGAGATCATGGTCAACCGGCTCGACTTCGGCCAGGGTGCGCTGACCGCCTTGCCGATGCTGCTGGCGGAAGAGCTCGACGTTGATTTCAACAAGGTGCGCGCCACCCTGGCACCCGCCGGTGACGCCTACAAGGACCCGGTGTTCGGCATCCAGATGACCGGCGGTTCGACCGCGATCGCGCATTCGTGGATGGCGTACCGCGAGATCGGGGCCGCGGCTCGCATGATGCTGGTGGCCGCCGCCGCAAAGCAGTGGAAAGTGCCGGTTTCGGCGTGCACGACCGGTGACGGTCAGGTGCGATCGGGCAACCGGCGTGCAAGTTATGTGTCGCTGTCAGCGGCCGCCGCGAAGCAGTCCGTGCCGGCGAGCGTGGTGCTGAAGTCGGCCGACCAGTTCAACATCATTGGCCGCGGCCAGGGGCGACTCGATGCGGTGGCCGCATCCACCGGCAAGAAGAGCTACGGCATCGACATGAAGCTGCCCGGACTCAAGGTGGCGTTGCTGCGTCGGGCGCCGAAGTTCGGCGGCCAGGTCGAGAGCTTCGATGCCAAGGCTGCCTTGGCTGTCAAGGGCGTGCTCGATGTCTTCGAGATCCAGACCGACCGAGGTGGCAGCGGCATTGCGGTGGTCGCAACCGGCTACTGGCCGGCCAAGCAGGGCCGCGACGCCCTGCAGGTGAAATGGAAGTCCGGCGTGGGCGGCACCGTCAGCACCGACACGCAGTTCGAGCAGTACCGCGAGCTGGCCAAGAATCCGCCACTGACGGCCGTGAAGGGCGATGTGTCGGCGTTGACCGGTGCAGTCAAGACGATCAATGCGGTGTACGAGTTCCCCTACATCGCGCACGCGCCGCTCGAACCCCTGAACGCCACCTTCGACTTGCACGCCGATCGAGCTGTCGTGCATGCCGGCAGTCAGTTCCAGACCATCGACCAGGCCGCGATCGCGCAGACGCTGGGCTTGAAACCCGAGCAGGTTGCGCTCAACACGCTGCCTGCCGGTGGGGGGTTCGGTCGGCGCGCGGTGCCGACATCCGATTACCTGCGCGAAGGGGCCACGATCGCCAGGACCTGGCGCCAGCGCAAGGGAAGTACGGCCGGCCCACTGAAACTGATGTGGAGCCGCGAAGACGACATCCAGGGCGGCTACTACCGTCCGGCGCACGTGCATCGCGTCGACGTGGGCTTCGATGCGCAGGGTCAGGTGACCGCGTGGGATCACGCGATCGTTGGCCAGTCGCTCATCAAGGGCACGGCTTTCGAGCCCTTCCTGGTCAAGGCCGGCATCGACGGCACGATGACCGAAGGCGTGGCCGAAAACCACTACGGCATGCCAATGCGCCTGCGTGTCGCACACCCCGAGCGGGCCGTGCCGGTGCTCTGGTGGCGTTCGGTAGGACACACGCACACTGCCTACGTGATGGAAACGATGGCCGACGAAGTGGCACGCGCTGCGGGCGTCGACCCGGTCACCTGGCGACTGGCTCGCTTCGACACCAAAAGGCATGCGCGTCACATCGCTGCATTGAAGCTGGCCGTCGACAAGTCGGGCTACGGCAGACCGCTGCCCGCCGGACATGCCTGGGGGGTCGCGGTCCATGAGTCGTTCGGCAGCGTGGTGGCTTACGTTGTCGATGTGTCGATCGAAGATGACCAGCCCAGGGTGCACCAGGTCACCGCCGGCGTGCATGCCAACCAGATCGTCAACCCGACTGCCGCCGAAGCGCAGATCCAGGGCGGCGCGGTGTTCGGCCTTTCGATGACGTTGCCCGGCTTTGCCATCACGCTGAAGGACGGCGTGGTTCAGCAGAGCCAGTTCAGTGACTTCCCACCCATCCGCATCACGCAGGCGCCTCCGGTCGCGGTGCATTTCGTACCGAGCAACGACGCGCCCACCGGACTGGGAGAACCGGGCGTACCCGCGATCGCGCCGGCGGTCGCGAATGCGGTGGCTGCCCTGACCGGCAGGCGACTGCGCAAGCTGCCGTTCGATCTGGCTTCGGCCTGATCTTTCGGCGCGGGGCCCGCCTACACAGGGCCGGGCCCCCCTGTCTACCAGACACACCCGCACCCCGGGGAGCTGATCGATTCGTTACGATCAACCGTGAAAAATTCAACGGTCTCCTGACTGCAGGCGCTATTTTTTTGCCGGTGAGTCAGGCGCAACGAAAAAAAGGATCGACATGTGGCTTCCTGACTGGCTGTACGAAAGCCTGCCGTTCCTCTATGCGATCACGGCGGCGCTGTGCCTGTTCGCCCTTGAGGCGTCTTTCGGTTCGGCGATCAGCACCGCGGCGCTGTCCGCCGCGGCCCTGACGACATGGAACATGCGCTACCGAGCCCGCAGCGCCGCCCTGCGGCAGAAGCACCGCCGCAGTTCCAAGCTGTCGTCCCGGTAATCAACCGCGGCGCGAATCGGCGGGCAGAACCACGTTGCAGGCTTCGAGCGCCTGCGCTATGCGGCCGCGGGTCGCCGGCTTCGGAACGAACTCATCGCCGCCAGCCAGCTTGGCGCGGACACGCTCGACCTGCCGGGACGAACCGGACACGATGATCAGCGCCGATGCACGTCCGGTGGAGGCAGGCACTTCCGCCTTGATCCGCTGGCACAG
The DNA here is from genome assembly GCA_046154125.1 of Rhizobacter sp. GTDB lineage: Bacteria > Pseudomonadota > Gammaproteobacteria > Burkholderiales > Burkholderiaceae_C > PBB1. The sequence continues at coordinate 8,434 of JBJXEJ010000033.1, read as the reverse complement.
ATCGACACTCACCCGCTGTTCAGGCCCGTCGAATGCCACGTCGAGGAACACCGCCGCGAAGTGCTTGGCGTCGAGCAGGCGCACGGCCTGAAGCGGCGTCTGCGCCGGGTGTGCCCGAAAGCCGAAGGACTCGAGCAAGCTGCACAGCTGTTCACGCGCCAGGTCGTTGCGTTCGAGCACCAGCACGTCGGTCGATGCGGAGACTGTGCCAAGTTCAGACTGATGACTCGACAGCCGACTGCGCCGCACCGCCGCGCGACGAGCCACCTTGGAAACGGCTGGCTTGCCATCCGACCGGAGCACCACGCCCGGTGGCAGCGAGTCGGCCTCGGAGGCCACGTCTTCGAGCACGGGCAATTCATCGACGGACCGCAATGTCAGGTCGAGTGGTGCCGCGGAAGTGTCGAGACGGTCGGGACCCGAATCGAGCCAGCGTTGCAGCTCGGGCGCATCCAAGTGCACCGACGGGACCGTGTCCTCTTCGGTCTCGAAACGGGTCAGATCGATGACGAGGTCCGAAGACGTCAACTGACCGCGGGGGGTGATCGGCAACTCTGCGCCACAGGCGAGGCACACGACCGCCTCGGTTGGATTGATCTGTGTGCAGGACGGGCACGCGTGCGCTGTACTCATGCTCACATTCTGGCCGGGAGCGCCGCTGCCGTGCAATGCCCGCAGACCGGCTTCGGGGAAGAAGCTTCGGACTGCGGTGATCGACTCGCGATCAGCGCGCCAGCAACTGCCGCCGCCGTTCGACCAGACGCATGATCATCGGCGTGAAGATGAGCTGCATCGCCAGTTCCATCTTGCCGCCAGGCACCACCAGGGTGTTGGCCCGCGACATGAAGGAGTCGTGCAACATGCTCAGCAGGTAGGGGAAGTCGAAGCCGCGCGGGTTGGCGAAACGGATCACGACCAGGCTCTCGTCGGCGGTCGGGATCGTGCGCGAGATGAAGGGGTCGGATGTGTCGACCACTGGAACCCGCTGGAAATTGATGTGGGTGCGCGTGAACTGCGGGCAGATGAAATGCACGTATTCGTGCATGCGCCGAAGAATCACGTCGGTCACCGCTTCGGTCGAGTATCCACGCGTGCTCCGGTCCCGGTGGATCTTCTGGATCCATTCCAGGTTGACCACTGGCACCACGCCGATCAGCAGGTCGACATGCCGTGCGACATCGACCGTGTCGGTCGAAACGCCGCCGTGCAGTCCTTCGTAGAACAGCAACTCGCTCGCAGGGAGCGGATTCCATGGCGTGAAGGTGCCTGGCTCCTGGCCGAAAGGTGCGGCCTCTTCGGCGTTGTGCAGGTACTTTCGGCTCTGGCCGGTGCCGGTCTCGCTGTAGTCGCGGAACAGCGCCTCGAGCTCTTCGAACAGGTTGGCTGCCGAGCCGAAATGGCTGAAGTGCATGTTGCCGGCGGCCTCGGCTTCAGCCATCGCGATCTTCATCGCCTTGCGGTCGAAGCGGTGAAAGCTGTCGCCCTCGACGATGGCGGCCTGCACGTCCTCTCGACGGAAGATGTTCTCGAACGTGCGTGTCACCGAGGTGGTGCCGGCGCCGGATGATCCGGTGATCGCAATGACGGGGTGTTTGGCGGACATGGAAGAGCCTCGTGGGTTTCAGGTTCTGCAATGGCTCAGTCGGCCGAGGCGAACAGGCCGCGCTTGCCGAACAGGGGTGAGCTGTAGGTTTCCGGCGGTTCGTCGCGGTGGTAGCTCTCGATGCGCGACACCTCGTCCGATGATCCGAACACGAAGCCGATGCGCTGGTGCAGCGATTCGGGCTGCACATCGAGCAGCCGGGTGCGCCCGGTGCTGGCCGACCCTCCCGCCTGCTCGATCAGCATCGAGATCGGGTTGGCCTCGTAGAGCAGCCGCAGCCGACCCGTCTTCGACGGGTCCTTGGTGTCGCGCGGGTACATGAACACCCCGCCGCGCATCAGGATGCGGTGTGTTTCGGCCACCAGAGATGCGATCCAGCGCATGTTGAAGTCGGCGCCGCGAGGACCAATCCTGCCAGCCAGGCATTCGTCGACGTAGCGCTTGACGGCCGGCTCCCAGAAGCGGCTGTTCGAGGCATTGATCGCGAACTCACGCGTCTTCTTCGGGATCTGCAGGGTCGGGTGGCTCAACACCCACTCGCCGAGCAGCGGATCCAGCGTGAATGCATGTGTGCCGTCGCCCATGCTCAACACCAGCATCGTCGACGGACCATAGATCGCATAGCCGGCGCAAACCTGCTGCGTGCCGCGTTGCAGAAAGTCCTCGGTCTTCGGATCCTGCTCGGGCGTCACTGCGCGCAGCACCGAGAAGATGCTGCCGACCGCGACGTTGACATCGATGTTCGACGAGCCGTCGAGCGGGTCGAACAGCAGCAGGTACTTGCCGCGCGGGTACTGCGGCGGCAGCGTGTAGATATCCTCCATCTCCTCAGAAACCATGCCCGCGACGTGCCCGCCCCATTCGTTGGCGCGCAGGAACATCTGGTTGCTCAGGATGTCGAGCGGCTTCTGCTCCTCCCCCTGCACATTGATGCTTCCTGCGGTGGCTGTCGACGCCGCTGCATCCGATCCGGTAGCCAGGCCGCCATAGGCGACCTTGCGCGAGATCGCCTTGCAGGCCAACGAGACGGCGGTGATCAATGCATTCAGGTCGCCGGTGGCCTCCGGCACGCGGCGCCGCTGCTCGATCAGGAACTGGGTCAGGGTGGACTTTCCTCCGGTGGGCATGGCGTGCTCCTCAGTCGATCGAAACCGTGGGTGATGGGCGCGACGATGGCGCCGCCGCGAGGAAGCTGTTGCCGAGCTGCATCGGTGTCTCGACGCGCCAAGGCTGCAATGCCGGTGGCACCGCATGCGCGCCGTAACCCCAGCCGACCAGTGCCGCGAGGCAACCGGCGGCCTGCGCCGCCAGCATGTCGGGCGGTGCATCGCCGACCATCAGCAGGCACGATGGCTCCACACCGAAACGCGCGGCCGTGGACAGCAACATCGCCGGAGCCGGCTTGCGCTGGGCCAGCGTGTCGGCGCCCTGCACGTGCATCAGCCACGGCAGCAGCCCGGCCGCCTCGACGACAGCCTGCGCCAGGCGCGTCGGCTTGTTGGTGACCACGGCCATCGGCAGCACGCCGTGCAGGGTGGACAGCAGGTCGGCGATACCGGGATAGACATGGCCGTTGTCGAGCGGAGCGGCGAGCGTGGCTTCATCGAAGCCCCGGCGCAGCCGCTGGCGCAGCGCCGTGTCGTCAGGCGAGACATCCTGCGCTGCCAGTGCACGGGCGATCAGCGCGTCCGGGCCGTCGCCGATCCAGGCGCGCACCGTCGTCAGATCGAAGCGCCGCAGGCCTGCATCCGCCAGCGCGGTGTTGAGGGCATGGCCGATGTCGGGCGCGCTGTCGACCAGCGTGCCGTCGAGGTCAAAGGCGATCGCTGCAATGCGACTCAGGTCGGGGGTCATCGGCAACCTTCTTCCTAGGCCTGCCGCGAGCGCAGGCCGGCCAGGGCGTTGGTGCGGATCGCCTCGATCGATTCCTTGTAGCGCCCTCCGCTGAAAACCGCCGAGCCGGCGACCAGGGTATCGGCACCGGCGCTTCCCACGCGCTGCGCGTTGTCGGCCTTCACTCCACCATCCACTTCCAGCCAGATGTCCCGACCCGTCGCGTCGATTCGCTTGCGAACCGCGTCGATCTTCGGCAGCACATGCTCGATGAAGCTCTGGCCGCCGAAGCCCGGGTTGACCGACATCAGCAGCACCAGGTCGAGCTGATCCAGGACGTGATCGAGACAGCTCAATGGTGTGGCCGGGTTCAGGACCAGACCGGCCTTGACGCCGAGCGACTTGATCAGCTGGATCGTGCGGTCGATGTGCTCACTGGCCTCGGGGTGGAACGAGATGATCGATGCGCCGGCCTGCGCGAACATCGGGATCAGCGCATCGACCGGCTTGACCATCAGGTGCACGTCGATAGGCACCGGCTGGCCGCCCTTGACGGCGTAAGGCTTGATCGCCTGGCAGACCAATGGACCGACGGTGAGGTTCGGCACGTAGTGGTTGTCCATCACGTCGAAATGGATCAGATCGGCGCCAGCCTCTATCACCGCCGTGACTTCCTCGCCGAGGCGGGCGAAGTCGGCAGACAACAGGCTGGGTGCAATTCTCATTTCCGGGTGCGGCATGGCGGGGTTCATCGGGAGGTTCCTTCGTAGAGCGCCCGGACTGCGGTGGGCAACTTGGGCGGGGCGACCAATTGCACCACTTCCGCGAAGCTGAGCCAGCTCTCGTTGCGCAGCTGCCCGCCGGGCTCACCGGCCAGCGGGTGGGCCGGCGAACCCAGGGAGGGCAAGAGCAGCGCTGCGTCTTGGAAGTCGCTGCCCTCGGTCCAGAACGTCGACGTGACCACCGTCCGCAGGCCGGCCGACACGGCTGAGCGCAGCCCGTTGTCCGAATCCTCGAACGCCACCGCCTGGTCGGCGTGCACGCCCAGGTGCTTCAGCGCCAGCAGGTAGATGTCCGGTGCAGGCTTCTTGGCACGCACCTGATCGCCGCAGGCAATCACGCTGAACTTCTCCAGCCCGCGCGTTCCCAGGTTGGCCTGCAACAGCGCATCCACGTTCACGGCGGTGGTGGTGCTTGCGATGGCCAGGCGACAGCCGTCGCTCAACGCTTCGTCGAGCAGGCGCTCCACGCCGTCGCGCAGAGGAACCCCACCGTCGCCGACCACCGTGCTGTAGAAGCGCGTCTTGTCGGCGTGCAGGTCCGGCACCAGGGCCAGCAGTCGCTTGAATTCGGCTGGACCAACCGTGGTGAGCGAGCGCAGGTAATGAGTGATTCGTTCCTTGCCGCCGGTGATCTTCAGCAATTCGCGGTACTCGTCGCGTCCCCAGACCCAGCCCAGCCGGTAGCGTTCAAACGCCAGGTTGAAGGCTGTGCGGTGTGCTTCCTCGGTGTCGGCCAATGTGCCGTCCACGTCGAAGATCAGGGCTTCGATGGGCATGTCATGTTCCTGCGGTGGCGGTCGACGCGGTCGATGCGAAAACCCGGCTGGCGAGGATGTCTTCGGCCTGCAAGGTGCACAGCTGATCGCGGGTCAGCGAGCTGTCTGCGCCAAAGAGCCGGGTCGCGTGACGCAGGCGTATGCGGTCGAGTGCGTTGCGGATCGAGCGCGCGTTGGCGAAGTGCGGCTGCTGGCGGCGCAGGCCGATGTAGCGCCCGAAGGCCGGCTCGGCCGTGTCGTCGAAACGGTAATTGAGCTTCTCGAGCATCAGCTTGGCGATCTGCATCAGCTCGGCTTCGCTGTAGTCGGGGAAGTCGATGTGGTGCGCAATGCGCGACGCCATGCCTGGGTTGCTGCTGAAGAAGGTGTCCATCCGGTCCTTGTAGCCGGCCAGGATCACCACCAGGTCGTCGCGGTGGTTCTCCATCACCTGCAGCAGGATCTCGATGGACTCCTGGCCGTAGTCGCGCTCGTTGTCAGGCCGGTACAGGTAGTACGCCTCGTCGATGAACAGCACGCCGCCCATGGCCTTCTTGATGACCTCCTTGGTCTTCGGCGCGGTGTGGCCGATGAACTGGCCGACCAGGTCGTCGCGCGTGACTGCCACCAGGTGGCCCTTGCGCACGTAGCCCAGCTGCTTGAGCACCTCGGCCATGCGCATGGCCACCGTGGTCTTGCCGGTCCCGGGGTTGCCGGTGAAGCACATGTGCAGCGAGGGAGGCTGCGCCTGCAGCCCCATCTCCTGGCGCAGCTTGTCGATCACCAGCAAGGCGGCGATGTCGCGGATCCGGCTCTTGACTGGAACCAACCCGACCAGCTCTGCATCGAGCTGGTCGAGCACGGTCTTGACGCCCGAGGATTCGAGCAGCGCGCGAGGTGTTGCAGACTCAGGCTGCGGTGCGGAAGCGTCCATGGTTCGAGGCGGTCAGGTCATGTTGCGGGATCAGGCTTCCGACGAATACCGCTCGCCTTCGGGCCGCGACTGCGTGGCATAGCTTTCGATGCTGTAGCGCACCGTGCGGCCGGCCTGTTCCTGGCGCACCAGCCGGAAGCCCGGCTCTTGCTTCGGGCGGTTGACGATGAACGACATCACCACCGACTCGGTGCCGTGCGTCGAGTCGAAAGCGGTCAGGCGGATGTAATGGTTCGGGAAAGTCTTGCGGCAGGCGTTGACCTCCATGAGGATGGCCGCCGAATCGGAGATGTCAAACATCGGGTTGCCGAACATCTCCCAGTAGGTGTTGCGCGGGTGCGGATCGTCGGTGTATTCGAGGCCGATGGCCCAGCCATTGCCGAGGCAGTAGTCGATCTGCTTGCCGATCTGCGCGTCGGTCAGGTCGGGCAGGAAGGAGAAGGTGCCTTGTGTGAGTCGCATGGTGTTTCCTTTGCGCTGATCGATCACGACACCGACGGGGTCGCGACGTAGTCGGACGTGTCGGTCGAGGTGTAGTTGAAGGTGATGTCGCCCCAGGTGTCGAGCGCCGCTGCCAGCGGGCTGCACCACTTGGCTGCGTCGCGCAGGATCTGCGGACCTTCTTCGAGGATGTTGCGGCCTTCGTTGCGCGCCAGAACGATCGATTCCAGTGCCACGCGGTTGGCTTGCGCACCGGCCTGGATGCCTTGCGGGTGTCCGATCGTGCCGCCACCGAACTGCAGCACGACGTCGTCGCCGAACAGGTCGATCAGCTGGTGCATCTGGCCGGCGTGGATGCCGCCCGACGCCACCGGCATCACCTTGCGCAGTGCGCCCCAGTCCTGGTCGAAGTAGATGCCGCGCGGCAGGTCGACCTTGGTGTGGGTGTCGCGGCAGATGTTGTAGTAGCCCTGCACCGTCATCGGATCGCCTTCGAGCTTGCCGACAGCCGTACCGGCATGGATGTGATCCACCCCGGCCATGCGCATCCACTTCGCGATCACGCGGAACGACACGCCGTGGTTCTTCTGGCGGGTGTAGGTACCGTGCCCTGCGCGATGCAGGTGAAGGATCATGTCGTTGTTGCGGCACCAGTCGCTCATGCTCTGGATCGCGGTGTAGCCGATCACCAGGTCGATCATCACGATCACCGAGCCCAGTTCCTTGGCGAACTCGGCGCGGCGGTACATCTCTTCCATGTTGCCGGCGGTCACGTTCAGGTAGCTGCCCTTGACCTCGCCGGTCGCGGCGCTGGCCTTGTTGACCGCGTCCATCACGAACAGGAAGCGATCACGCCAGTGCATGAACGGCTGCGAGTTGATGTTCTCGTCGTCCTTCATGAAATCGAGGCCGCCCTTCAGGCCTTCGTAGACGACGCGGCCGTAGTTGCGACCCGACAGGCCCAGCTTCGGCTTGGTGGTAGCGCCCAGCAGCGGCCGCCCGAACTTATCCAGACGCTCGCGCTCGACGACGATGCCGGTGGGGGGGCCGGGAAACGTCTTGACGTAGGCGACCGGAAACTTCATGTCCTCGAGTCGAGCAGCCTTCAGCGGCTTGAACGAGAACACGTTGCCGATGATCGACGCAGTGACGTTGGCGATCGAACGTTCCTCGAACAGGCTCAGGTCGTAGGCCACGTAGCAGAAGTACTGCCCCGGCGTGTTGGGCACCGGATCGACGCGGTAGGCCTTGGCGCGGTACATGTCGCAGGCGGTCAGGCGGTCGGTCCAGACCACCGTCCAGGTGGCTGTGGACGACTCGCCCGCAACGGCCGCAGCCGCCTCGATCGGATCCACGCCGTCCTGCGGCGTGATGCGGAACAGCGCCAGGATGTCGGTGTCCTTGGGGACGTAGTCACCGTCCCAGTAACCCATCTGTGCGTACTTGAGCACGCCGGCTGAATATCGCTTCTTGCTGTCGGTGATTTGTTTCGGATCGCTCATGTTGCCCACGGGAGTCTCCTCAGATGTTGCGGCGGGATTTCGACTTCGGACGGGACGAAGAATGACTCAGCCATCTGATTTGCAAAAGTGAAACTTTTTGACCAACACATTGTTTTTATCTAATATGTCGCTTTACTCGGGATTGCTGCCATGCCGCTTTCGAAGAACGCCACCTTCCGTCAGCTCGCCACCTTCCACACCGTCGCGCGGCTCAACAGCGTCTCGCTCGCCGCCGACGAGCTACACCTGACGCAGCCGACTGTCTCGATCCAGATCGGCATCCTTGAGGAGTCGGCTGGAACCCCCTTGCTGATGCGCACGGGGCGCGGGATTCGACCCACGGCCGCAGGCGACTTGCTGGCCAAGTACGCGGGCCGCATCCTGGAGCTTTGGCGCGAAGCCGGCGAGGAAATGGCGACGCTGCGAGGCGTCTTCTCGGGCACTCTGCGCGTGGGTGCGGTCACCACCGCCGAGTACCTGCTGCCGCCGCTGCTGGTCGCCTTCGCCAACGACAACCCGAAGATCAAGTTCAACCTGCAGGTCGGCAACCGCGACGAGATCGTGCGCATGCTGGCCGGTCACGA
>JBJXEJ010000032.1:0-26893 GCA_046154125.1 Rhizobacter sp. | reverse complement strand
CCCCCCGAAGACGAGTCCAGCCTGGGTTTCGAACGGATCGAACCGCGTCCTCACCTGCCGATGGTCCGGTTGTGGTCGCGGTTCTCTTTGGCCGCACGCGGGATGACGTCCCGAGTCCGCCCGTCCGCCCGTCGGGGCACAGCTACAGTCCCTGGGTGAGCAAACCCAAGTCGCTGTACACCTGTTCCGAGTGTGGAGGCACCAGCCCGAAGTGGCTGGGCAAGTGCCCGTCCTGCGAGGCCTGGAACACCCTGGTCGAATCGGTCGCCGAAAGCAGCGGTCCGAAGCACCGCTACCAGTCGCTCGCCGGCGCGCTGTCAGTGGCCACGCTCGCCGATATCGAGGCCTCGGATGTCGATCGCCTGCCCACCGGCATCGACGAGCTGGACCGCGTGCTGGGCGGCGGCATCGTCGCCGGCGGCGTGGTGCTGATCGGCGGCGACCCGGGCATCGGCAAGTCGACGCTGCTGTTGCAGGCGCTCGATGCGTTGTCGCGCAACGTGCGCACGCTGTACGTGACCGGCGAGGAGTCGGGTGCGCAGGTTGCGCTGCGGTCGCGCCGCCTTGGGCTGGGCGAGGCCGGCGGCGGCTCGCAGGTGCGGGTGATCGCGGAAATCCAGCTCGAGAAGATCGCCGCCACCATCGCGGCCGAGCAGCCGGTGGTGTGCGTGATCGATTCGATCCAGACGGTCTACAGCGACCAGCTCACCTCGGCGCCGGGGTCGGTCGCGCAGGTGCGCGAATGCGCGGCGCAGCTGACGCGCATCGCCAAGTCGAGCGGCACGACGATCGTGCTCGTCGGCCACGTGACGAAGGAAGGTGCGCTGGCGGGGCCGCGCGTGCTCGAGCACATCGTCGACACGGTGCTGTATTTCGAGGGCGACACGCACAGCAGCTTCCGGCTGGTGCGAGCGATCAAGAACCGCTTCGGTGCGGTCAACGAGATCGGCGTCTTCGCGATGACCGAGCGCGGGCTGAAAGGCGTTGCCAACCCGAGCGCGATCTTCCTGTCGACGCATGGCGATCCGGTGGCTGGTTCGTGCGTGCTGGTCACGCTCGAGGGCACGCGGCCGCTGCTGGTCGAGATCCAGGCGCTGGTCGACAGCGGCGGGCCCAGCCCGCGGCGCCTGAGCGTGGGCCTCGACCGCGACCGGCTCGCGATGATGCTGGCGGTGCTGCACCGTCACGCCGGCATCGCCTGTTACGACCAGGACGTATTCGTCAACGCGGTCGGTGGCGTGCGCATAGCCGAGCCGGCCGCCGACCTGGCGGTGATGCTGGCGATCCAGAGCAGCCTGCGCGGCAAGCCGCTGCCGCGAGGCTTCATTGCTTTCGGCGAGGTCGGTCTGGCCGGCGAGGTGCGACCGGCGCCGCGCGGTCAGGAGCGGCTGAAGGAGGCCGCGAAGCTCGGCTTCAGCGTCGCCGTCGTGCCCAGGGCCAACGTACCCAAGAAGCCGATCGAAGGCCTGACGATCCACGCGGTCGAGCGCATCGAGGAAGCGATCGATCGCGTGCGTTCGTTGTGACAGTCGACCGGCGGGTCAGCCTCCGTTCTCCCCGGCGACTCGGTGGCCGGACATGGCCGGGGCCTAAAATCAAGGGCTGACGGACAGTTTGGAGATGCGCCATGTCGATGGCCGATCGCGACGGAAAGATCTGGATGGATGGCGAGCTCGTGGAGTGGCGCGACGCCAAGATCCACGTGCTGTCCCACACGCTGCACTATGGCTGCGGCGCCTTCGAAGGGGTACGCGCCTACAAGACGGAACAGGGCACCGCGATCTTCCGGCTGCGCGAGCACACCGAACGGCTCTTCAACAGCGCCAAGATCCTGCGCATGAAGATCCCCTTTTCGATCGAACAGGTGATGGAAGCGCAGCGTCGCGTCGTGCGCGAGAACCAGCTGGAAAGCGGCTACATCCGTCCGCTGACCTGGATCGGCGACAAGAAGCTCGGCGTGAGCCCGAAGGGCAACTCGATCCACCTGATGGTGGCCGCCTGGACCTGGGGCGCCTACCTGGGCGAGGAAGGCATGAAGCGCGGCATCCGCGTGAAGACGAGCAGCTACACCCGCCACCACGTCAACATCACGATGACGCAGGCCAAGGCCGTCAGCAACTACACCAACTCGATCCTCGCCAACATGGAAGCCACCGATGACGGCTACGATGAAGCGCTGCTGCTCGACGCCAGCGGCTTCGTCAGCGAAGGTGCCGGAGAGAACGTGTTCGTCGTCAAGAACGGCGTCATCTACACGCCTGACCTGTCGGCCGGTGCGCTCAATGGCATCACGCGCAACACCATCTTCGCGATCTGCTCGGATCTCGGTCTGAAGCTCGTCGAGAAGCGCATCACGCGCGACGAGATCTACATCGCCGACGAGGCGTTCTTCACCGGCACCGCCGCCGAGGTGACACCGATCCGCGAGCTCGACCGACTGGAAATCGGCCAGGGATCGCGCGGGCCGATCACCGAGAAGATCCAGAGCGCGTTCTTCGACATCGTCAACGGCCGCAATCCGAAGTACGCCGAGTGGCTGACCGCGGTCTGAAGCACTTCCACTTTCACCAGCCGGAGCCAGCATGAGTTCAGCCCCTTCTGCCATCGAAGTCACCGCGCGCGATCTGCAGGGCCCGGGAGTCGTTGCCTGCCCGAATCCGAAGATGGCGCTGTGGAGCAACCACCCGAAGGTCTTCATCGACGTGGTCACCGCCGGCACCGGAAAGTGTCCGTACTGCGGGACGGTCTACTCGCTCAAGGCGGGTGAGAAGGTCCACGCGCACTGAGCACGCCGCGACATGACCGCATCCGCGGGCGGTGGTCCCGGCCCGAGCGACTACGAAACGCTGGTCCGCGCAGCATTGCTGGGCGCAGGGACCTCGGTCTGGGAGTGGAACCCGCTGACCGATGCCATATCGGGGGTCGATGGCGACTCGACGTTGCTGGGCTACACGCCCGAAGAAAACAGTCGCACTCAGTCGGCGTGGAATCGCATCATCAACCCGGACGACCTGGCCGAGAACGACGCGCAGTACCTGCGCCATGCGCGGGGCGAGACACCGTTCTACGAACATGAATACCGTGCGCTGACCAAGGAAGGCCAGTGGCGCTGGATCGCCGAGCGCGGTCGCATCGTCGCGCGCACGCCCGACGGGAAGCCGTTGCGCGTCGTGGGCACGATCAGCGATGTCACCTTGCGGCGCGAGGCTGAATGTCGCGTGGTCGCGATGGCCGAACATCTCAGCAAGACCGCACGACACGTCCCCGGCGTCCTGTACCAGTACCGCCACACGAGCGAGGACCGCAGCACCTTCACGTATGTCAGCGAGAGCTGCCTTGCCGTTCTCGGCGTGCCGGCCAGCGAGTTGCTGCGCGATGGTTCCAAGGTACTGCGCATGATGGAGCGCGAGTACCTGGGCTCCGCTGTCGCCAGCATGAAGGCCTCGGCACGCACGCTGGCCCCGTGGCGCTTCGACTTCCGCCTGCGACGGCCCGATGGCGAACTGCGCTGGATATCGGGTGCCTCGACGCCCCAGCGCGAAGACGACGGCGCGGTGATCTGGCACGGCTACTTCGAGGACACCACCGACGTGCACGAGCTGCACCTCGCCCGCGAGGCCGCGGCGGTGGCGCAGGCTGCCAACCAGGCCAAGACCGATTTCCTGTCACGCATGAGCCACGAGTTGCGCACGCCCCTGAATGCGGTGATGGGTTTCGCGCAGTTGCTGCAGCTCGACGAGGGCGATCCACTGACGCCGAACCAGCGCCGTCGCGTGGGACTGATCCACGAGGCGGGCGGGCACCTGCTGCAGATGATCGGTGAACTGCTCGACCTCACGCGTATCGAGTCCGGCAACCTCGCGCTGGAGTGCGTCGACGTGATGCTGGAGCCGCTGCTGGTCGATTGCGTCGAGATGCTGCGGCCGTCGGCTGAAGCGGCCGACGTGCGCCTGCTGCCGATCGATGTTCAACCGAGTCTCGCGGTGCACGGGGATCCGATGCGATTGCGCCAGGTGGTGCTGAACCTGGTCTCCAATGCGATCAAATACAACCGGCCGGGCGGCTCGGCGCACATCAGTGCCATCGAGATGCCTGATGGCGTGGTGCTCCGGGTGGCCGACACCGGAGTCGGCATTGCACCCGAGCACCTTCGTTCGCTCGGCGAGCCGTTCAACCGCCTCTCGCATCAGCGCAGCGTGATCGAAGGCACCGGCATCGGGCTGGCGGTGACGCGAGGATTGATCGAACTGATGGCGGGCCGGCTGGATGTGCAAAGCATCCTGGACGAAGGCTCGACTTTCAGTGTGATCCTGCCGGCCGCGACCGGCGGTAAGGACGCCGGGCCCGCTTCTTCCTACAGCAACAGCTTGCCGACGTAGAGCACCGGCCCGGTCGGAGCGCCGGTGGTCGAGCCACCCGGTGGCTCCAGGCTGACCGCCAGCGCAGCGGTACCGGCTGGCAGCCTGCTCTTGCTGACGACGCTGGCCCCGGAGGCCGATATCAAGCCCAGGGAGCGGGGCGCGCCCTTGCCTGGCACCGCCCACAGTTCGAGCACACGGTCGGGCTGCACGCTGACCCCCATCAGCGGTTGCGTCACGATGGCCCGGCCGTCGCCGCTGATGCTGGCGACGAAGGTGGCTGGCGCAGCCGCTCCGTCGGGAGCGGTGGTGGAACTCAGCACGACGACGATCGGTGGCTGGTTCGGCTTCGGGTTGGCGAACAGGACCAGCAGGCTCAGTGAGACCACGCCCGCGAACATCGACAGGCTGCGCCAGAACGACAGCGACGACGACCACGACGGAACAGGCGCCTCGGCAGCCGCTGCACCGCCGATTCGCGCGACGATGCGTTTCCACACCTCGGCCGACGGGGCTTGTGGCGACACGCTGGCGGTCAGCGGCATCAAGCCCGCTTCCCAGCGCTTGACAGCTGCGCGCAGCGTCGGATGCGCCGGCAGCAACTGCTCGAGCCGGCGCCGCGCCGGGCCGCGCAAGGTGCCTGTCACGTACTCGGCGGCAAGGCGATCGGCCAGATCGGGGCGGCTGTAGTCCATGTCAGCCAGCCGTCCCGGTATCGCGCCGGTCGCGCAGGCTGGCGCCGTCGAGACAACTCTTCAAGCTGGCGAGTGCTCGCCGCACCCACGACTTCACGGTGCCCAGCGGCTGCCCCAGGTGGCTGGCCACCTCGGCGTGCGTCAGCCCGTCGTAGAACGCGAGCGCGACACTTTGCCGTTGCTGTGCGCTCAGCGACTCCATGCAATGAGTCAGTTCGCGCGCATCGGAAGCCTGCCTGAGCATTTCGAGCGGCCCCGACGCGGGGTCTGCCATGTGGTCGTACACGTCGCCGTCTTCGTCGTCAGAGTGAGTGGAGTGCTGGAACTGCGGCTGTGTCTGGGCACGCCGCAGGCCATCGATGGCACGGTTCCGGGCGATGCTGGTCAGCCATGTCAGGGGCTGGCTCTGCGCCGCGTCGAAGGACTGCGCCGCGCGCCAGACATTGACATACACCTCCTGGAGCACATCTTCCGCCTGACCACGATCCCTGTTGATACGCAGCACCACCGCGAACAGATGCGCGCTCGTTCGCTCGTAGAGCGTGGCAAATGCCGCACGATCGCCCAGTCCCGCGCGCGACAGCAAGCGCGACAGCTCTTGGCTTTTTTCGGGCCAGTCGGAAGGGGTGGTGATCATGGGCGCGCCGATTCTATGGGCTTCGTACAATGACATTGTCGGGCGGCTGACGCGAATCTTTCACTGCGCGCGCCGCGAAAATGGAAGATCGAATGAACACTCCGCAAGCTCAGCTGATGTCGCTGTCCTCACCCGATGAGGCGGAGCAGCAGTTCTACGAGGCGCTTCAGCAGGCCGATCTCGAGCGGTTCATGGCGGTCTGGAGCGACGAGGAAGACGTGGCCTGCGTGCACCCCGGCGGCCCGAGGCTGATCGGTCTGTCGGCCATTCGCGCGAGCTTCGGCGAAATGTTCAACAGCGGTCCGGTCGACGTGCACGCCGAGAAGGTGCACCGGCTTCACACCCACTTCAGCGCCGTGCACAGCGTGCTCGAGCGCGTCCAGGTGCTGACCGAGCAAGGACGCCAGTCGGCCTGGGTCATCGCCACCAACGTCTATCTGAAGACGGCCCTGGGCTGGCGCATCGTCGCGCATCACGCGAGTCCGGGTACGCCGCGCGAGGCGCAGGAGATCCTCGAATCCGCGGCTGTGCTGCATTGACCGTCGTCTCGTATCGCTCGCCTTCCTGGCTGCTGGGCACCGGGGTGCTGGGCGGCAACCTGCAGACGATCTGGCCGGCGTTGGTGTCGAAGCGTCTCGATGGCCGCGCACCGACCTACGTAAGGCACCGCTGGACCACGCCCGATGCCGACTTCATCGATGTCGACTGGCTGGCCGAGGAGCCTGGCGAGCAAGCGGCCGACAGACCGCTTCTGGTGCTGTTCCACGGGCTCGAAGGTTCGTCGAAGAGCCACTATGCGCGAGCCTATGCGCAGCTGGCCCGGCGGTTCGGCTGGCGCTTCGCGGTCCCGCATTTTCGAGGCTGTTCGGGCGAACCCAACCTTGCGCCTCGCGCGTACCACTCGGGCGATTACGAGGAGGTGGGCTGGATACTCGATCGGTTTCGCAGGCTGCACCCCGGTCCGCGCCTGGCGGTCGGCATCTCGCTCGGCGGCAACGCCCTGCTGCGCTGGGCCGAGGAGGCCGGCGGGACGGCGGCGAGCAGCGTGCGTGCGCTGGCGACGGTCTCGTCCCCGATCGATCTGGCGGCGGGCGGACATGCCATCGGCCGCGGGTTCAACCGGCAGGTCTACACCCGCATGTTCATGCGCTCGCTGCGCCCCAAGGCGCTGCTCAAGCTCGCCGCGCACCCGGGGCTGTTCGACCGGGAAAAGATGCTGCTCGCGGGCGACCTGTACGACTTCGACAACCTCTACACCGCGCCTGTCCACGGTTTTCGCGACACCGACGATTACTGGCATCGCGGCTCGGCGAAACCGCATCTGCACCGCATCCGCATCCCGGCGCTGGTGCTCAATGCGCTCAACGATCCGTTCGTGCCGGCGGCCTCGCTGCCGCAGGCACACGAGGTCGGCAGCCACGTCACCTTGTGGAACCCGGCGCATGGCGGGCACGCCGGCTTTGCGAGTGGAGGACTCCCGGGTCGACTGCAGCCGATGCACGAGTGCGTGCTGGGCTGGTTGCGCGCGCAGGCTGGAATCTGAAGATCCGAGGCGCTCGGCATGGATGACATCGTCGCTGCGGCGCTTGTGAAATGGCCGAACGTTCCGCACTGCCACGGCTGGCTCGCGCTCGATGCGCGCGGCGACTGGTACCTGCGCGACGACCGTGCGCAGGCGGCCGGAGCGTTCCCCGCGTCCAAGGGCAGCCGGCTCGAGCATGTCGGGCTGCGAGAGTTCATCGAACGCAACTACGCCTGCGATGAGCGCGGTGCGTGGTTCTTCCAGAACGGGCCGCAACGGGTCTATGTCGAACTGCAAGCCGCGCCCTGGGTGTGGCGGCTGCACAGAACGGCGGGCGGGGCTGACACCCAATCCACCGAGGTGGTCCTGCGCAGCCACAGCGGCCGACCGGCGGAGTTCGGTTCGGCCTGGCTCGACGAGCTGGGCCGGCTGTTCATCGCGACCGACCTCGGACTCGGGCTGGTCCACACGCTGGACATGGAGGCCGCAGCCGACGCCGTCGAGCAAGGGCTGTGGCAGGTCGGCGACGTGCAGTCCGCCGATCTTCCGAGCCGCTTCGGATTCAGGCCCAGCCCGGCTGCCGATGCCGCGCGGGCAGCATCTGCAGCCGGGCCCGGGCGACGCGGTCAGCTGCCGTAGAACACGTAGTCGGCCTCGTAGGCGACCTGCTGGCGTGCGCCCTTGGTGTCGCTGCTGCAGGCCATCGACGGTGCCACCCCGCCCTTGGTGTTCAGCCGCTGGATGTAGCTGACACCCGTCATTGCACCAGTGCCCATCGCCGGATCGGCCTTGACGAGCTGCATTGGGATGTTGCCGGGCGCCGACGGGGCGACGGCGACCTGCTTGCCGGTCACCTTGGATCCGTCGGTCGATTCCCAGGTCGGGCCGGCGTAGTACTTCCCGACTTCCTTTCTGTCGGCCGAATAGAGCTTGGCAACCGGCCCGACGAAAGCCCATTCGAAGACGCCGGCGGCGTCCTTCTTCTCGCGGCATTCGTAGGTGAGCTCGCCGATGCCGGTGGCCGACATCATGACCTTGTGTCCGGCGGGCGCGCGCACGGGTTCGGGCAGGGCGGCGTTGTCGATGGCCATCGGCGAAGCGGTTGCGCAGACGGTGATGGTGCACAGGGCGGCCAAAGATAGCGATGATTTCATGGTGTTCTCCGGATGGGATTCGGTAGATGGATGGAGTCTTGAAAAGGCGTCATGTCTTGACGCTCCCGCTCTTCTACGAACCACGTCGGCAGTCGGATGCATGCATACCGATTGACCGCGATTTATCTCGGGTACTCCCGCCCGGACATGAAAAAGCCGACCCGCAGGTCGGCTTCAGGGTTCACGATGCGCTGGATTACTTGACTGCGCTGACCATGTAGGCCACGACGGCCTTGATGTCGGCGTCGCTGCCCTGCGTACCGCCGCGCGGAGGCATCGCATTCTTGCCCTTGATCGCGCTGGCCGTCAGGCCGTCGACGCCGGCCACGATGCGTGGTGCCCAGGCTGCCTTGTCGCCGAACTTCGGCGCGCCCGCGATGCCTGCTGCGTGACAGACCGAGCAGGCCTGCGTGTACAGCGCCGGCTCGGCGCCTGCCGCGGCAGCTGGAGCGGCAGCTGCCACCACCACCGGGGCAGCGACCGGCGCAGCGGCCTGCGTCTCGGCCGGAGGCGCTTCGGCCGCCACCGGTGCGGGTGCGGGTGCAGCAGCAGGCGCTGCCTCTGCGGCGCCTGCTGGGGCTGCGAACTTCGGTTCGGGGAACTGTGCGCCACCGTGGTTGGCCATGTAGACCACCGCACGACCGACCTCGAAATCGCTGAAATCACCACCGCCCTGCGCGCCCATGGCGTTCTTGCCCTTGAGAGCGCTGTTCAGCAGCGCCTCGTAGCCCTGCGTCACGCGCGGACCCCAGGCAGCTGCATCGCCGAATTTCGGCGCACCCGCCAGACCGGCTGCGTGGCAGGCCGAGCACTGCGCTGCGAACACCTGTTCGCCGGTCTTCATCGTGGCCGGGTTGGACATGTCCTTGACAGAGACCTTGCCCACGGGCGCGATGCGGCTGGCCACTGCGGCAGCTTCCAGGCCGTCGCTGCCGGCGGCCGGCTTCTTGTCGTCGGTGACGTAGCTGGCGAGCATCACGATGACGATCACCGGGAGGATGAACGAAAAGAGGACTGCAACGATCAGTTGCTTCGGGGTCCTGATCGGGCCTTCGTGTGGGCCGTCGTCGTGGGAGTTGCTGGCGTCGCTCATGAAATCCTCGGCTTGCGGGGTGGTGCAGGAAGGTGAATGGAGATTGCCTGGCTCGAAGGCCGCGAGCAATCTCGCTCGATCCGTGGGGGCCCGGCAGGGGCGGCTCCAACACGGCGCGCAAGTATAAAGCGGGGTGCCGCTTGGCCGCGGCGCGCGGGGCCGCCCGACTACAATCGGGGGCGTTGCGTCCGTAGCTCAATGGATAGAGTACTGCCCTCCGAAGGCAGGGGTTGCTGGTTCGATCCCAGCCGGGCGCACCATGCACATCGCGTCGGCAGCGCTTCTCGCCACCAGGCGTCGACAAGTACCTTCGCGCTTTCGCACCCGTGACGGGCCGGCGAAACATCCAGGGTCTGTCGCAATGCGTACGGACATCGCTGCTGCTACCGTCTCTCTGCCGAGCCCGTGGCTCGCAGACCGGGAGACCCCATGACCTCGCTTTATTCCGAAGAGCACCGACGCCTGCAGCAGGAGTTCGGCACCACCAGGCTGGCCGATCTGCTCGACACCGGCTGGGTTCACGAGACGATCGCCGACGCCGAGCGCGATTTCATCGGTTCGCGCGACATGTTCTTCCTGTCCACCGTCGATCCCGACGGCCACCCGACCGTGTCGTACAAGGGCGGCCCGGTCGGGGTGGTCAAGGTGATCGACGAGCGGACGCTGGCGTTCCCCGGCTTCGATGGCAACGGCATGTTCTATTCGATGGGCAACATCGCCGGGCAGGCCAAGGTGGGCCTGCTGTTCATCGACTTCGAGAGCCCGCACCGCGTGCGCGTCCAGGGCACCGCGCAGTTCCTGCGCGAGCATCCGTTGATGGCCGAGTACGCCGAGGCGCAGTATCTGGTGCTGATCACGGTCACCAAGATCTGGGTCAACTGCCCGCGCTACATCCACAAATACAAACGGGTCGACTCGTCGAAATACGTGCCACAGCCCTGCAAGACCACGCCGCTGGCCTCGTGGAAGCGGCTGGACCTGGTGCAGGACGCACTCAGCGACGGCGACCGCCAGCGTGCCCAGCAGGAAGGGCTGATCGAGCTTCCGGAGTACGAGCAGCAGGTCGCGCGCGGCGAGGGGTGAGGTCGAGGGCGCCGCAGGCGGGTCTGCGGCCGGTACTCAGACGTTGAACAGGAAGTTCAGGACGTCGCCGTCCTTGACCACGTATTCCTTGCCTTCGGCGCGCATCTTCCCGGCTTCCTTGGCGCCATGTTCGCCCTTGAACGCGACGAAGTCCTCGAAGGCGATGGTCTGCGCGCGGATGAAGCCGCGCTCGAAGTCGGTGTGGATCACGCCGGCCGCCTGCGGCGCGGTGTCGCCGATGTGGATGGTCCAGGCGCGCACTTCCTTCACGCCGGCAGTGAAGTAGGTCTGCAGGCCGAGCAGGCTGAACGCGGCGCGGATCAGACGGTTCAGACCCGGTTCGGTCTGGCCCATCTCGGACAGGAACATCAGCCGGTCTTCGTCGGCCATGTCGGCGAGTTCGGCTTCGGTCTTGGCGCAGATCGCGACCACCGGGGCCTTCTGGCCTTCGGCGTAGGCGCGCAGCTTGTCGAGGTATGGGTTGTTCTCGAAGCCGCCTTCGTCGACGTTGCCGACGAACATCGCCGGCTTGGCGGTGATCAGGCACAGCGGCTTCAGCACCGCCAGTTCTTCCTTGCTGAAGGCGATGCTGCGCACCGGCCTGGCTTCGTTGAGTGCGGCCTGGCACTTGGTCAGCACGTCGACGAGGCGCGCGGCCTCCTTGTCGTTGCCCGACTTCGCAACCTTGATCGACCGCTGCAGCGTCTTGTCGACGGTGGTCAGATCGGCCAGGCACAGCTCGGTCTGGATCACCTCGATGTCGGAGATCGGGTCGACCTTGCCCGCGACGTGGATCACGTTGTCGTCGTCGAAGCAGCGCACCACGTTGACCAGCGCGTCGGTCTCGCGGATGTGCGCGAGGAACTGGTTGCCCAGGCCCTCGCCCTTCGAGGCGCCCGCCACCAGGCCGGCGATGTCGACGAACTCGACGATCGCCGGCACGATGCGCTCGGGCTTGACGATGGCCGACAGCGCATCGAGGCGCGGGTCGGGCAGCTCCACGATGCCGACGTTCGGCTCGATGGTGCAGAACGGGTAGTTCTCGGCGGCGATGCCGGCCTTGGTGAGCGCGTTGAAGAGGGTGGATTTGCCGACGTTGGGCAAACCGACGATGCCGCATTTCAGGCTCATGGTGCAGGTCTCACAGGGGATGTTTCGGGCGTCGACGACGGGCCCGCGATTCTAGGAGCGCGCTTGAAACCGCCCCGTCGCAGCATCAGCACGTTGCCTGCGACTGCCAGCAGCACGCCGAGGCCGGTGATCGGATCGGGCCGGTATCCCTCGAAGATCAGCGACACCGCCAGCGCCAGCAGCGGTGTCATCACGCCGATCGTGCCGGACGGTCCGGGCCCGAGGCGCTCCTGCAGCGTCAGGTAGCAGGCGAACGACAGCACCGAGCCGGCAACGGCCAGGTACACCAGCGAGATCCACCACGAGGCCAGGGCCGGCAGCGCGAAGCGGTGGCCCATCGCCAGCGCGATCGAGGCCGTCGCCAGCGCGCCGTAGCCCATGCCGAAGCCGAGCGAAGGCCAGAAGGGCAACCCACGTCCTCGATTGCGCGTCGCGGCCAGGCTGCCCGACGTGCTCAGCAGCACCGACGCGACGGTGAACGCCGCGCCGATGCCGACCGAGGCCGCGGCGCCGAGCGATCCCGCGCCGTGCGCCTGTGACGCCATGCCGGCCGCGGCCTTGCCGAACTCGGGCCAGAACATCAGCGCCACGCCGGCCAGTCCGAGCAATCCGCCACCGACGAAGCGGGGCGACACGCGCAGGCCGAACAGCGCCTGCGCAGCGAGCCCGCTGATCAGCGGTGCCGCCGAGTAGCCAACCGCCACCAGGCCCGACGGCAGGTGCCGCTCGGCGTGATAGACGCACACATATGACACGCCGAACATCAGCATGCCCTGGAGCGCCAGCAAGGCGTGGTCGCGCAGCGGGAACCGCAGCTTCATGCCGCGCGCCGCGCACAGACCGAGCACGATGAGCGATGCCAGCCCGAAGCGCAGCGCGACGCCGACCTCGGGCGTGTTGTGGCCGAGCTGGTAGGTGATCGCGTGCCAGGTCGTGCCCCAGCTCAGCACGCAGACGGCAAACAGCTGCCAGGTCTTGAAGCGGGTCATGAACGGCGAACGGTCCGCTTCATTCGAAGCGGTACGTCGCGCCGCCGACCAGCCCCGCACGCAGCGTGCAGTCGATGCCCTCGACGATCACCGCATTCATGCCGAAAGTGATCGCCCCGTTGAGCCGCGCATCGGCGCGGTACGCCGCGAGGGCATCACCGACCGCGTGGCCGGTTTCGGCGGAGACCGGGTCGACGTCGGGGATGCTGCAGCGCGAACAGGGCTTGACCAGCTTCAGCCGCACCGGTCCCTCGGGTGTCTCGAAGCGGACTTCGTCGAGGTGGTCCTCGCCGTTCGCGTCGAGACCGTCGAGCACCAGGTTCGGACGGAAGCGTTGCATCGTCACCGGTGACGCACCGCTGGCGGCAAGTCGCCGATTCAGTTCATCGAGGCTCGCCTGCGACGCGACCAGCAGGGGGTACTCGTCGGAGAACGCCGCTTCGGCCGCGATCGGTCCGGTCCACTGTGCGCTGGCGAGGCGCTTCTGGTCGGGATCGAAGCGCACCAGGCGCAGCGGCTGTTCGAGGAAATCGCTGAACCACTGCGCGGCCGGATCGCCCATGTCGTAGGCCGAAACCTCGTCGTTCCACACCGTGACCCGCACTGCCGCGCCGACCTCGCCCAGCGGCAAGTGCAGCGCAAGCATGCCCGGTGCGCGCAGCACCATGTCGAGCGCCTTGAGCGTTGGCTGGATCAGCGCCATCCGCGGCACGTGGCGCTGCGTGACGAAGCGTCCGCGTGCATCGACGACCATCCAGGCGCGGTCGAATTCAAGCCCGGTCTCGATCAACAGCGCCTCGTCGGGCGCGAGCCCTCCGCAGCTCTTGACCGGGTGCACGTACAGCCCGGTGAGCTGCACCGACAGATCGGCGTCCGGCAGGCCCGTCATTTCAGCAGCCCTTTCAGCATGCCCTTCAGCGCATCCTTGGGCTTGGTGGCCGGGGCCGACGCACCCGACTCGGCGGGCTTCAGGCCGAGCTTTTCTTCCAGCCGGTTCTGCACCTCGTTCTTCAGCTGCTGCGTCACCGCGCCAGCGATCACCGACGACCACTCGACCTTCCAGTCCAGTGCCTCGAATGGTCCGGTCAGTCGCACTGGCACCTGCAGGCCCTTCAGCGCGGCCAGGTCGGCGCCGTCCTGGCCCTTCGAGGTGCCGGTCACGGTGGCGCGCGCCAGGTAGTCGATGCGGCCCTTGCCGATGTCGACCGTGCCTTCGCCGCCGAGGCGCAGGAACGGGCTCTTCATGTCGAGGTCCTTGCTGCTGGCGACGCCGTTGGCAATCTGGAAGCTCGCGCTCAGCTCGCTGAAATCGGTCTTCTCGGTCTCTCTCGCCTTCTGCACCGCGTCCTGCTTCAGGCCGATCGCGGCCTTGGCCTGCCGCAGGCTCTTCGCGAGGTTGATGCCCTTGATCGCACCGTCGCGCAGCTGCAGCGCGAGCCGGCCCTGCAACCGCGATTTCAGCTCGCTGATGCTGCGGCCGGTGGCCTCGATGTCCATGGTCACGCGGCCGGTGCCGTCCATCCAGTCCTTGGCCGCCACGGCCTTGAGTGCGCTGTTGATGTCGATGCCGCTGGCTGCGCCCTTGATGCCGATGCGGCCGGTCGACGCATCGGCCTGGGCCGACGCATCGATGCTGCCGCCCCAGACCTTGCCCTGCAGTGTGGGCACACGCAACATCCCGCGGTCGAGCGAGGCGTCGATGCGCGCGGCGGCGACCTGGTAGCGCTGGAAGGCGAAGGTCCCGGCCTGCAGGCTGAACTGCCCGTCGATGCTGCGCAGCGCACCCAGGTCCACCGGGGTGTCGGCGGCGGAGGCCGCCGGCTTGCCGCCAGCCGGGGGTGCGACGGCAGCGTGCGGTGGCGCATCCGCCAGCAGGCGGTTCAGGTCCAGCGTGTCGAAGCGGGCCTTGGCATTCACCTTCGGCACGGCACCACCCAGCAGCGCCAGCCCGTCGGTGTTGAACGCGCCGCCGTTCATGTCGCCGGCCAGTGCCCAGCTGGCACGCTGCGCCGAGGCGCTGGCCGTACCGCGTGCGTTGACCTTCAAGGGCTGCAGGCCGGGGTTCTCGATCAGGGCCTGCAGCGTCAATGCATCGAGCGCGACCGAGGCCGGTGCGGCTGCGGCGTTCTTGCCGGTTCCTGCTGCCTGCGCCTGTCGGAGCACCAGGTTCGCCGTCACCGTGCCGCCGAGCTTGCGCTGCGCGCCGCTGCTGGCGAAGGTGGCCTCGACACCGGGCATTCGCAGCGTGTCGAAACTGCCGGTCGGCGCGGCGCTCTTGAATTTCACGTCGAGCGGCGCTGCACCGCCTCGCTGCAGGTGCCCGCTGAACGCGCTGCCCTTGAGCTGATCGCCGGTCACGGCCAGTTCGGGCCAGTCGAGCGCGAAGGACAGGGCCTGCGCCTCCTGCGTCCCCTTCATCTCGAACTTCAGCTGGGTCAGGCCGATGTCCTTGGCCGCCGGGTTGTAGGCGAAACGGGCGATGCCCAGCGTGCTGCTGTCGATCTTCAGGCCACCTGTGGTGGCGGCCACGCCGATTTGCAGCGCCTTCGCCTCGATCGCCGACGCGCTGCCGTCCCAGCCCACGCTGCCCTTGACCGTGGCGCGGATCGCGCTGATGCTCATGGCATCGCCCTTGAACGCGAGGTCGAGATTGCGCGCCTGGACCGAGCCGGTGTCCAGGTCGAGCGTCAGCTGCGTGTCGCCGCTGAAGTCCCCCTTGACGGACGGCTTCTTCAGGTCGATCTGCAAGGCCAGCTCGACCGGTGCCTCGGTCTGGTTGCGCAGGCGCCCGGTGACGAGCGACTTCACCCGCACATCACCTTCGACGCCGGCCACCTCGTCCTTGACGTGCAGGCTGAGGTCTTCCAGGTCGATGCTGTTGATGTCGAGCCGCGGCGGCTTCTTGCTGCCATTGCCGGCGTTGTCCGTCGGTTCCTTGTCGGGGTGGAGCAGGTCATCGATGTTGCGCACGCCCAGCGCGTTCTGCAGGTAGTTGGCTCGCACGCCGCGTGCCGAAATCCGTCCGATCACCAGTTCGCGGTCGAGCAGCGGCAGCACGTCGACGGCGAGTTCGGCGCGCTCGAGCGCGGCGAATTCATCGGGCCGCCCGGCCTCGCTCAGCGAGACATCGGCCAGCGTGACTTGCAGTCGAGGGAACAGCGACAACCCGATCGGCCCGTTGATCGTCAGCGTGCGGTTGTGATGGGTCTGCATCCACTCGATGGCGATGCCCTTGTACCGGTTGGCATCGAAGCCCATGACCAGCCAGGTGAGTACTGCTGCCAGCACCAGCAGCAGTCCCAACACCCCGAGCGCCACACGGCGAATCCACATCGACACGGCAAAGCCCCCGAAAACGGCGGATTGTGCCTGTGCTTCCCGGGTGCGCCAGAGGCGGCTCCCTACAATCCGTCGTGATGAAACCCTATGACGTGCAGGTGCGCGGAACCGGCCTGGTCGGCCATGCGCTGGCCTTGTCGCTGGCCCGCATCGGACTGCGCGTGGCCCTGGTGGCCGAAACCGGGAGCGCGCCTTCCCGTGCGCGTGGCCCCGACGTGCGGGCTTATGCGCTCAACGCCGGATCGGTCGGCTTGCTGCGGGGCCTGAGGGTGTGGGACGCGCTGCCACCGCATGCGGCCACGGCCGTGCACGAGATGCGCGTGCAGGGCGATGTCGCCGGTGCTGCACTCGAGTTCTCATCGTGGGAGCAGCGCGTGGGCGAACTCGCCTGGATCGTCGATGCCGCGGTCCTCGAACGCGAACTGGCTTCCGCGGTGCGGTTTTCACCGCACATCACCCCGGTGAGCGCGGTGGCCGAAGCGTCTCCCGGGCTTGCCCAGGCCGACCCGGCGCCTGCCGCGCTGATCGCCATCTGTGAAGGCAAGGCGTCGGCCAGCCGCGAGGCGCATCGCGTGCCGCTCGACCGGCGACCCTACGGGCACCGCGCGATCGCCACACGCCTGACCAGCTCTAAGCCGCATGCGGGAACGGCGCGCCAGTGGTTCCGCTCGCCCGATGTGCTGGCGCTGCTGCCGTTCGACGCGCCTCTGCCGGGGGCGTCCTATGCGCTGGTCTGGTCGGTGCCCGACGCGCGCGCCGACGCGCTGATCGCGATGGACGCCGCCGGTTTCATCGATGCCCTGATGC
This sequence comes from Rhizobacter sp., assembly GCA_046154125.1. Classification (GTDB taxonomy): domain Bacteria; phylum Pseudomonadota; class Gammaproteobacteria; order Burkholderiales; family Burkholderiaceae_C; genus PBB1. Next base: position 10,085 of record JBJXEJ010000032.1, on the reverse strand, counting down.
AGGCCACCGAAGGAGCCGCTGGCGACCTGCAACTGGCCAGCGAGCGCGTCGCCTGGCCGCTGCTGCGCGCACAGGCCGGTGCCTGGTGCGGGCCGGGCTGGGTGCTGGTCGGCGATGCGGCGCATGTCGTGCACCCGCTGGCCGGCCAGGGCCTGAACCTCGGACTGGCCGATGTCGTGGCGCTGACCGAGGTGCTTGCGGCACGCGAGCCTTGGCGCGATCTGGGCGACGACAAGCTGCTGCGCCGGTATGTGCGGCAGAGGTCGGCGCCCACCCGCGCGATGCTCGAGATCACCGACGGCCTGCTGCATCTTTTCGCACATCCGGCACCGGTGGTGCGGGAACTCCGCAACCGCGGGCTGAGTCTGGTCAACCGGCTCACTCCGATCAAGCGCTGGCTGACCGCTCAGGCGCTGGACTCGTGACGGTCCTCCGGGCCGGTCTCCCAACGCTTCACCCGATCACCTGAAAGCTCACTCCCATGGCTTCTTCCTCGTCTTCCATTCGGTCGTTGCCGCGCGCTGTCGGCCGGCTCGCCTTGCTGATTCCGCTGCTGCTGGCCGCCTCCGCTTTTGCGGGCGAGGCGGAGATACGCAAGGCGCTGGGTGAGCGGCTCACCGACCTCGGCAAGGTCGACGAGGTCACGAAGCTGCCCATTGCCGGGCTGTTCGAAGTGCGCATCGGCACCGACGTCTACTACACCGACGAGAACGGCAACTACCTGATCGAAGGGCAGTTGATCGACACGAAGACCCACGCCAACCTGACCGAGGAGCGCGTTTCCAAGCTGACGGCGATCGATTTCTCCAGCCTGCCCCTGAAGGACGCGATCGTCTGGAAGCAGGGCGACGGAAGCCGCAAGATCGCGGTCTTCGCCGACCCGAACTGCGGCTACTGCAAGCGGTTCGAGCGCGATATCCGCCAGATCAAGGACGTGACGATCTACACCTTCCTGTTTCCGATCCTCGGCGGCGACTCGCCCGAGAAGTCGCGCAACATCTGGTGTGCGAAGGACCGGGCCAAGACCTGGATCGACTGGATGGTCGATGGCGCTACGCCGCCGCGGATGATGGGCGATTGCGACTCATCGGTGCTGCAACGCAACACGGCGCTCGGCCGCAAGCACAAGGTCACCGGCACGCCCGCCCTCGTGTTCGAGGACGGCAAGCGGGTGCCGGGCGCGATGAAGGTCGACCAGCTCGAAAAGCAGTTGCTGGCGTCCACGAAGAAGCCGGGTTGATTCCGCTCCTGCAAGACTTCTTCGCGTTCGAGCCGACGTACGCCGAAGTGCTGCGCCGTCTCGATGCGGTGCATCCCGGGGAATACGCCCGCACCCGCAATGCGCTCGATGGCGCGGTCACCGGCCTGTCGCCGTACCTGACCCACGGCGTGATCGGCCTGCGCACGGCGGTGGCGCGGGTGCTGCAGAAGCATCGGCTCTCCTACGACGACAAGCTGATGTTCGAGTTCGCGTGGCGCGAGTTCTTTCATCACGTCTGGAGCCGCTGCGGCGAGCAGGTGCTGAGCGACATGCGTCCGGCGATGTTGTGGCCGGGCCAGTACGCCACCATCCTGCCGGCCGACCTGCGCGAAGGGCGCACCGGCGTGCCGACCATCGACGCGGCGGTTCGCCAGCTGTACGACACCGGCTACCTGCACAACCACGCTCGCATGTGGCTGGCCAGCTATGCGGTGCACCTGCGCAAGGTGCACTGGCGTGCCGGCGCCGACTGGATGTTCGGTCACCTGCTCGATGGCGACGTGCCGAGCAACCACCTGAGCTGGCAATGGGTGGCGGCCACCTTCTCCGGCAAGCCCTATCTGTTCAACGCCGACAACGTGGCCAAGTACGCCCCCCGTTCGGGCTTCGAGGCCTGGACAGGCAAGGGTACCGTGATCGACCAGGATTACGACGTGCTCGATCGCATCGCGCGCCAGGACGGCGATGTCGGGCCCGAGACCGGCACCCATGACGGCGTGGTCGAACCCCGGTTGTGGGCCGCTCCGCACCCGGCCTGGGTCGCCGACAGCACGGCGCCACTGGTTGCCGCCGCCTTGCCGCAGCGCCGCGAGATCGAGCTGGTCACGCCGTGGTCCCTGAGCGAGCGCGAAGGCGGCTCGGGCGCTGGCGCCGGCGGTCCGTGGCGCCTGGGTGTGATCCACCTGCCGGCCCACGTGGCGCTGCCGTGGAGCGAAGCGCGCTGGCGCTGGGTGCTGCAGCGCATGGGGCAGGTCACCGATGCGGTGTTCGTCGGTGACGTGATGAACAAGGTGCCTTCGACGCCTGGTGCGCGGGTCTGGCCGGGGCGCGACGAGGCCTTTGCCTTGCGCTCGCCGATGCCCGGCTACGACGCGGCTCTCGGCACGCTCGCGACGCTGCGTCCGTCGCTGCGCCTGCTGCCGAATCCCGAGGCGGCCAGCCGCTCGTTCAGCGTGTTCTACGAAGCGGTCAAGCGACAATCGAAGTCGCTTCAGTCGCAGTTGAACGGAGAGTTGTTTTGAGTGGTCGGAGTCGGTTTCCGGAAGTGCCCGTGTCGACGAATCAACCCGATCGAGCGACCTTGCGTCTGGGCTATGCGGGTCTGCTCCCGTTCGTGCTGGGAGCGATGCTGCTGTGGCTGGTTCGACCCGACGCGCATCCTTATGTCGCGGCGATGCTGTCGGCGTATGCGGGAGTCATCGTGTCGTTTCTGGGCGGCATCCACTGGGGCCTAGGCTTCCGCGCGCAGCCGGCCGATCCGTCTCGATTCGCCTGGGGCGTCGTGCCCTCGCTGGTCGCCTGGGTCGCGGTGGTGATGCCGCCGTATGCCGGGCTGGTCGTGCACGGCGTGATGCTGGTCGTCTGCTACGTGGTCGATCGCCGCATCTACCCGCTGCAGGCGTCGGCTTCATGGTTGACCCTGCGCTTTCGCCTGACCGCCGTCGCCAGCCTCAGCTGCTTCATCGGCGCAGCCGGCAGCTGATCCTCGGCCAGCCATGCCCGAAGACCCGGAAATCCGGCGAGCGGTGCATCGAGGTGCGGCTGGCGCGGGATTCGCCCCGGCCGAGTCGCGGTGTTGATCCACTGCCTTTTCAACGGTTTTGCAACGATTCCTTTCCTGCACCGCCCATGATTTCGTACCGCATCGACGTCCACAACGCGCAAGCGCACCTGTACCGCGTCACGCTGACCATTCCCGCGCCGTCGGTGACCCAGCGCTTGAGCCTGCCGGCCTGGATTCCCGGCAGCTACCTGGTGCGCGAGTTCGCGCGTCACCTGAGCGCGCTCGAGGCGAAGCAGGGCAGTCGCGCCGTGTCGCTGACGCAGCTCGACAAGGCGACCTGGCAGGCCGACTGCAGCGGACGCGCCGCGCTGGTCGTTACATACCTCGTCTATGCGTTCGACACCTCGGTGCGGGCGGCGTTTCTGGACGTGCAGCGTGGATTCTTCAACGGCACCAGCCTGTGCCTGCGCGTCGAGGGACGCGAGGCCGAGCCGCATCGCCTCGAGTTGCGCTCGCTGCCGCGCGGCTGGCAGGTCGCGACGTCGATGACTTCCCGTTCGGCAGCGGTGTTCGAAGCGGCCGATTACGACGAGTTGGTCGATCACCCGTTCGAGCTCGGCACCTTCTGGTGCGGTCACTTCAAGGCCCACGGGGTGCCTCACGAATTGGTGGTCGCCGGCGCGCTGCCCGACTTCGACGGCGATCGCCTGCTGGCCGACACGAAACGCATCTGCGACGCCGAGATCGCGTTCTGGCATGGTGACCCGCCGAATCGCGCCGATGTGCCGTTCGAGCGCTACGTGTTCCTGCTGAACAGCGTCGACGACGGTTACGGCGGTCTCGAGCACCGCGCCAGCACGGCGCTGATCGCATCGCGCCGCGACCTGCCACGCATCGCCCCTGCGAAGGCCGACAAGGCAGCGAGACCGGAAGAGCCGACCGACGGCTATGTGACCCTGCTCGGCCTGATCAGCCACGAGTATTTCCACACCTGGAACGTCAAGCGCCTGAAGCCACGCGAGTTCGCGCCCTATGACTACACGCGCGAGAACTACACCGAACTGCTGTGGTTCTTCGAAGGGTTCACGTCGTACTACGACGACCTGTTGCTGCGGCGTGCCGGATTGATCGACGAGTCGCGCTATCTGAAGGCCATCGGCAAGACCATCGGCAGCGTGCTCGGCATGCCGGGCCGCCAGGTGCAGAGCGTCGCGCAGGCGAGCTTCGACGCCTGGGTCAAGTACTACCGCGGCGACGAGAACACGCCCAACGCGACGATCAGCTACTACACCAAGGGCTCGCTGGTGGCTCTGGCCCTCGATCTCAGCCTGCGTGCAACGACGGCGCGGCGCAAGGCCACGCTGGACGATGTGATGCGCGGACTGTGGGCGCGCAGCGCAGGCGGACCGATCACCGAAGCCGATATCGTCGAGGTGCTGCGCGAGATCGCCGGCCAGGCCCATGCCGATGCGATGGCCCGGCAACTGAACGAGTGGGTGCACGGCACCGGCGACCTGCCGCTGCCGGCGCTGCTGAAGCGCTTTGGCGTGCAATGGCAGGGGCAGCCGGCCACGCTGGCACAGCGGCTCGGCGTGCGGGTCAGCGAGAGCGCGCTCGCCGGCGTCAAGGTCACGCACGTGCTGCGTGGCAGTGCAGCCGAGCGGGCAGGGCTGTCGGCGGGCGACGAGGTGCTGGCCCTCGGCGACTGGCGCCTGCGCCGGCTCGACGACGCGTTGCGCCTGATCAAGCCGGGGCAGCCGGCATCGCTGCTGGTGTCGCGCGACCAGCGTCTGCTGACGCTGACGCTCGACGTGCCCGAGGTCGCCGAGTCTGTCGGCGCGGTCAGCCTGGGCGTCGATGCGAAGGCCTCTCGCGACGCGCTTGCGTTGCGTCACGCATGGATTTGCGGCTGACATCGAAGGACACCTCGCTGCGGGCGCCGGTGGTCGGCCGCCAGCGGCTGGCCGGCCGCGCGGCGCTGTTGGGCACCGTCGTCGCCATGCACGCCTGCGTGATGCACGGCATCAGCCAGCAGATGCTCGATTTCGAGACCGCGTCGGAGATGCCGGCGCGCATCGAGCTGGTCTACGGGCGGGACATGGAGTCGAGTACGCCACCGGCAGCTGTCGAGGGGCCGACCGCGCCGCGGGTGGCGTCGCCGCCGCCTCGATCCGAGCGGCAGGCCACGCCGGTGGCCGATGCCGCATCCGCGCCGGCCCAGCCGCCGCCGCCGCCGGTCGAGGCCCCGGAGCAGGTGGCGGCCGAGCCGGTGGACGGTGCGTCCGAAGCCAGCCCGGCGATGCCCGCCGCGTCGTCCTCGACGGGCGCGGCGGCCCCGGGCCTCGCCTCGGTCATCGGGCCGACGTCGCCGGCAGCATCGCCTGCTGCCGATGCCTCCAGCGGTGTGGCTGCTGCCGCGCCTGCCGCGTCGGCGGCCAGCGCGGAGGCCTACTCCTGGCCACCGTCCACCCGCATCACCTACGAGCTGACCGGTAACTACCGCGGTGAGGTGCATGGCAGCGCCACCGTCGACTGGGTGCGGGTCGGCGCGCGCTACCAGGTGCACCTCGATGTGCTCGTGGGGCCGTCGTTCGCGCCGATCCTGTCGCGGCGCATGTCCAGCGAAGGACAGTTGACCGATGCCGGGCTGGCCCCGGAGCGCTACGACGAGGACAGCAAGGCGATGTTCCGCGACCGGCGCCGTGCCCAGGTCCTGCTGGAGCGCGACGCGGTGGTGCTCAACAGCGGTGAGCGACTCGAGCGCCTGGCTGGCGTGCAGGACTCGGCCAGCCAGTTCGTGCAGCTCGCGTACCTGTTCTCCCGCCATCCCGAGTTGCTGACGCCTGGTGGGACGGTCGACATTCCGCTGGCGCTGCCGCGTCGCATGGGCATCTGGACGTACGACGTGCGCAACCCCGAGGTGCTCCACACGCCCTTCGGCGCGCTCGACGCCGTGCCGTTGCAGCCGCGCCGCGACTCGCGCAAGAAGGACGAGCTGTCGGCGCAGGTCTGGTTCGCGCCCAGCCTGCGTTACCTGCCGGTGCGCATTCGCATCCAGCAGGACAACAACACCGACACCTATATCGATCTGATGATCGAGCGGCGGCCGCAGCTGGAGAAATAGAGGCCCTGGCCCCTGGCTACAGTCGAACCCACCACGCTTTCGGAGATCTCCATGACCCACGAACACATCCTCGTCGACACCTGCGGCGACGGTCCGCTGAAGACCGGCCGCATCACGCTGAACCGCCCGAAGCAGCTCAACGCGCTGAATGACAGCCTGATGAGCGAGCTGGGCGCGGCGCTGCAGGCGTTCGATGCCGATGCCACCATCGGCTGCATCGTGATCACCGGCAGCGAGAAGGCGTTTGCGGCCGGTGCCGACATCGGCGCCATGGCGTCACTGACCTATGTGGATGCCTACAAGGGCGACTTCATCACCCGCAACTGGGAGGCGATCCGCAGCATCCGCAAGCCGGTGATCGCGGCTGTTTCGGGCTTTGCACTCGGCGGAGGCTGCGAGCTCGCGATGATGTGCGACTTCATCATCGCGGCCGACTCCGCGAAGTTCGGCCAGCCGGAGATCAAGCTCGGCATCATTCCGGGTGCCGGCGGCACGCAGCGCCTGCCGCGTGCGGTCGGCAAGGCGAAGGCGATGGACCTCGTGCTGACCGGCCGCATGATGGACGCGGCCGAGGCCGAACGTTGCGGCCTGGTGTCGCGCGTGGTGCCGGCCTCAGAACTGATGACGGTCGCGCTGGACGCCGCAAAGAACATCTGCGAGTACAGCGGCCCGAGCGTGATGATGGCCAAGGAGTGCGTTAACCGCGCCTTCGAAGGCACGCTGGCCGAAGGCATCTCGTTCGAGCGCCGGATGTTTCACTCGCTGTTCGCGACCGAAGACCAGAAGGAAGGCATGGACGCCTTCGTCAACAAGCGCAAGCCGGTGTTCAAGCACCGCTGACGCGGCGACTCGGGCGTCGACTCAGGGCTGTACCCAGCGAGCCGGCCCATCGCCGAAGACCGCACGCCGGTGGCCATCGGCGTTCAGCTCCATCCAGTCGATGCGAGTGACGGTGGCCGTGATCAGCGCGAAGTGTTCGCGCTGCGATGCCGCCGGCGTGTGTCCTTCGAGCGGAGTGCCGGGCGCCGTCGGCGACAGGTAGTCCTGCGCCCCGGGAGACAGCTTGATCCGGGTCCAGCGTGACGAGACGGCCAGCCCGTCGTCCTCGACGTCGCAGACCACGTTGCATCGCAGCTGCCATCCAAGGGCTGCCGACCACATGACCAGCGTCGCCGCCGGACGCGCGCGCAATTGCGCGACCTTGCGTGCGCGCGAATCGGTGTAGATCAGCAACTGCCTTGCCGCGGGGACGGCTTCGCGAAGCACGATCAGTCGTGCATCTGCCTCGGGCTGACCGTCTGCGCCGGGCGCCGTCGAGGCGAGCACGCAGGTGCGCCAGGGATGGGCGCGGTCTCGCACGGTGCGCTCCAGTTCATCCCAGACCGCGGCTTCAATCTCGTTCAGAGTCGACAGCCGCTGGTTCATGGTCAGGCCTCTTTGCGCAATGAAGGGAACAGGATGATGTCGCGGATGCTCGGGCTGTCGGTGATCAGCATCATCAGCCGGTCGATGCCGATGCCACAGCCGCCGGTCGGCGGCATGCCGTACTCGAGCGCCCGGATGAAGTCGGCGTCGTAGTACATCGCCTCCTCGTCACCGGCTTCCTTGTTGGCCGCCTGCGCCTGGAAGCGCGCGGCCTGGTCCTCGGCATCGTTGAGCTCGCTGAAGCCGTTGGCGTACTCGCGGCCGGTGATGAACAGCTCGAAGCGTTCGGTGATCGCTGGATTGCTGTCCGATGCGCGTGCCAGCGGGCTGACTTCGACCGGGTAGTCGATGATGAAGGTCGGGTTCCAGAGCTGCTCCTCGACCACCGCCTCGAACAGGCCGAACTGCAGCTCGGGCAGCTTCCAGTGTGCCGGCGGTTCCTCGCCGACCGATTTGAGCCTGGCGTGCAGAACCAGCGCATCGCCGGCTTCCTCGAACGTCAGCCCCGCGTGCGCGACAAGCGACTCGCGCACCGTCATCCGTGTGAATGGCGCATCCAGATCGACTGTCTTGCCCGCGTAGGTCAGCGTTGCAGAGCCGGTCGCGCCGCGCGCCGCGTGGCGCAGCACCTGCTCGGTGTAGTCCATCAGGTCGTGGTGGTTCCAGTAGGCCGCATAGAACTCCATCATCGTGAATTCCGGGTTGTGCCGGACGCTGATGCCTTCGTTGCGGAAGCTGCGGTTGATCTCGAACACGCGCTCGAAGCCGCCGACGATCAGCCGCTTCAGGTACAGCTCGGGCGCGATGCGCAGGAACATCTGCTGGTCGAGCGCGTTGTGGTGCGTGACGAACGGCTTGGCGTTGGCGCCGCCCGGGATCGGGTGCAGCATCGGCGTCTCGACCTCCATGAAGCCGTGGTCGACCATGAACTGGCGGATCGAGCTCAGTGCCTTGCTGCGCGCTGCGAAGCGCGCCCGGGCGGTGTCGTCGGTGATCAGGTCGACATAGCGCTGCCGGTACTTCTGTTCCTGATCGCTCATGCCGTGGAATTTGTCAGGCAGCGGTCGCAGGCTCTTGGTCAGCAGGCGCAGCGTGGTGACGCGCACCGACAGCTCGCCGGTCTTGGTCTTGAACAGTGTTCCCTCGGCGCCGAGGATGTCGCCCAGGTCCAGGTGCTTGAACGAGTCGTAACCGGCGTCGCCGAGCGCGTCCTTCGTGATGAACAGCTGGATGCGCCCGCCGGTGGTCCCGAGCGATCCGTCCTGCAACGTGCAGAAGCTGGCCTTGCCCATCACGCGCTTGAGCATCATGCGGCCTCCGACGCTGACCGTGAGGTTCAGCGGCTCAAGCTCCTCGTTGCTGCGTTCGCCGTGCGCGCTGATCAGCTCGGCGGCGCGGTGCGCCGGCTTGAAGTCATTGGGGAACGCGATGCCCTGTGCGCGGATGGTGGCCAGCTTTTCGCGGCGTTCGGTGATGAGCTGGTTCTCGTCGGCGGCGGCCGGTGAAGTCGGGGCGGAAGGAGCGTGGTCTGCAGTCATGGAGTGGGTCCGGGAGGAAACTGATTTTAGGTTGGGGCCTTTTTGACGATCTGCGGCGCTTGCGATTGGCCGTGCGCCTCTAAAATCGTGTTCATGCCGAAATCTGCTGCCTCCTGCTGCGTGCGATGACCCGTCGCGCGACCGCTGCCGAATTGCCATGCCGCTGCCGGACGCCAGCTTGATTCATCCGACGGCGGTGGTCGATCAGGGCGCGCAGCTCGGCGAGGGCACTCGCGTGTCGCACTTCGCGCACGTGTGTGCAGGGGCCCGCATCGGCGCCGGTTGCGCGCTCGGGCAGGGCGTGTACATCGGTGACGAAGTCAACATCGGTCGCAACGTCAACATCCAGAACAACGTGTCCGTCTACGACGCGGTGACGCTCGAAGACGACGTGTTCTGCGGGCCGAGCGTCGTCTTCACCAATGTCTTCAACCCGCGTGCCTCGGTCGAGCGCAGGGCCGAGTTGCGCAACACGCTGATTCGCCAGGGCGCAACGCTCGGCGCCAACTGCACCGTGGTCTGCGGCACGACCATCGGCCGCCACGCCTTCGTCGGCGCCGGGGCCGTGGTCAGCCGGGACGTGCCCGACTACGCGCTGGTGGTCGGGGTGCCGGCTCGCCAGATCGGCTGGATGAGCCGCCACGGCGAACCGCTCGCATTGCCGCTGAAAGGTGACGGCGTCGCCACCTGCCCGGCCACCGGCGAACGGTACGTGCTGCGCCAGGGCGCGTGTGCCCTGGCGAGCGATGCGGTGGGCTGAGGGATTTCCGCCGCCCGTCGAAATGGTGCGACATGGCGTGTCTGTTGACGGGTTGAGCGCCTGCAATGGCATCTAAACTCGCCGCTTCTTCGCCACATTCGCGCTCGCTGCGACCGTCGTGACCCCATGGAAACCGCAAACCGATTGCCCATCGTCGACCGACGTATCCGCTTTGCACTCGTGGGCTGCGGCCGTATTTCAAGGAACCACCTGGCCGCGCTGGCCGAACACAGCGAGCGAGCGGAAATCGTCGC
>JBJXEJ010000031.1:0-25684 GCA_046154125.1 Rhizobacter sp. | reverse complement strand
TGTGCATGTCGATGCCGCCGGCCATCAGGACGCAGCCGGTGGCATCGATCTCGGTCGTCACCGGCTCATGCGATACCAGTTCGACGATGCGGCCGTCGCGAATACACACGTCGCGCACCACGCCGTCGACGCCATGCGTCGGGTCGATGACCCGCCCGCCCTTCAATCGCAGCGTGGTCATGCCGAGGCCTCCAGTTTCAGCGAAGCAATGGCCGAGGTCAGGCGCGAGATCACGCTGGCGGCCGTAGGCAAGGTATCGGCATACACCGCGTTCAGCGGCATCAACACGACGCCATCGGTGCGGAACAGATGGCCGCCGCTGCCGATACCGGGGGTCGAGACGGGAATGAACACGGTGGGGGCGCAGGATGCAGAAGCAGAAAGATCCTTCGCCAGATCGGGATGCCCGATCACGACGCGGGGCAGCGTCGTGACAGGCAGAGGGTCCGCGTTGAAGCTGGACACCCAGAGCAACGCGTCGGCCGCGCCATCGGCCAGCACGCGCTTCGCGTCGAAACACAGCGGCTCGTGTTCGAGCCCGACCGGCCCCACGCGCGAGCGCAGCGGCAGCCCGGACAGCCAGCTGAAGACCTGGTTCACCGTCGCGGCCCCGTTGCCACCGCCGAGCGGGAACCCCGCCGCCCGCGTGGTTCGGTTGAGCAACCCGACGATATGGTTGAGCGTCTCGACCAGCAACGCCCCGTGCGCGGGCAATTCCGGGTTCTGCCACACGATGACGCCGTAATGCGCCGCACGCAACCGCTCGGCCAGCGCGACCAGGGTCGGAGGTGCTCCTCTCACAGCGCGACGCGCGACCAGGGCGGCAAGCATCGAGGCGGTATCGAACAGGTCGCCATGCAGATCGATGGCCTCGGCGGTGATGCCTCGAGAACCGCTCAAGGTCGCCAGCGTGGCCGGCACGTCGTCTCCAGCCGCCGCACCGAGCAGCACGATGTGCCGAGCCGCGACCAGATCCTCACCGATGCCGCAGCGGTTGAAGAATTCCGGGTGCCGAACGGCCGGCGATCCCCCCAGGCAGACAATCAGATCGGCGCGGGTACGCAACTCGGCGAAGGTGCTCGTGAACTGGCCCCGGTCCTGCATCGCACGCAGGCCGTGCATCAGCGCATCACCCTGCACCGCATCGCTGATCGCACCGGTCTCGCAGGCCAGACGGTACAACGCCCGTGCACCCGCCACGTCGGTTCCCAGTCCGCCGAACAGCGGCTGCCGGCTCGCGGCGAGAACACGTGCCGCCGATAAAACCGCACTGTCGAGATCGCAGGGCGCGCCATCGATCTGCGGAGTGACCGCCGAAGGCGTGCCGCTGAAGTGCTGCAACGCGAGGGCCGCCCGGGGGCAATCGCTGCCTTGCAGCCTCAGCGCGGTCACGGGCTGATCAGGCGCGGCCGTGACCCGGAAGTTGTCGCACAGCAGCGGACAGAACGGACAGGTCCACGCCGTGTCGGGCCCGCTGGAGGTTGTAGCCGCTGACACAGATGCGCTCATGAAATCATTGTGTCGCAAGGCATGGGCCATATCCCAGCGGAGAAGCCCGGGCCGGCGGGCAGGGGCGGAGATGTCCCGGCGTCGAAACGACGCCCACAGAAGGTCAACACTCTGTGCCGTCGTTTCGTGACACTGTGTGTGACGAAGCCCCTCAGGCTTCACCGCATCGTGGGCGGCAGTCGCAGGTCATGCAGGGCAGACGCGACCAGCCAGCCGCTGGCGCCCGTTGCACGGGCACGTTCAAGGTCGTCCTGATCGCGAATGCCACCGGCGCCGATCCACCGGACCGACGCATTGACCGACCGCAGCGCCACCAGGGTGTCGAGGTCCGGGCCGGCGTCGCTGCCGACCTGCTCCAGCGTCATCACGACCACGCGTGTCGGCCACAGCGCTGGCCGCGCCCAGCAGCCGGCCGCATCAAGCCGCACGCCATCGCGTCGGTCGAGCGACAGCACCCGGTCATCGCGCGGAAGATCGGCCTTCGCCGGGCGGAACGCCTGCTCGAAGGCCTGCGGCGAGCGGATCGACTCGCTGGCCAGCACCGGTACCAGGCTTCCCGCAGGCGCATCGACGGCTCTCAGCAGTTCGTCGACGGCCTCGGCATCGGCGAAGCCCGCATCGACCCACAGCTCGGTCTCCGGCAACGCAGCCCGAAGTCGACGCAGCAGGGCCACCTGAGGCGGACCGCCGGTCAGCGCATCGAGATCCGCGATGTACAACTGCCACGCATCGCAGTGGTCGCGCAGCATCCGAGCCACGGTAATAGGATCGCTGCTGCCGCACAGCCGCGACTCGATCGGCCGGTAGCTGTCGCGATCGCCTCGGCGCGCGCGCACCACTTGGCCGCGCAACAGGTCGATCACCGGAATCAGGTTCATGGCGTGTCGGCAGGTCCCACGAAACATTCAAGAAAAATGACGACGCGGCGCGTGTTCCTGTTCGAGTATCTCAGCGCCGTTGCGGGCGACCGCAGCGACGGCACCGCGGTCGAGTTGCGCGCGGAAGGGCGTGCCATGCGGACGGCGCTGCAGGCCGATCTGGCCGCCGTTCCGGGGCTGGAACTCAGTGTCGCGGACGACCGGCCAGAACCTCCTTCCGGGGCGGCCGACCGATCCTCGACGCAGTGGGTCGGCCAGTTCGCCGGCGAGCCGCTCATCGACTTCGTTGCGCGACAGGCCGGACTGAACGATCTCGTGTGGGTGGTTGCGCCCGAGACCGGCGGAATGCTCGCGACGCTGAATGCAGTGGTGCCCCCGCAGCGATGGATCGGGTGCACGGGCGAAGCGATCGGGCTTGCGTCGAGCAAGCAAGCCACGTTGTCGCGACTGCAGCACCATGGCGTAGCGACACCGCTGGATTTCGCATCCGACTCCCATGTGCGGCAGTGGGTCGTCAAGCCAGACGATGGCGCGGGCAGCCTGCGCACGCGCCGGCACGACGATCGGGCGGCCGCATTGCTCGACCAGCGGCAACGCGAACGGGGCGGCGAGCCCGCCTCCCTGGAACCCTGGATCGACGGCGACGCAATGAGTCTTTCGCTGCTGGTGCGCGACGACCGGACAGAGATGCTCGCAGTCAACCGGCAGCGACTGGCGATCGACGAGGAGGGCTGGGTGTCGTTGATCGAGGTTGACATCGCCGTGGCCGACATCGACGAAGACCGGCGCAAGGCATTCGAGCGCATCGCCCGCACCGTCGGCGCCGCGATACCGGGGCTGTCCGGCTGGGTCGGTATCGATCTGGTCTGGCACGCCGGGTGCGGGCCGGTGGTCATCGAGGTGAACCCGCGCATCACCAGCGCCTACGTCGGGATGTCCGCTGCGCTGGGCCGCAATCTGGCGGCGGAGATCCTGGCAGCACACGACTCGACCCGGTCTCGGGACGCACTTGCTCATGTCGCCTGCTGATTCGATCGTTGTCGGGTGGGACATTGGCGGCGCACACGTCAAGGCGTGCATCACGCGCGGCGGCGAAGTCGTCGATGTGGCGCAATGGGCCTGCCCGCTGTGGCTGGGACTGGACCAGCTCGACCTCGCACTTCAGCAAGCCCAGGCGCAGTGGCCTGAGCTGTCAGGCATGGTCAGTCATGCCGTCACGATGAGCGGCGAGATGGTCGATGCGTTCACGCACCGCGAGGACGGCGTGCAGCGCATCGCAGATCGGCTGACCCGGACATTCCGCGGCAAGGTACTCCTCTATGCCGGCGGCCTCGGCTGGGTCGCACCGACAGACGCCGCGCGATGCTGGGCGCAGATCGCCTCGGCCAACTGGCTCGCCACCGCGCAACACGCAGCAGCCGTGTTCGGCGACGGCATGCTGATCGACATCGGCAGCACCACCGCCGACCTGATCATGTTTGCGGATGGCAGGGTGTCCACCTCGAGCCGCAGCGATCACGACCGGCTGGCTAGCGGCGAACTGGCCTATCACGGTGTCGTCCGCACGCCACTGTGCGCGCTGGCGCAGCGCATCGCGTTTCGCGGACGCTTGGTCAACGTGATGAACGAGTGGTTTGCGACCACCGCCGACGTATACCGCATGACCGCAGAGCTCGACCCGGCACACGATCAGCAGCCGAGTGCCGACGGCCAGGGTAAGGACCGTGCGGCCACGCAACAGCGGCTGGCGCGCATGATCGGTCTCGACGCGCGCGACGCCCCGGATGACGAGTGGCTCGAGTTCGCGCGGACATGGCGACGGGTGCAGATCGACCAGATCGCAGTCTCGGCGGCTGCCGTGATGGCCGCGAAGCCCGCGGTCGCATCGACCGCCACGATCGTCGCTGCGGGTTGCGGAGCCTTGCTGGTCGCCGATCTGGCAGCGCGTCTGCCCGCGCTGGCCGGGTGGCCGATCCGGTCCTACGGTTTCGACGCCGCGCGCATCGCAGCCACCGATGATGGTGCGGCGGACGCCCGAAAAGCTGCCTGGGCGCAGGTCTGCGCCCCGAGCGTCGCGGTCGCCAGCCTGTACCCGCGGGAGCAACGCTGATGTGGGTGGTCAAGCTCGGTGGCAGCCTGAGTGGACAGTCGCCTGACAGCTCACCCCTGCGCGCCTGGCTGGCCCTGCTGGCGCTGGAAGGCGCGGGCCAAGTGGTGATCGTCCCGGGAGGCGGCACGTTCGCCGATGCCGTGCGCGACGCGCAGGCGCAGTGGCGCTTCGACGATCTCGCGGCGCACAACATGGCGGTGCTGGCGATGGCGCAGACCGCACAGCTCATGTGCGCACTGCAGCCGATGCTGCGATGCTGCGATCGCGAAGCCGACCTCGGCGACGCACTTCGGCGCGGCGCCAGCGTGGTGTGGTCGCCGCTTGAACTCAGGCGCGATCAGGCCGATGCCGACACCGACTGGGATTTCACCTCGGACAGCATCGCGCTGGCGCTGGCGGTGCGGCTGCGCGCCACGCGACTGGTGGTTGTCAAGTCGTGCCGGATCGATCCGGCAGCCGCGCTGTGCGATCTGGCAGCGAACGGCATCGTCGATCCGCGCTTTGCGGCAATCGCTTCAGGTGCGTCGATGCCGATCGAGGTCGTTGATTCCAGCCAGCGGCAACGGATTCGCGACTCGCTGCTTGAGTAGGGTTAACGCGCCAGCAATTCTCGAAGTGCCCGATCCAGAAATGCCATCTCCCTGGGGAATCGCCCCGGCGCCCCGGCGCAGTGGCCGAAAGCGGACTTGAAGGGCCGCAGCTCCGCACCGGGCACCAGTGCGGCCTCGGCCGCGTTATCGGCCAGCGAGAAGTACAGATCCTGATCGCAGGGCATCACGATCGTCTTGGCCGTCACGCCGCCCAGGGCGCGCGCGAGATCGCCGTGATGAACCGGGTTCACGCTGGCATCTGCATGCTGCCAGGTCCACAGCATCGCGAGCAGATCGTTCGCATCCCAGGCCGCGTGGTCGTCTTCCCAGTACTTCAGCAACGGCTCGATCGCCTCGAACCCGAGGTCGCGGTACAAGCCGTCGCGAAAGAAGGCCTGCGAATAGGCCCATCCCGCATAGACGCGGCCGAAGGCCCGCAAACCGGCGATCGGTGGCTCGGAGTATCGGCCGCCCTGGAACGTGCCGTCGGCCATCAAAGCGGCTTTGACGCCTTCGAGGAACACGAGGTTGTGCGGCGAACAGCGCGCGGCGCCGCAGAAGGGCAGCAGCCGTTCGACCAGCTCCGGGAACAGCACCGCCCAATGCCAGGACTGCACCGCACCCATCGACCAACCCGTGGCGAGCGCCACGCGACGCACTCCGAGATGCCCGGTGACGAGTCGGTGCTGCGCGATGACGTTGTCGTGGATGCTGACCCGCGGAAAGCCCGCGCCGCCCTGGGCGCCTCGGGTGTTGCTCGGCGACGATGAGACGCCGTTGCCGAAAAGGTTCGGCACGACGATGAACCAGCGGGCGGGGTCGAGCGCCTTGCCGGCGCCGATCATCCGCGCATTCGAATCGTGATCGCCGGTGTAGTACGTCGGGAACACGATGCAGTTGCTGCGCTCGGCATCCAGTTCGCCCCAGGTGCGATAGGCGAGCCTGGCCGAATGTAGTGTCTCACCGCTCTGCAGGAGCAGATCACCCAGGTCGAATGTCTCGTGTTCGCTCACGTCTTTCAGCGCCGCGCCGGGCGGAGCGGTCATCTCAGAAGAACTTCAGGTAGCGGGCCTTCTCCCAATCGGAAACGTGGTTGGTATAGCGCAGCCACTCCTCCGTCTTGAAGTCGATCCAGGTGGTGTACATCTCCTCGCCGAAGACCTGCCTGGACAGCGGATCGGCAGCGAAGGCGGCCGTGGCTTCCTCCAGGGTTCTCGGCAACGTGGTGACCCCCAGCGCCGCCAGTTCGTCCGGGGTCTTGCGGTACATGTTGTCGGTCTTGGGATCGCCGGGATCGAGCCCTTCGGCGATGCCTTCCAGGCCTGCGGCCAGAACCATCGCAGCGCCGAGATACGGATTGCACGCGCTGTCGGCGGCGCGCAGTTCCATGCGCCCACCCGCGAGTGGAATGCGAATGGTGTTGGTTCTGTTGTTGTTGCCGTAGCAACAGAAGACCGGCGCCCAGCTGAAGCCGGCCATGCTGCCCTGCTTGACCAGCCGCTTGTAGCTGTTGACGGTCGGCGCGACCACGGCGCAGATGGCCGGCAGGTGGCGCAGCACGCCGGCCACGAACTGGTAGCCCAGCCTGGAAAGCTTGCAGCCCCGCGGATCTGCCGCGTCCACGAACAGGTTGCGACCGGTACTACTGTCTGCGAGCGAGACATTGAAGTGCGCCCCGCTGCCCGCTCGATCGGCATAGGGCTTCGGCATGAAGCTCGCAAAGCCGCCGTGCTTGCGGGCGATCTCGTGCGCCATCATCCGGAAGAACACGAAGTTGTCGGCCATCGTGAGCACGTCGAAGTACTTGAAGTCGATCTCGAACTGCCCGATACCGTCTTCGTGGTCCAGCGAATAGACACCCCAGCCCAGGCGGTTCATCGAATCGACCAGCTCACCCATCCAGCCCTTGTTGTCGAGCAGGCGCACCAGGTCGTAGGCCGGCTTGTCGAGATGCGGTCGGTCGGACAACGGGGCGTAACCGCCGTCGGGAGTGTCCTTGAGCACGTAGAACTCGGCTTCCATGCCGAGGTTCATGGTGTAGCCCAGGGCATCGAGCCGGGCGATCTGCTGCTTCAGGATGTGCCGCGCACCGGCGGGGAATGGCTGGCCCCGGCACCAGAGATCACTGGCAAACCAGGCGACCTCCGGGTCCCACGGCAGGATCTTGCAGGACGCTGCATCGGTGTGGGCCGACACCTCTTCCTCGCTCACGTCCTGCGGCACACCCTCGAGCGCGGCGCCAGTGAACAGCTCCGAACCGGTCATCATCTGGTCGAAGTGATCCACCGGAACCATCTTGCATTTCGAGACGCCATGGATGTCCACGTAACTGGCGAGCAGGTACTTGACGCCGCGTTGCGCCAGCGAATCGGCATCCGCGCCGGGCAGGCTCAGCGGGTTCTGGACCATCGTGCTCATGAAAGGCGTTCCTGAAAAGGGGGCGGGGCCATCACTTCGTCTTGCCGATCGCTGTCACGAACGAGGCGTCGAAGGTGTCTTCAATGGTGGGCGTGGCGGTGATCTGGGCGCGTTTCTTCAGGATCTCGCCGATGCTGGCGCCCACCTTGAACAGCGACTTCGAGTCGTCGCGCTTCTCGAAGTAGCTCGCCATCTCCGACGGCGGAATGTTGTAGACCCCGGCCTGCTGTTCCTTCACTTCAGCGGGCGTCGCGCTCATGTACTTGGCGACAATGCGGCGCGCCTCTTCCGGCTTTTCCTTCAGGTATGTGAGACCGTCGAGGTAGCCGGCGATCACGCCTTCGACCGCCTTGCGATTCTTCGCAATGAATGCCTCGTCGAAATAGAGCACGTCGGTGATCAGGCCAGGTGCCGACTTTGATGTGTAGAGCACCTTGTACTTGCTACCGCCACCGAGCTTGAGGATCTGGGTGATGTTCGGTTCGTAGGTCGCGCCTGCCACGGCGCCGCCGGTGAGCGCTGCAGCCACGGTCTCCGGGGTGGTGTCGATGCCGACGATGTCGCTTTCCTTGAGGCCTGCCTTTTCCAGTGCGAAGACGACCAGCAGGTTGTCGCAGGTCGAGAACGGATAGGCCACCTTCTTGCCCTTCAGGTCCGCGATCGACTTGATCGACTTGTCGGCAATGATCGCGTCGGCACCGTTGGAGTAATCGATGGGCATCACCACCCGATGCTTCTGGCCCATGCCGACCGAGGTGATCACCTGATCGTAGGTGTACATCGCGCCCTGAAGGCCGCCTCCTGCAATCGCGGACGGGATCAGCGCGGGATCCGGAAAATCCTGCAGCTCGACCTTGACACCGTGCTTGGCGAACAGATTTCGCTCGACCGCGATGTAGAACGGCGCGTAGCCGATCCACGCGACAGTGCCCAGCTTGACCCTGGTCTCGGCAAGCGCGGACCCCGCGCTGCCTGCGAAAAGCGCCGCGCCAAGCGACGCACAGAGAATCAGACGACGAACGAACCGATGTGTGTGCATGGCGAATCTCCCTGAATGGCCTGCCGGTCACGCTACGCCGACGGTGCCGGTCGCGGGGTGATCACCGTCACTTCTGCACGATGCGTACCAGCGTGAAACTCAATTAATTGATTGATTAAATTCAGATGAGGGCGAGCGATCAGCGTTTTGCGCACTGAGCGAGTGCGCTCGATGTCCCGGGTGCCTTGCCGCGGTGCGGACACCGCAAGCCATCGATTGCCGGCTGTACGATCGATGCGTCGAGACATCCCACCAGGAGGAGCACGGAAACCATGCCTCGAAAGTCACATGCTTTGGCGTTGACTTCGCACACGCCAGGCGTCAAGGTTGTCGCAAGCGCAAAGAAGCCGCGACGCGCAAGGAAGCGCTCCGAGCCGGACGAATCGAAGCTCAATCGAAGCGAGGAGTTGCTGATTGCCGCCTTCGACCTCTTTGCCGAGCGCAACTTCGCGTCGGTGACCATCAAGGACATCGGCGCGGCGATCAACGTCAACACCGCACTGATCTATTACTACTTCGGCAACAAGGAAGATTTGTTCCGTGCGTCGATCGAGATGGCGGTAGACCGGGCTTTCCAGCATTTCCGCCTGTTGCGGGAGCGGCGATCAAGCCCGCCGGAGATCATCGCCGGCTGGCTGGAAAACCATGTGGTGCTGCACGAGTTGATCCAGAAGCTGGTGAAGATCGGGCTTGACTATGCCAGCACCGGCCGCCGCGTAGCGGGCATCGATCGCAGCATCCGGCGCTTCTACGATGACGAGACGGCCGCAGTCTCGGCGGCCATCCGGGACGGCATGAAGCTCGGGTTGTTCGTCAAGGGCGATGCCGACAAGCTGGTGACCTTCATCTCGACCCATCTGGATGGGGTGATGGTGCGCTCGGCGATCTTTCCCGATTTCGACGTGAAGAAGGCCGTGGTCCACCTGCAGGCCATCGTCTGGGCGCAACTGGGCTACACCGCGAAGCGTCGGTGACGTTCGACGCGCGCCCTACTGCGGCACAAGCGTGGCATTGCTCGCGCCCTGGGAGGCGGCCCCTGCAGCCTGCATCCGCAGCGACAGATCGCGCACCCGGTTCGTGTCGAGCCTCGACCCTCGATCACCTTCGCAGACAGCGCTGCGAAAGCCCGCGAAATCGGGCTGCAGCGCTGCCAGAAGATCGACCTGCGACGCACGCAAGGCGCCTGCGACGCCAACCCAGCTGCCATGAGCGCGCACCCGATCGACGAACCGCCGCAACTCGGCTGGCACCGTCACGTCGAACAGACTGCCCGCGCGCTTGTCGGCGGTGTCGACCATGATGGCCGGGAAGGCGGGCCGCACCGCGCATGCCCTTTCGATGAGGCCATCGTCGAGGCCGTGATCGGCGATGAACACAGGCACCACCGGCCAGCCGCAGCCTGCCAGCGCGTCGAGAACGAGCGCGGCTCCCGGATCTCGTTCGATGCCCACCTTGACGTAGTCGACACCGCACGCTCCGACGGAAGCGACACACCTCAGGATTTGCGACAACTCGCGCATCGGAAGGTCACCGATGGTGGCGCTGATGGGCACTCGCGGGCCGTGCGTCCGCAGCGCGCCGACAACCTCGCGGATCACGGCCAGCGGCAAGCCACCGAGCGCGCCATCGCGTGGCTCCTTCAGGTCGATGAAATCGGCGCCGCCCCGGGCCGCTGCCAGTGCCTCCTGGACATTGCGAACGCTGACGAGCATGCGCATCGTGACCCCGTTCATGGCAGCTGCCGGGCGCGAAGCTGGTGCTTCGCGACCGCCTCACGCAGCCAGCCCCACGCTTCGTGCTCTTCCGGGCCGGCGGTCTTGTCGATGGCAATCTGCAGGTACGCCATCTCGCTGTCGACCTTGGCCGGCGGCAGCATGTGCAAGCGACTGACCAGCACGGCCCCTTCGACCACGGCCGCCTGCGCGCGGTTGATGCCGATGAACGGCGCATGCACGGATTCGTGGACGCGCGTCAGCCGCAACACGGCTCGCTGTTCCTCGTCCAGGCGCTCGATCAGGCGCAACTCGACATGGCTCAACGCACAGGCCAACCTCACCGCGCTCACCGCAGTGGCGGGC
Source organism: Rhizobacter sp. (assembly GCA_046154125.1). GTDB lineage: Bacteria > Pseudomonadota > Gammaproteobacteria > Burkholderiales > Burkholderiaceae_C > PBB1. The sequence goes on along the minus strand of JBJXEJ010000031.1, from coordinate 15,062 downwards.
ACGGTGTCCCAGGTCTTGCGGCCGGTCACGCTGCCGGCGAACACCCGGGTGTCGACGACGATGTTCAGCACCGCGACACCGGTGGCCACGATATTGTCGAGTGTGGTCGAGGGGCGATAGGGCATCAGCACCACCTCGTCGCCGCGGTAGCGGATGCCCATCGGCGCCACATGCGGCGCCCCGGCCGGTGACACGCTGGTCACCACGGTTTCGTAGATCACGTCGTTCATCGTCAGGTCGCCTCGGGAGGATCGATCGATTCATCGCGGGACGCAGGGCCGGCGCGGCCACGCCCGGTGGTGCGCGTCGTGCCGGGCGCGCACCAGCCGGCCAGGTCGACGGGCGTGCGCTCGACGGCACAGCCCCAGTCCAGCGGCTGATCCTGCACATAGCGCTTGCCAAGCTGCAGCGCGATCTCCGCATGCGCGAGTTCGACCCCCATGTAGAAGGCGTGGCTGGCGTCGTCCTCGAGTTTCAGTTGCGGCCAGAGTTCGAAAGCGCCCTGCCCCAGGCGCAGGCCGTCGCGGTTGTAGACGTGCAGGCCCTGCGCGGACACCTGGATGCGGAAATTCGGGTCGCGCACCTGCGCCGCGGTGGCCGCGATCTCGTCGGGCGTGTCCGGAAACGGATGCTTCGCATGCACCGTCATCAGCGCATCGTTCATGCCCTTGGGCAGCGTCTGGTGGCGAGCCGCCGCATGCATGATGCGGCGCGCCCAGTCGGCTTCGCGCACCGCGCGACGGGCGTGGCCGCTGACCTGCGTGGTCAGCACCGCGGCAACGTTCAACTCGGCGCAGATGCCGAACAACAGCGCGTTGATGCCGCTGGTGTCGGCCTCGGTCAGCTCGGTCACGTTGCCCACCCCCATCATGATGGCGATGTCGGGGAAGCGCTCGCGCAACCGGTGGTAACGCACGATGGCCGCCGTCATGCCGAACGGGATCGGGTCGAGGATCGCATCGGCCAGAAAAGGCAGACCGCGCTCCTGCATGGCCTCGATCGCCGCGTGCAGCGAGGCCTCGTCGGTCGGCGTGCGGCCGATCAGGATCGGCGTCGACGGCACCTCGTCGGCCACCCACAGGGTGTCGATCGTCAGGCTCAGCAGGTAGTCGGCGCCGGCACGGCCACCGCGCAGCAGCTCATCGGTGTTCAGCGAATCGACACTGACGGCAAGGCCCTCGGCCTTCAAGGCGCGCACGCTGTCCTCGAGGTGATCGAACGGACTGTCGGGCAGGCTGCCGAGGTCGATCACGTTGGCGCCATCGGCTGCCAGCGAGCGGGCGCGCGACACGATCTCGTCGACGCCCAGGCGATGCGCATCGACGATCTCCGCGAAGATCGCGACCTCGTACTCGGACAGGTCGATGGGCTTGGCAGCCCGGTTGAAATAGCGCGGCAGGTCCTTCAGCTCCTCGGGTCCACGCACCACCGGGATGCCATAGTGCTGCGTCAACGCATCGAGATCGCCGCGGCAGCGCCCGGGCACGATCAGACGGTCGGCGCGACGCGGCACCTCGGCACCCTCGCCTGCTGTCATCACCGGTGCCGGCACGCGCCGACGGATCAAGTCGGCCGTCATCAGCGCGGCGACCTGCAGGCCGATCTCGCGCACCTCCCACGTGAACGGCAACGCGTCGATGCCGCCCAGCACCCGCTCGAGGCTGGGCTGCGCGAGCCGACCTGTCAGGAAGACGACGTGGTCCATGCCAGCGACAGATCGGACAAGCGCGCGTCGAGCCAGGCCTCGAGTTCGGCCGGGGTGGTCACGACATGGCAATGGTCGATGCCGCGCAGCCGCTCGACGTTGTCGAGTTCGATGCGCCGGGGGCGCAACGTGACCCAGTCGTGCGGCGATTTGGTGACCACCACGGGCTCGGTGTCGCAAGCGAACACCACCCCCGGGATGCCGAGCTTTCCGGCCTGCGCGAACATGTTGGTCGGCAGCGAATCGCTGATGCCGAATGCGCACTTCGCCACCGTGTTACTGGTCGCAGGCGCCACGATCACCGTGTGATAGACGTCGTCGTAAAGCATGCCCACCGGCACGGCGCTGGCGGTCTTGTCGCGGAACACGCGGAACGTCGGGCGCAGATCCTCGATGCGGATCTGGTAGATCGGCAGCACCTCTTCGGCTGCCGCCGAAAGGAACAGGTCGACCTGCGGCAGTCGCGCGGCGATCGCCATCGACTCGTCGAGAAAATGGCCCGAGCCGGTGACGCACCAGGCGAAGCGCGAACGCGGCGTCGGATTGATCGGGGCGGTATCGCCTTCAGGGTTCGGGGTGACCGAGGGGCGGTCGTGGACGAGCGTCACGGAGGCGGTTCAAGACTGAGGATCAAGGATGCGAGATGTCGATGTGCAGCTTGCGCAACTTTCGATACAGCGTGTTGCGGCTGACGTCGAGCGCCTTGGCCACATTGCTGAGATTCCAGCGATGCTGCTCCAGCAGTTGCATCAACATCACCCGTTCGTTGGCCTGGATCGGATTGAGCTTCAAGTCGAACGGCGCAGGCGATGGCAACACGGCTGCAACGTTCGATACGCCGTCGCCTTGGCTTGACGACCGCGTGCCGGACAAGGCACCGGGTGCCGCAGCGGTCAATGAAGGCAGGTGCTCCGGCCCGATTGGCGCGCCATCGGCCAGCGCGGCGGCACTGCGCAGCACATGGCGCAACTGGCGCACGTTGCCGGGCCACGGGTGATCCATCAGCAGTTGCTCGGCGTCGCGGCCGATCGATGCCTGCGTACCGGCTTCGGACGTCAGCACGCTTCGGATCAGCTCGCGCTTGTCGCTGCGATCGCGCATCGCCGGCAGTTCCAGCTCGATGCCGGCCAGGCGGTAGTACAGGTCTTCGCGGAAGCGCCCCTCGCGCACCAGCGTCGGCAGGTGTCGGTGACTCGCACTGAGCAACTGGAAGTCGACATCGTGCATCTCCTCGCCACCCAGCGGCGTGACCTGGCGTTCGTCGAGCACGCGCAGCAGACGCGCCTGCAACTCGAGCGGCATGTCACCGATCTCGTCGAGGAACAGCGTGCCTCCATCGGCCTGCAGGATCTTGCCGCGCCGACCGGTACGCTGCGCGCCCGTGAAGGCACCAGCCCGGTAGCCGAACAACTCGGACTCGATCAGGCTCTCGGGCAGGCTCGCGCAGTTGATCGCGACGAACGCGCCCGTCGCATGCGGGCTGCCATCGTGGATGGCGCGCGCAAAAACTTCCTTGCCGGAGCCGGTCTCGCCGCACAGCAGCACCGGCGTGCCGCGGGCGATGACCCGGCGTGCCGTCTGCAGATGTGCAACCAGGCGCGCGTCCTTGAAGGTGGCCTCGGTTGACGGGCTGGCCGGCCGAGCGGTGGCGGGTCGCAGCGCGGAACGGGTTGTCGTGATCGTCGAGACCGCACCTCCAGGCATTTCGCCCATCGACAGCGAGAACGGCGCAGCCGCCGACAACCCGCCGGCCGGCCGCCGCGCGACGGCAAAGAACCGATTCGACGCGTTGGCCCGGAATGTCACCACGGGGTGGAATGAAGACGAGGCACTGCGTTGCAGCAATTCGCCCAGCGAGGTCTGGAACACGTCGTCGATGCGCCGCGAGCGGATGTCATCGACCGTCTGCACCCCGAGCTGGAACAGCGCGCTGCGGTTGGCGGCCACGATGCGGCCGTCCTCGGCCACAGCGAGCTTGCCTTCATGCAGCGTGTAGACGAATTCCGGGCGACTGTGGAAGTGCATCGGGTGCGCGAGCGGAAAGCGCTGGTCGATCAGACGGTTCTCGATCATTCGCGCGGTCATGCCCAGCAGCACCAGCAGATGCTGCTGCATCAAGGTCGAGCGGCTGGTCACGTCGAGCACCGCAGCGAGTTCCCCCGACGGGTCGAACACCGGCACCGCTGAGCAGGTGAGCTGGGTGAACTGCGTGTAGAAGTGGTCTTCCCGCTGCACCGCAACCGGGCTCGCCGAGGCGAGGCAGGTGCCCATGCCGTTGGTGCCTGCGGCGGTCTCGCTCCAGACCGCGCCTGGGCGCAGGCCCAGCGGTGCGACGTCGGCGGCGAACGCGGGTGCGGCCACCATGTGCACGATCACTCCATCGGTGTCGGTCAGCACAACGGCAGCATCGGCATCCGCGAGCTGTTCGAACAGCGTCGACATCTCGTGGCGCGCGCACTCGATCACGTCGCCGATGCGCTCGCGCCGCTCCTGCAGCGCGCTGCGGGCGATCACCGTCGGTTCGTGCGGGCGGTCGGGGTGCAGGCGGTAATCGTGCACGCAGCGCCCCCACGAGCGGGTGACGAGTTCGTTGGTGGCAACGCTCGGCTCGCCGCGACGCAAGGCGTCGAGGATGCGTTCCGCGTGACGCTCCGCGTTTTGCAGACTCAATGACATGGAAGGCTCCTGGGCTTTTCGTCGCTGCGTGCACGCACATGCGTCAAGGATGCTTGCAGCGCCTTCTGGTGCGTGGCCGATCGTGACTGGCCGATGCCGTCGGGCGCTTCAACCCGACAGGTCGCCCGTGGCTCGATGCTTGCAGCGGGTATGTCAATATCGCATTGTCGCGGCTGTTTTGAAACAGACAAAACACCCGCTCTGGAGATCCTCTTGACCACCCGAACCGAAACCGGCTTTCCATCCGTTCTGGCTGCCGACGCGGCTTCCGGCTCGCGCAGCGTGAGCGCCTCCACTGCAACGCCGACCATGGACGTCATCTTCATCGAGGGTTTCACCGGGCAGACGATCATCGGCATCCACGATTCCGAACTGCACCGCCCACAGACGATCGTGGTCGACCTGCATGCCGGGTTGCCGCGGTCAAAGGCCTGCGACACCGACCAGATTGCCGACACCATCGACTACGGCGTAGTGCGTGAAAGGCTGCAGGCGCTTTACCGCGAGCACAAGCTGACCTTGCTCGAATCGTTCGCCGAGACCATCGCCGACATGTTGATCATCGATTTCGGCGCGGCCTGGGTGCGGGTCAAGGTCGTCAAGCCGAAGAAGTTCGACGATGTCGCCGCGGTCGGCGTGGTGATTGAGCGCGCCTCAGCACGCCTGACCGACATGCCACGCTCGGCGGGTGTCTTGCGATTGATCGGCGCGGGCATGGTGCCTGGCGGAAATTGACGATCGGAGGGCCAGGCTCTGCGCACCGGACGACAAAAAAGCCGATCGATGTTCCGATCGGCTTTTTTGCTCACTTCCTGCGGCCTTGTGGGCCGCAGGAATCGAACTCAGTGTGCAGCGAATGGGTGCGGTGACGAGCCCTTCTTGGCAACCACTTCGGCTGCGGTCGGCGAGCCCGTGACAGCACGCTTGATCGACTCGCGAACGGCCTGGTAGTTGTAGTCCTGGATCTTCTTGTCGTCTTCGGCGAGCCAGTGGATGAACACACCAACGCAGATGAACAGGTTGTCGGCCTCGTCGGCCGGGATCGTGCCGTCTTCGACAGAATCGGCCACCGCCATCGCGACACCGCGCTGGGCCGGTCCGAACATCTGGACGGCTTGCTTGGCGCCCTTGATGGTGACCTTGTTGAACATCACCGTGGCAGGCTTGGTCAGCAGGTTCGGTGCGACGACAGCCAGCAACGACGTGAAGCCGTCCTTGTTGTTCACCAGTGCATTCGCGAACGCGGACTCGGCAGCGCTGCCACGTGGGCCGATGATCAGGTCGATGTGGGCCACTTCGTTGCCGTCGCCGACGAGCGACTCGCCAACCATCAAGCGGTCAATTTTTGCCATGATTTTCTAGCTCCTGTCTGGGATGAAGAGGTCTTGTCTCACGGACTGGTGCTCCAGCCGGTCAACGACAGTATCACGATCCGTGCCACTGCAAAACCCGCCGGAACCCGGGACCATTCCTGCACGGCATTGCCGATTCAACGGTGCGGCAGCGGCTTCGCAATCCCCCCCAGAAGCATCGCCGTCACCGTCAGATCGGCTGTGGTTCCGGGATTGAGGCCGTCAGCCTTCAGGGATTCGTCCCATTCGACAAATGCCGGATCGACTTCAAGCCCCGAGCCGGTACGGGTCAGCCGGGAATCGGAGCGCCAGCGCGCCGCAGCGTCCATGACAGTGTGTGCCACGGTTGCTCCGCGCTTTCGAACAATGTGTGAATCAGGCGCATGCCCCAGCAGCGCCAGATAGCAGCGCAGGACCGCGCGGCCGATCTGGGACGGCGGCCGCGCGACACCCCGATCGGCCGGCCGAGGAATCACGAAGGTTCCGTCCGACGCGAAATCGTCGCCCAGCGCAGCGACGCCGACGTCGAACAGGGCGGCATAACCATCCCGGTACACCAGCCCGATCCGGTCCCGATCGGCGGCCAGCGCCATCGCCTCGCGCAGCGTGACCGTCGGCTCGCTGCGCACGTCCTCGCGTGGCGCGCTGCCGAGACCCCCCGGGTTGGCTCGGGCGATGGCCCGGTACGCGGCCCGGGCGTCCGCCACGTCGAGATCCGCTAGGACTGACTCGATCGCCATACCCAGATCAAAGGCAGAAATGGCATGCGGGAACCGTTCCACGGCCACCGCCACCGGCGCGCAGAGAAGCACGATGCCGAGGTTGGTGTTGCAGCCGGCCACCGCCCAGGTGGCCTCGGTCGCCTCCTCGATACGGGCACCGACACGGGCGCCGCGCGCGAACAGGGGCGCGGCTGAAGCCCACGCGCTGTCGATGAACTGCCGGGCCTGCATGCCGTGCCCTGGTGAGTCGAGACTCACGTTGCCGGGCTTGCGCACCCCGATATCTAGCTCGCAGGCGCGCAGGTACGCAGCCCGCGCCCGCTCGATCGCCTTGTCGATATCCGGGTTCACGCGCTGCGAGCGTCCGTGCGTCGGGCCGCGCCAGCCCGCGACCGAGCGGCGGCGGCGCATTTGCGATCCAGCAGGTCGTCCACCAGCGCGGTGGCAATGTTGAAACCGGTCACCCTCTGCAAGCCGTGCCAGGCGGCCACCCCATTGACCTCGATCACCTGCATGACGGGCTCATCGGTGTCGCCGACCTCGCTGCGCACCGGCACGATATCGATGCCGGCATAGTCCAGATCGAGCGCCGCCGTCGCACGTTCGGCCAGCAATGCGAGCGGCGCGGTCAGTGGCTGTGGCACGCAGCGCGCCCCTTGAGCGACGTTGTGGATCCAATGGTGGCTGACACGGCGCATCGCAGTCACCGCGCGACCACCGACCACCAGCACCCGCCAGTCGAAACCGGGCTCGCTGACGGGACGTACGAAGCGCTGAAGGTACGCCATCGAACCGTAGCCTTGGTCGAGTTGCGGGAGCGCGTGGTGCACGCCATCAACCTCGCCCACCAGTTGCAGCCCCCTGCCCTGCGAGCCGAAAAGCGGCTTCAGCACCAGCGCATGCCCGGCCGCGCCTTCGCGTATGGCGATACGCTGCGCCTGGGCCGCCGACTCGGTGGCCCAGGTGGGAGGCGTCGGAATGCCGGCGGTGTGCAGCAGCAGGCTGGTCATCGCCTTGTCGACGCTGCGCTCGATGGCGCGCGCATCGTTGTAGACCGGCACGCCAAGTTCGCGCAGCGCGTGAAGCACGCCCAGGCGCTTGGTCACCTGCTCGAAGGTGCCACCGGCGATGCCACGCACGATCGCCGCGTCGGGCAGCTCGCGCCCGTATCCGGGTATCGCCAGCCCGTGCCACGCGGCGGTGGTGTCGATGCGGCAATCGGCCAGATCGACACAGCGCCCTACCGCACCGCGGTGCCGCAGCGCAGTCTGCAGCTGCCGCGTGTGCCAGCCGGTCTCGTCGGTCAGGATGGCGACACGCACCGGATCAGGCGTCCTGAAGCCAGAGCTTCTGCAGCAACGGCATGTTCAGCGCCCCGGCGTGCCAAGTGTTGCCGCTGTCGATGTTGCTGACCCACACCTCGGCCGGTGCGAACAGCGCGCCGTCGATCTTGTAGAAGTCATACCCGGCTTCCTTGAATATGTCAGCGAAGCCGCGGCCGTAGTCACGCGAGTTCGACGACGGCAGGCGCAGGGCGAGATCGCGCGAAGCCGCATCGTCACCGCGCACGCTCAGGTGCACCCGGCCGCCATACAGGATCGCATCGTTGGTGCGACCCATCGCCACCACGCCGTCGGGACTTGGTGCCGGCAGCGGTGCTGACGCGAGGCCGTCGACGACGTTTCCGAGCGCAAAGTCCAGCTCGTGAGCCTTGTGCAGTGCGACTTCGAGCACGCGCGCGACGACCTGCGTGCCGCCGGCCCAGCAGGTCGTCGGCGTCAGGATCAGCGTCAGCCCGTCTGGCGTCAGTCCGCAGTCGTTCAGCACCTTGTCGATGACGATCTTCGGCGGCAGCCGGTCGACTTCGAGCACCAGCACCCCGGACTCGGCCCGGTCGCGATAGCCCAGCTCCGTGAACAGCGCCTCCTTGCCAGCCAACGCACGCGCGGGGCCGGACCCGAGCGAGAAGAACTTCCTGCCGCCGGTTTCCTCCTTCGTCGCCGCCAGGCTCCAGCCAGCGTACTGACTGCCCAGGCATGACAACACCGGCTGAGCGCTGCGCACCTGGATCCAGGTCGGCCAGCCGTCGTCGACTCCGGTGCGCAGCGTGACCGCGCCGAGTCCGCCCATGCAGATCTCGCCGATCAGCAGGCCAGCTGCGATGCTGCTTCGAGCTTCGATGCCTGCATCGACGATGCACACGCCGGTCGGATCCGCGATGACCTTGACGCTGAGGGCATCGGCTTCGTTCAGCAGTCGCTGCACCAGCGATCGCGTGAGGGCGTTGACACTCAATCGGGTGTCGGCCAGCGGCGGCAGGGTGTCGGTCATGTCGATGTCTCCAGGGTCTTCAACAGCCTCTCGCGGCTGTCGATCAATCGGGTTAGAACGTCTTCGATGCTTGCGCCCGCTGCGGTGACGCTGCACAACGGATCGCCGGTGGTGCAACGGGTGTCGACGACCGGCAGGTCGTGCGCACCGAGCCATTGCGCCAGCACGCGAGTCATCTCGGTGTCGAGGTGCGCCGGCCGACGTGCGTAGACGATCTCGATGCCTCGCACAACCGCGGCCTCGGCGTCCTCACTGCGGACCACAGGCAGTTCTCCTCTCAGGCAGGCGCGGATATGCGCTTCCATCACGCCGCACGTCGGTCGCGCGGGCGACAGAGTCCCATCAAAGCGAAGCTGCTCGTAGAGCGCCATGCTGGCCGGCGGGCGCGGGTTGATCTCGAGCACCGAGACAGTGTCGCCGTCAAGCAGGAAATCGAGGCTGCCGAGACCGAGCAGCGCCCACTCGGCGACCAATGCCGGCAGGATGCGCTGGATCTGCCGCGTTGCTGCGGCGGGCAGATGAACGGGCCCGACCGCACCGCAATAGACGTATGGCTTCGTTCCGAAGCGCCGCGTCTGCAGCTGGTTGAATCCGAGCACGCAGGCATCGACCCCGTTGGCGATGAAGGTCACCGACATCGGCCGGCCCGTCGCCTCGCGCTGGAAATACCGCGCCGGCGAATCGGAGGGCCGCAACGCGTCCCGTCCGGTCCAGCGCTGGATGTGCCAGCCGCCGGTGCCCTGGAAATCCTTGATGAGCCAGCTCGACGCTTCACCGTCGCCCGGCGGGACGGCTCGCACTTCGGGATGCGGCACACCGAGCCGATCCAGGCATTCGAAAAAAATATGGGGGTCGCGGACACTGCGCACCGTCGACGCTTCGTTGCCGATCAGCGGCAACAGCGCAGCGCCCTGCTCCAGCAGTTCAGCCCGACCTTCGAACCCCGCCCCCGGACACCAGCCGATCACATCGCTGCGCTGCGCCAGGGCTGCCAGCGCAGACATCAGGCGGTCTGGGTCGATGCGCAGCGATCCGGGCTCGCCGAGTGCGGACCAGGTGCTGCAGGACGCGCGGGTGTCGGTGTCGCCGAACAGGTCGAGCGCGGCGACCTGATACCCGTCGCGTGCGGCCGACTCGGACATCACCCGCACAGACAGGGCAGCCACCGCCAGCATCGTCATCAGTGGTGCTCGCGCCGTTCAGGCTTTGCCGGCAGCCTGTTCCTGGAGGAACCGCCGGGCCGTCGCGAAGGCTTCCGGGAAGCTCAGCACCAGCGGCGTGTGCGAGTCGTGCATCTGCACCAGCAACCGGTGCTGCGTCTGGTACTTGACGTTGCCGATCGCCAGTGCGCCGATCCCGACCGCCTGCGTGCCCGCCAGTGGAACGCCGCTGTCCATCACGTCGACGCCAGCGATGCCGCTCGGCGGCACCGCGTTCACATCGGCGGCCACCTTCAGATGCCTTGCATGCGAGAGGTCCTCGGCCGACAGCACCTGCACACCGGCTGCTGCACAGGCCAGGACCACGTCCGCATCGGCCAGCGAAACGTGCAACGTTTCCTTGCTCTCGCCAGACACGCCCTTCAGGGGCACGCCGAAGCGAACCCCCGTGACACCTGCGGCGGTCTCGGCTTCGGCCAGACCATCGCGATTCGACAGGCAGACCCGGGCGCCCGCCTGTGCCGCGATCACGCAGGCGATGCGGCCGACGGGCCCGGCGCCACCGATGACGACGACCTTCTGACCGTCGAGGCCGTGGCGGTGCGTACGCTGCAGCGCCGCCTCGACGCAGGCGATCATCGCAGCGGCGGTCGTGTAGGCGCCACTCGGGTCGGCCATCACCGACACCACGAAGGGCTTGACCATCGCCTTGACCGACTTGTCGAGCATGTCGGCCGCCAGGATGACGTCACGCCCACCAAGGAAGATGCCGGTGCGCGAGACACCGGTCGGGCCGCGCGAGAAGATCACGTCCTGCGTGAGCCCGGAGATGGCGCCGATATCGACCCCGCTGTACGGCACCACGATCTGGTAGCCCGCGTCGGCAGCCATGTTGATATCGAAAGGGCTCATCTGGCGGCCCGGCGTGAACATGTGGAGGATGTAGGGGCGTTCCATGGCGGACCTCTCTCAGGCTGTCTCTTCTTGTGATTCGCGCGGAGTCAACGCGCGGCAGCGCGCCGGTCGTCCAGCGTCGCGCCGCAGTTGCGGCCGCGCACGATCTGCACCGTCAGGTGCGAAGCCGTCATCAGTGCGGCGTGTGCGGCTTCGATCAGGGCTTCCGCCTGCTGCTGGCTGGGCAATATCGCGAAGCCGGTCGGCCCCCACGAGCTTTGTCCGATCGCGGCGCCCGATTCACCCCCGGCTGCCTCGCCGATCCACCGCACCAGGCGGCCGACAGCGGAGCTGGTGTAGGGCTCTCCGCCTTGTGCCGGTGCGAAATGCGCGCCGAGCTGCTGCTGGACCCTGCTGATGCCCGCAGAGAAAGCCGCGAAATCGGCGCACGCCGCGCCGGGCAACACGCGCATCAGCACCTGATGGCAGATGTCGGCCGCAACGGCCCGGGACATCGGGGGCAAGTCGGCGATCGCCTGCTTCTCCTCGTGTCCCGACAGGCCGCGATGCCGGGAGTCGAGCACGACCACGACGCGCCAGGCCTCGGGCAGCGCGATTCGCGAGAGCACGGGTGCGGGCTGCCCGTCGGCGCCCGGCCCGCCGTCGACCAGCAGGCCGCCTTGCTCGAATCCGCCGATACCGACACCCGATCGCAAACCGCGGCCCAGCCAGTGCGCGAGCGTGGCCGAAGACACATCGATCCCGTGCCAGATGGCAAATGCACGACCGATCGCCAGTGCCAGCTGGGTGCCCGAGCCGAAACCGGCGTGCGCAGGCAATGCCTTTCCGAGATGCAGATGAAGTGGCTGGTCCAGCCCCGTCTGCCGTTTCAGCGCATGGAGACAGGACTCGGCGCGGTCGATCTCGGATTGCGCCGATGGTGTTGCCGCAGTGACGCGATGGGCATCCGCATCGGACAAGTCGACCTGGGTCTCGAATCCATCGACGACCAACCCGAGGCTGCCGTAGCGCCGGCCCAGCGAGCCGCCAGGATCGAGGAATCCCAGGTGCAGTCGGCCTGGCGCGCGCACCGAGACCACGCGCCGGTCGGCGGGGCGTTCGGGTCGAGTGGCGAGTCCGGGTGAGTTCATGGCGAGAGACGCTGGCATTCTGGCGCAGCGTCGCCGGCAGGCTTCAAGTCTTGTCGATTCGAACCGCGGTCACCTTGAATCCCGGAATCTTGGCGGCCGCGTCGAGCGCGTCACCGGTCAGCTTGTTGGCAGCCGCCTCCCAGAAAGCGAACGGCAGGAACACCTGCCCGAGCTGCACCTCGCCGCTCAGGCTGGCGCGGGTGCTGACGCTGCCGTGATGCGTGGTCAGGCTCACCACCTCGCCGTCGGAGATACCCAGCCGCGCAGCATCGATCGGATGAATGGCCGCCAGTGCTTCGGGCGCAATCGCATCGAGCATGCTGGCATGCCGCGTCATCGCACCGGTGTGCCAGTGCTCCAGCACGCGGCCGGTGGTCAGCACGAATGGGAATTCCGCATTCACCTGTTCGACTCCCGGCTGAAAGGTCGTCGGCACCACGGTCGCTCGGCCGTCAGCAGTCGGGAAGTGATCGATGAAGACGACGCTCTCGCCCGGCTCGTCTTCACGGAGCGCCGGGGTGACCACGGCCTCTTCGCGCACCAGGCGCGACCACGGCACGCCGGCCAGCGGCTCCATCACCGAACGCATTTCCTCGTACACACGCGCAACCGGTGCTTCGGCGGCCACGTGGCCCTCGCCGTCGCTGGCTTGCCAGTAGTTCCAGGGCACACCCAGGCGACGCGCCAGCTGCTCGATGACCCAGAGGTCCTGTTTGGCCAGTCCCGGCGGTGCGAGCGCAGGTCGGCCGATCTGGATGAGTCGGTCGGTGTTGGTGTAGCTGCCCCATTTCTCGGGCTGCGCCGAGGCCGGCAGGATCACGTCGGCCAGCATCGCGGTTTCAGTCGCGAAAATGTCCTGCACGACCAGGATCTCCAGTTTGGCCAGCGCTGCACGCGCGTGATCCAGGTCCGGATCGCTCATCGCCGGGTTCTCGCCCTCGACGAAGATGCCGCGGATCCTGCCGTCCGTCACAGCATGCATGATTTCGACGACAGTGAGACCGGATGTCGCGTCGATCGGCGTGCTCCACATGGCCTCGAAATGCGCACGCACCTCGGCGTTCGACACGCGCTGGTAGTTGGGCAGCATCATCGGGATCAGCCCGGCGTCGCTGGCGCCCTGAACGTTGTTCTGGCCGCGCAGTGGATGCAGGCCGGTGCCAGGGCGACCGATCTGGCCGGCGATCAGTGCCAGCGCGATCAGGCAGCGCGAGTTGTCGGTGCCATGCACGTGCTGGCTGATGCCCATGCCCCACAGGATCATCGAGCTGCGAGCGGTCGCATAGGCACGCGCCACTTCGCGGATGGTCGGCGCAGGGACACCACAGATCTCGGACATCCGCTCCGGCGTCGCCTCGGCGACCGACGCCTTCAACGCGTTGTAGCCGTTGACCCGCGCGGCGATGAATGCCTCGTCGACCAGGCCTTCGGTGATGATCGTGTTCAGCATGCCGTTGAGCAGCGCCACATCGGTGTCCGGACGGAATTGCAGATGCCACGTCGCGCGCCTCGTCAGCTGCGTGTGCCGCGGATCGCAGATGACGAGCTTCGCGCCGCGGTCGATCGCGTTCTTGATGAAACTCGCCGCCACCGGGTGATTGACCGTCGGGTTGGCACCGATCAGGAAGATCAGCTCGGCATCGGCCACATCGGCGACCGGGTTGCTGACCGCACCCGAGCCGATGCCTTCGAGCAACGCGGTGACCGAGCTCGCGTGGCACAGCCGAGTGCAGTGATCGACGTGACTGCTGCCCATGGCCTGACGCACCAGCTTCTGGAACAGGTACGCCTCTTCGTTGCTGCCCTTGGCAGATCCGAAGCCGGCGAGCGCCGAGCCGCTGCCGTGCGCAGCGGACTCGCGAACGTTCTTCAGTCCGGCGGCAGCCAGATCGAGCGCCTCGTCCCAGCTCGCTTCGCGGAACAGCTCATCCATGCGCAACTCGCCGCGCTTGAGTCGCTCAATGTCCGCCGGATCCTTGGCACGACCTGGTCGGCGGATCAATGGCGCGACGAGCCGCTTCGGGTTGTGGATGTAGTCGAAACCATAGCGGCCCTTGACGCACAGGCGGTTGTGGTTCGCCGGGCCGTCGCGGCCCATGACGAACTGGATGCGTTCTTCGCCCTGCTCGTTCGGGCCGACGTTCCACGTCAGCTGGCAGCCGACGCCGCAGTAAGGGCAGACCGAGTCGACCTGCCTGGTGATCGGCGCCAGCCCGGCGCCGCGCGCGGGCATCAGAGCACCGGTCGGGCAGGCCTGCACGCATTCGCCGCAGGCGACGCAGCTGGACTGGCCGAGCGCATCGCCGGCATCAAACGTGATCGTCGAATGCGAGCCGCGCAGTGCGAGACCGATGACATCGTTGCCCTGCTCGTCGCGGCAGGCGCGCAGGCACCGGGTGCACTGGATGCAGGCATCGAGGTTCACCGCGATCGCGGCATGGCTCAGATCGGGCTCGGCGTAATGGCTATCCCGCGATGGGAACCGGCTTTCAGTGACGCCAATCTGCCGTGCCCACTGACTCAGCTCGGAGCTGTTCGTGTGGCGATCGGTGGTGCCACCGGCATCACTGACCAGCAATTCGATCACCATCTTGCGAGCGGTCTGCGAACGCGGGCTGTCGGTCTGCACTTTCATCCCCGCGCTGACGTTGCGGCAGCAGGATGCGGCCAGCGTGCGCTCGCCGTCGATCTCGACCATGCAGGCGCGGCAGTTGCCGACCGGATTCAGGCCTTCCATGTGGCACAGGTGCGGGATCGTCGTGCCTTCGCGCTTCGCGACCTGCCAGATGGTCTCGTCGCTGCGCGCCTGCACGGCCCTGCCGTCCAGCGTGAACTCGACCACCGGCACATCGGCCTTCAGCAGGCCATGCGATGTGGGGGCGTTCACGCGCCGGCTCCTGGATTCGAGGCCGTCAACTCGTGCGGAAAGTACCTGACCACGCAGTCGATCGGGTTCGGCGCCGCCTGGCCCAGGCCGCAGATCGACGCATCGCGCATCACTTGCGACAGCTCGGCCAGTAATCCAGTGTCCCAGTCCTCACGCTCGATCAGAGCGCGTGCCTTGGCGGTGC
>JBJXEJ010000030.1:0-8398 GCA_046154125.1 Rhizobacter sp. | reverse complement strand
CTTGGCCACCATGCGCGTGACGAAGTCCTTGTGCTTCTTGGCCTCGTCGGCGCTGGCCTTGGCGTTGAAGCTGATCACCGGCAACAGCTCTTCGGTGTTGCTGAACATCTTCTTATCGATGACGGTGCGCAGCTTCTCGTAGCTGGTCCACAGCGGGTTCTTGCCCTGGTTGCCGGCGCGCGCGCGCAGCACGAAGTTGACGATCTCGTTGCGGAAGTCCTTCGGGTTCGCGATGCCGGCGGGCTTCTCGATCTTCTCCAGCTCGGCGTTCAGCGAGGCGCGGTCGAACACCTCGCCGGTGTCGGTGTCGCGGTACTCGTGGTCCTGGATCCAGTAGTCGGCGTAGGTGACGTAGCGATCGAAGATGTTCTGGCCGTACTCGCTGTAACTCTCGAGGTACGCCGTCTGGATCTCCTTGCCGATGAACTCGGCATAACGCACCGACAGGTGTTCCTTGATGAATGCGAGGTACTTCTGTTCGGTCTCCGCCGGGAACTGCTCGCGCTCGATCTGCTGTTCGAGCACGTACATCAGGTGCACCGGGTTGGCAGCGACTTCCGTGCTGTCGAAATTGAACACCTTGCTGATGATCTTGAAGGCGAAGCGCGTGCTGATGCCGCTCATGCCCTCGTCGACACCGGCGTAGTCGCGGTACTCCTGGAAGCTCTTGGCACGCGGGTCGGTGTCCTTCAGGTTCTCGCCGTCGTAGACCAGCATCTTGGAATACAGCGACGAGTTCTCGGGCTCCTTCAGGCGGGTCAGGATCGCGAACTGGCTCATCATCTTCAGCGTGCCCGGTGCGCAGGTGGCCTGCGCCAGCGACGAGCCGCGCAGCAGCTTCTCGTAGATCTTGACCTCTTCACTGACACGCAGGCAGTACGGCACCTTGACGATATAGATACGGTCGAGGAACGCCTCGTTGTTCTTGTTGTTGCGGAACGCCTTCCACTCGCTCTCGTTGCTGTGCGCGAGCACGATGCCGTCGAAAGGGATCGCGCCGAAGCCCTCGGTGCCCTTGAAGTTGCTTTCCTGCGTTGCGGTCAGCAGCGGGTGCAGCACCTTGATCGGCGCCTTGAACATCTCCACGAACTCGAGCAGGCCCTGGTTGGCCAGGCACAGCCCGCCGGAGAAGCTGTAGGCGTCGGGGTCGTCCTGCGCATAGGTCTCGAGCTTGCGGATATCGACCTTGCCCACCAGGCTGGAGATGTCCTGGTTGTTCTCGTCACCTGGCTCGGTCTTCGCGATGCCGATCTGCTTGAGCACCGACGGGTAGCGCTTGATGACCTTGAACTTGCGGATGTCGCCGCCGTATTCCTCGAGCCGCTTGACCGCCCAGGGCGACAGCACGCGCTGCAGGTAGCGACGCGGGATGCCGTATTCCTTTTCGAGGATCGGGCCGTCCTCGATCGCGTCGAACAGGCCGAGCGGCGACTCGTTCACCGGCGAACCCTTGATCGCGTAGAAAGGCACTTCCTGCATCAGCTGCTTCAGACGTTCGGCGATGCTGCTCTTGCCTCCGCCGACCGGGCCCAGCAGGTAGAGGATCTGCTTCTTTTCCTCCAGGCCCTGCGCCGCATGGCGGAAGTAGCTGACCACCTGCTCGATGGCGTCTTCCATGCCGTAGAACTCGGCGAACGCAGGGTAGATCTTGATGACCTTGTTGGCGAACAGCCGCGACAGGCGCGGATCGTTGCGCGTGTCGACCGTCTGCGGCTCGCCGATCGCCTGAAGCATCCGCTCGGCGGCGGTGGCGTAGGCGACCCGGTTGCGCTTGCACTCGGCGAGGTACTCCTCGATCGAGAGTTCTTCTTCGCGCGTGCGCTCGAATCGAGCGGCGAAATGACTGATCACGTCCATGTCGATCTCCTGGCTGACGAGGAGGCGATGACGGGGCGACGGGCTCCGTCATCGTCTGGGGAAGTTCTGATGAAGTCCCAACTTCAGGGCTTCATCAGAGCTTTCCGCGATATCAACACCGACGGTTTCTAGCTTGTTCCAAACCTCTGGAAACGAAATCAAGAGAAGCTGGTGTACGGCACCTCAGTTTCCAGACTTCATGCTCACAGTACCAGCAATTTGTATGCCCTTGGGCTGCAAGGAACTGCAAGAAGCTTGTTATGCAGCGACTCCGCAACGTGGCATTCGGTTCCTTCGAGGAATGGTTCACACCTGCATTCAACGCGCCAGCCAAGGGAGCCGCTGACAGCCCGATCAAACGGGTTGTCGACGCAGAGGTAACAGAGATCTGCCGCCGGGCGACCGGTCACCCGCGGGCGTCGAAGGCCCGGATCGCCGCAGACATCTGCGACAGGGGCAGGATCTCGTCGACCCCCCCGAGCTTGATGGCTTCCTTGGGCATGCCGAAGACGACGCAGGTCTCTTCGTTCTGCGCGATGGTGCGTGCGCCCCGGTCGTGCAGCAGCTTCATGCCGCGTGCGCCGTCGTCGCCCATGCCGGTGAGGATCAGCGCGAGCAGGTCCTTGCCGGCGCACTCGGCTGCGGACCGGAACAGCACGTCCACCGAGGGCTTGTGGCGGTTCACCGGCGGGCCGTCCGCGACGACGGCGAAGTACTGGCCGCCAGCCTTGCGCAACTGCATGTGGCGCCCGCCGGGGGCGATCAGCACGACGCCGCGTTCGAGCCGGTCTCCGTCCCTGGCCTCGCGGATGTTCATCTGGCAGAGGCCGTCGAGGCGCTGTGCATACATCGCGGTGAATTTCTCGGGCATGTGCTGCACGATCGCAATGCCGGGGCTGTCACCGGGCAGCGCGGTCAACACCATTTCCAGCGCCTGCGTGCCACCGGTCGAGCTGCCGATCACCACCGGCTTGTTCATCGAGAGGGCATGCAGACCGGCAATGGGCGGCCTCGGGGCGGAGGCGGCAGCGGAAATCGTGGTTCTTGGCGCCCTCATGCCGGCGCGCGGCCGCGAACGCGCCGCCGTCTTCAGGGTCTGCAGCAGCTCGCGCCGCGAGTCCTCGAGGAACTGCTTGAGGCCCAGTCGCGGCTTGGCCACCACCGCGACCGCACCGGCCGCCAGCGCATCCAGCGCAATGCGGCTGCCGTCGGTGGTCAGCGTCGAGCAGATCACCGTCGGGATCGGCGACTCCTCCATGATCTGGCGCAGGAATGTCAACCCGTCCATGCCTGGCATCTCGATGTCGAGCAGCAGCACATCGGGGCGGTTCTTGCGGATCACCGGCCCGGCGATCAGGGGATTGGGGGCGCTGCCCATCAGTTCAATCTCGGCGTCGCCCTGCAGCAGGTGCATCAGTGTCTGACGAACCACGGCCGAGTCGTCGACCACATAGACCTTGATTGCCATGAAAGTGGTTTCCTCAAACCGGCACCGCAGTGACCTGCGGTGCATTCGGGCCGACGGTCCACGACAGCCGGCGGTAGATGTCGCCGCCGAGGTCGTGGAACAGCACGCGCACACCGTCTTCGGCCAGCGCCTCGAGCGCCCAGCGGGAATTGCGTTCGCCGACGTGTTCGGCCTGGGTGACCAGTTGCGGGAACATGTTGCCGCCCCCGTAGACATAGGCCTCGCATTGCCGCGGGTCGATGCCGCGCTCCCGCAGCAACGCGTACATCGTGTCGAGCGCGACCTCGGCATAGGCACCGGTCTCGGTGACGCCGGCAACGGCCCGGCTTGCGTGCACGATGTGGCACATCGCGCCGAGCGTTCGCCGGGGATCGGTGAGCACGATCGCCACGCACGAACCCAGCAGCGTCTCGAATCGCTCCCCGCGCTCGGCGCAGACGACATCGCCCGGGTGCAGCGTGTGCAGTGGTCCCAGCGGTTCCAGAATCATCGGTTGCATCGTGCGTCGTCAGCCGCGATTCAAGCGGCGGGCTTGCGGAATGCGCCTGGCGCCAGTGTCTGCAGCGGTGTGTTGCACGCAATGCGCCCCTCGGCCGTGCCCAGGAAGAACAGCCCCCCGGGACGCAACTGCGTCAGGACCCGGTCGACGACTTCGCGCTTGGTCGGCGCGTCGAAGTAGATCAGCACATTGCGCAGGAAGATCACGTCGAACGGCCCGATGTCCTCGATCGGCTGGCACAGGTTGAGCTGGCCGAAGCTGACGTGCTTGCGCAGCTTCGGGCTGATCTGGGCCAGACCCTCGGACGAGCCGTCTCCCCTCAGACAGTGGCGGCGCAGGCGCTCGGGCGAAACATTGCGCAGCCGGTCTTCGGGGTAGACGGCCTCGATCGCGCTGCGCAGCACGCGGTCGCTGATGTCGGTGCCCAGGATCTTCCATTGGCTGCCGATACGGCCTTGCTGCTGCAGGTCCGACAGCAGCATCGCGGTGCTGTACGCCTCGTCTCCGAACGACGAGGCGGCACTCCACACCGAAAGCTGCTGCGGCTTGTTGCGTGTCAGCTCCTGCTCCAGCAGGTCGTAGTGCGCGGGCTCGCGGAAGAAGTAGGTCTCGTTGGTGGTCAGCAGGTCGACGGCGACCTGGAACTCACCGCCATCGTCGGCCTCCGAAATCAGCGCGAGGTAGTCCTCGTAGCCGCCGAGACCGAGCCGCTGGATTCGCGGCCCGAGGCGCGACGAGATCAGCGGCTTCTTGTTGTCCGTGAAGGACAGGCCGATCGCCGAGTACATCAGGTCGGTGATGCGGCGAAAGGTGTCGTCGCGCAGGGCTTCCATGGGAGCCTTTCCGGGCTTGGCGTCGGGTCGTGTGGAGCGGACGGCGCGTTTTCGTGCCATCCACCGCGAGATCTCAGGCAGCCATCGGCTCCTGTGCTGCTTCGCAAAGCTGGGCCATCTCGCTCACGTCGAAGGCCTTGTCGGGCTCGAGGATGATCACGAAGCGGCTCGCCACCTTGCCCATTCCGCGGATGAAATCACGCCGGACCGAGGTGCCGAAGTTCGGCGGCGGTTCAATCTGGTCGCTTCCGATGTCGATCACCTCGCTCACCGCATCGACGAGCAGGCCGAGCTCGACGCGTTCTCCGTCACGCACCGAATCGAAGATCACGATGCAGGTCTTCTTGCCGATGCGTGCGGCCGGGCGATTGAAGCGCGCCTGCAGGTCGATCACCGGAACCACCGCGCCGCGCAGGTTGATCACGCCGCGCACGAAGTCCGGCATCAGCGGAACCGTGGTCATCGGTCCGTACTGGATGATCTCGCGCACGGTGCGGATGTCCATTGCGAACACCTCGTCATCCAGCGTGAAGGTGAGGTACTGCGACGGAGCCTCCTCGGTCGAGGGTCCACCGCGACCCGGGGCTTGCGTGCTCATGGCGCTCTCCTCTCAGTAAGGACGGAAGTTGCCATGCGTGCCGGTGGCCGCAGGGCGGCTGGAGCCGGCTCCCTTGGCTCCCCGCAGAGGCGAGTTCGGTGCCCGGCGCTCCGTGCCGCCTGTCTCTGGCCTGCTGCGCCGAGGCTGTGCGGCGTCGCCACCGAGGCTGAAGAAGGCCACCGACTGCTGCAGCTGCTCGGCCTGGCCAGAGAGCTCTTCGGAGGTCGCGGCCAGCTCTTCGGACGCCGAGGCGTTCTGCTGCGTGGCCTTGCTGAGCTGACCCATCGCGCCGCCGATCTCGGTGACCGACTGGCTCTGCTCCTGCGAGGCCGCGGCGATCTCCTGCACCAGCTCGCTGGTCTTCTGGATGCTCGGCACGATCTCGTCGAGCAGCTTGCCGGCGCGTTCTGCAGTGCTGACGCTGTTGCTGGCGAGGTCGCCGATTTCCTTGGCCGCTTCCTGGCTGCGTTCGGCCAGCTTGCGCACCTCGGCTGCCACCACCGCGAAGCCCTTGCCGTGCTCGCCCGCCCGGGCTGCCTCGATCGCGGCGTTCAGTGCCAGCAGGTTGGTCTGGTACGCGATGTCGTCGACGATGCTGATCTTCTGGGCGATCTGCTTCATCGCGGACACGGTCTGCGTGACGGCCTGGCCGCCGTCGCCGGCTTCCTTGCTGGCCTTGGTGGCCATGCCGTCGGTGACGCGGGCGTTGTCGCTGTTCTGGGCGATCGACGCCGACATCAGGTCGATCGATGCGGTGGTCTGCTCGACCGACGAGGCCTGCTCGCTGGCCGACTGCGAGAGGCTTTGCGCCGTCGCGCTCACCTGGTTGGCAGCACCGGTCAGGGCCTCGGCTGCAGCGCGCACCTCCTCGATGATGCTGGCCAGCTTGTCGCAGCTCGAGTTGGCGTCCTGCTTGACCTGGTCGAAGGTGCCCTCGGCATCGCGGGTGATGCGTTGCGACAGATCGCCGCTGGCCAGCCCCGAGAAGACCCGGCCCACGTCCTCGATGATGCCCGCCAGCTTCTCGCTGGTGGCGTTGGCATCGTTGCGCACCTGACCGAACGTGCCGTCGTAGTGGCGGGTGATGCGCTGCGACAGGTCACCGGAGGCGAGTGCGCCGAATGCACGACCCACGTCGTCGAAGATCACCGAGGTGGTTTCCATCAGCGAGTTGACGCCGGCGCACAGCTCGCCGATCGGGCCGCTCTTGCCATCCAGCGGGATGCGCTGCGTGAGGTCGCCGTTGCTGGCTGCGGTGGTCACTTTCTGCGCCTGTTCCACCGCCTGGGTCAGCATGGTGGTGGCATTCACCTGCGCCGTGACGTCGGTGGCGATCTTGACCACCTTCACGACCCGGCCCATTTCGTCCTTGACCGGCGCGTAGACCGCCTGGATCCAGACCTCCTTGCCCATCTTGCTGATGCGCTTGAACACGGCGCTCTGCGCATTGCCGTCGTTGAGATCGCGCCAGAACTGGGTGTACGCATGCGATGCGGCCTGCGCCGGGTCGACGAACATCCGATGGTGCTTGCCGACGACCTCGCCCAGCGAATAGCCCAGCGTCTGCAAGAAGTTGCTGTTGGCACTCTTCACATGGCCGCCCAGATCGAATTCGATGTAGGCGTACGACGTGTCGATGGCAGCCAGGATGCCGCGGGCGTTCTGGCGCTCGATCTCGGCCTCGGTGATGTCGTAACGCACGCCGAGGTACTTCATCGGCTTGCCGTTGTCTCCGAGGATCGGCGCGATGACCGCGTCGACGTAGTACGGCGTGCCGTCCTTCGCACGGTTCTTGACGATGCCGCGAAAGATGTCGCCGCGGCCGATCGTCGACCACATCTGCTTGAACACTTCCTTGGGCATGTCCGGGTGGCGCGTCGTGTTGTGGCCGTGCCCGATCAGCTCGTTCTTGGAGTACTTCGAGACCTCCAGGAACTTCTCGTTCACGCAGAGGATGTCGCCCTTCTTGTCGGCCTCCGAGACGATGCTCGTCAGGTTCATGATGTCGGTACGTACCTTCAACTCGGCCTCGACCTCGTCAAGCCGGGCCTTGACCTCGGCCAGCGTGGCCTCGGCATCCGCCCGCGCCACTTCCTGCGCCTTCAGTTGCTCCGCGACTTGCCGAAGTTCGGCGCCCGTCACGAGGCGCGCCATCCATGAGGGGGTAGAGGGGTTCATGATGCTTGTCCTTGTGTTTCGGTGGATGTGTGCGGGGCGGGTTTGACGAGGGGCGGCGGCGGTGGTCGTCGGTGCCCGGGAGGGGGTTGTTCGGCCAGTTGGCACAGCGAGCCGACATCGAAGATCAGAGCGACTTCGCCACTGCCGAGAATCGACGAACCGGACATGCCGCGCAGGCTGCGGAACATGCGGCCGAGCGGCTTGATGACGGTCTGGTGCTGGCCGAGCAGTCCGTCGACCATCACGCCGAAGCGACGACCGCCCGACTGGATGACGACCACGCTGCTGCGCTCGGGCTCGGGCGAGTCCAGCGCATACAGCGCGCGCAGGCTCACCACCGGCAGCACCTGGCCGCGCAGTTCGACGATGCTGCGTCCGCCGGCGTCGAGCGTGGTCTCGGTCAACCGGTTCTCGATGACCTCGACCACCGCATCGAGCGGGAAGATGAACTTGGAGGGGCCCACGCCGACCAGGAAGCCGTCGATGATGGCCAGCGTCAGCGGCAGGCGGATCTCGATGCGCGAGCCTTCTCCCGGCTCGCTGAACAGGTTGACCGAGCCGCGCAGCGCCTCGATGTTGCGCCGCACGACGTCCATGCCGACCCCTCGGCCGCTGAGGTTGGTGACCTTCTCCGCGGTGGAAAAACCGGGCTCGAAGATCAGCTTCAAGATGTCCGACTCGGGCGGCGTGACACCGGGCTCGACCAGTCCGCGGTCCCAGGCACGCTGCAGCACCTTGTCGCGCTGGATGCCGCGCCCGTCATCGAGGATGCGGATCAGGATGCTGCCCGACTCGTGGCAGGCGCTCAGCGTGAGCTTGCCCTGGGCCGGCTTGCCGGCCGCCGTGCGCTGCTCGGGTGTTTCGAGTCCGTGGTCGAGCGCGTTGCGCACCAGGTGCATCAGCGGGTCGGCGATGCGTTCGACGACCGCCTTGTCGAGTTCGGTGTCGCCGCCGACGATCTCGAG
>JBJXEJ010000029.1:0-10941 GCA_046154125.1 Rhizobacter sp. | reverse complement strand
CGAAGCTGGCCCGAGACGGCGTGACGATCTTCTTCACCCAGGTGTTCCGTGATGGCTTCTTCCACGCTGACATGCACCCGGGCAACATCCAGGTCAGCGTGGCGCCGGCCACCTTCGGGCGCTACATCGCGCTGGATTTCGGCATCGTCGGCACGCTGACCGAATTCGACAAGGAATACCTGGCGCAGAACTTCATCGCGTTCTTCCGCCGCGACTACAAGCGTGTCGCCGAACTCCACGTCGAGTCGGGGTGGGTTCCGTCGAACACCCGCGTCGATGAGCTCGAGGGCGCGATCCGCGCGGTGTGCGAGCCTCACTTCGACCGCCCGCTGAAGGACATCTCGCTGGGGCAGGTGCTGCTGCGGCTGTTCCAGACCTCGCGCCGCTTCAATGTCGAAATCCAGCCTCAACTCGTGCTGCTGCAGAAGACGCTGCTCAACGTCGAGGGGCTGGGTCGCCAGCTCGATCCTGAACTCGATCTGTGGAACACCGCCAAGCCATTCCTCGAACGCTGGATGAACGACCAGATCGGCTGGCGAGGCCTGATTTCCCGGTTGAAGAACGAGGCGCCGCGATACGTCCAGCTGCTGCCCGAACTGCCGCGTTTGCTGCATCAATCGCTGCAGCCGAAGCCTGTCACCGAGCAACGCACTCTGGAGGCGCTGCTGGCCGAGCAGCGGCGTACCAACCGCCTGCTGCAGGCCATCGTCTACGCCGGTCTCGGCTTCCTGATCGGCGTGCTGGTCGTGCAATGGTTCATGCACGTCGGACCGCGCTGATCCAGCACCGTATAATTCGAGGTTTTTCTTTTCTAATCAAAGGCTTAGCCATGCCGATCTATGCCTACCGGTGCGAGGCCTGCGGTCACGCGAAAGATGTGCTCCAGAAAGTCTCCGATCCACTGCTGACCACGTGCCCGGCCTGTGGGGCCGAGAGCTTCAAGAAGCAGGTCACGGCCGCCGGCTTCCAGTTGAAGGGCTCGGGTTGGTACGTCACCGATTTCCGCAACGGCCCCGGCACCCCGGCAACGGCTGACAAGCCGTCGGGCGATTCGAAGCCCTCGGCAGAAGGCGCGGGCAAAGGCGATGCGCCGGCCTCCAAAGACACGACATCCGGCGCCGATGCGACCGGCTCGAAGGCGGAATCGGCCCCGGCGGCACCCGCGCCGAGCCCTGCAGCCGGTGGCACGTCCACCACTCCACCTTCCTCATCGACCTGAAGAACCACGGGCGACGTCACCACTCCGTCCAAGGAACCCCTTGAAGAAATACCTCCTCGCCGGCTTGCTCGTGTGGCTGCCACTGGCCATCACCATCTGGGTGCTGACCTCGGTGCTGGGTCTGCTCGATGGGTTGTTCGCCTGGTTGATCAGCGGATCGCAGGCGGTGCTGCCTTCCGCCGCCCACTCGTCCCTGGAAATGCTCAAGCAGATTCCCGGGCTCGGCGTGATCGTGATGGTGCTGGGGCTTCTGCTGACTGGCATGTTCGCCACCAACATGATTGGCCAGTGGTGGTTGCGCCAGGGCAGCCGGCTGCTCAACCAGATTCCGATCGTCAAGTCGATCTACAGCTCGGTCAAGCAGGTGTCGGACACGCTGTTCTCCAGCAGCGGCAACGCGTTTCGCGAGGCGGTCCTGGTGCAGTACCCGCGTCAGGGCTCCTGGACGATTGCATTCGTGACCGGTCGGCCCGGCGGCGAGGCCGGCGTTCACCTGTCCGGCGATTACCTGAGTCTGTATGTGCCCACCACGCCGAACCCGACCTCCGGCTTCTTCCTGATGGTTCCGCGCGCCGACGTGATCGTGTTGAAAATGAGTGTCGACGAGGCATTGAAGTACGTGATCTCCATGGGCGTCGTGGCGCCGTCGACGGCGCCTGCGGCCTCTGGCCCGGAGCGAAATCAGCCCGGTTGAGCGCCACGTCGGCGTTCAACCATCCAGTTTCAGCCGGCGGGCCGATCCCGCCCATCCTCATATCCCCTTGCGCACGTCGCCGCCGCCACCGAGGCGGTCACACATCGAATCCGTTTCTGGAGTGACACCATGAGAACAACATATTGCGGCCTGGTCAGCGAGGCCCTGATGGGTCAGACCGTGACGCTGATGGGCTGGGCGCATCGTCGTCGCGACCACGGCGGCGTCATCTTCATCGACCTGCGCGACCGCGAGGGGCTGGTGCAGGTGGTCTGCGACCCGGATCGGGCCGAGATGTTCAGGACGGCGGAAGGCGTGCGCAACGAGTTCTGCCTGAAGATCATCGGCAAGGTGCGTGCGCGGCCCGCCGGCACCGAGAACGCCAATCTGACCAGCGGCAAGATCGAGGTGCTGTGTCTGGAGCTCGAAGTGCTGAACCCGAGCGTCACGCCGCCGTTCCAGATCGATGACGAGAACCTGTCTGAAACCACGCGCTTGACACACCGCGTGCTCGACCTGCGCCGTCCTGCGATGCAGAAGAACCTGATCCTGCGCTACCGCGTCTCGATGGAAGTGCGCAAGTTTCTCGACGCCAACGGGTTCATCGACATCGAGACACCGATGCTGACCAAGAGCACGCCCGAGGGCGCGCGCGACTACCTGGTGCCGAGCCGCGTGAACGAGGGCATGTTCTTCGCCTTGCCGCAGTCGCCGCAGCTCTTCAAGCAGTTGCTGATGGTTGCGGGCTTCGATCGCTACTACCAGATCACCAAGTGCTTCCGTGATGAGGATCTGCGGGCCGATCGCCAGCCCGAGTTCACGCAGATCGACATCGAGACCAGCTTCCTGACCGAGGAAGAGATCCGCCCGATGTTCGAAGGGATGATCCGCACGGTGTTCAAGAACACCATCGGCGTCGACCTGCCCGACTATCCGGTGATGAAGTACGCCGAGGCGATGCACCGTTTCGGCTCGGACAAGCCCGACCTTCGCGTCAAGCTCGAGTTCACCGAGCTGACCGACGTGATGGCCGACGTCGATTTCAAGGTGTTCAGCACGCCGGCCACGACGAAGGGCGGCCGCGTGGTCGCGCTGCGCGTGCCGCGCGGCGGTGAAGCGAACGGCGGCTTGAGCCGCGGCGAGATCGATGCCTACACCGAGTTCGTCAAGATCTACGGCGCCAAGGGCCTGGCTTGGATCAAGGTCAACGACGTGACCAAGGGCCGCGAAGGGCTGCAGAGCCCGATCGTCAAGAACCTGCATGACGCCGCGCTGGCGAAGATCCTCGAGCGCACCGGTGCGCAGACCGGTGACTTGCTGTTCTTCGGTGCCGACAGGGAAAAGGTCGTCAACGACGCCATCGGCGCGTTGCGCATCAAGATCGGCCACAGCGATTTCGGTCGCTCGCACGGTCTGTTCGACGACGTCTGGGCTCCGCTGTGGGTCGTCGATTTCCCGATGTTCGAGTACGACGAGGACGGCCAGCGCTGGAATGCGACGCACCATCCGTTCACCGCACCGAAGGACGGGCACGAGGACCTGATGGACACCGACCCCGGCGCGTGCATCTCGAAGGCCTACGACATGGTGTTGAACGGCTGGGAGATGGGCGGCGGCTCGGTGCGTATCCACCGCGCGGAGGTGCAGAGCAAGGTGTTCGATGCGCTGAAGATCGGGCCCGAGGAAGCGCAGCTGAAGTTCGGCTTCCTGCTGGACGCGCTGCAGTACGGAGCGCCGCCACACGGTGGTCTGGCCTTCGGACTGGATCGGCTGGTGACCTTGATGACCAAGGCCGAGAGCATCCGCGACGTGATCGCCTTCCCGAAGACGCAGCGCGCGCAGTGCCTGCTGACCGGTGCACCGAGCGCGGTCGACGAGAAGCAGATGCGCGAGCTGCATATCCGCCTGCGGAACGCCCAGGCCACCCCTCAAAACGCCTCCTGAGCACGGGATGAAAGCGCACCCGCGTCGCTTCGCTCCTGCCCCCCGAGGGGGCGGCCAGTGCCTTCGGGCGGCCGGGCGGTACTGACATGGCCCGCAGCAAGGATCGTGCGCCGGCGGTGTTCGAATTGCGCAGCGCCTCGATGACGCTGGTCGTCGTCGCGCTGAAGACCACCGACATGGCGGCCATCGAGTCCGAGATGGTGGCGCGTTTTTCCGACACGCCGGACATGTTCAACCACGACCCGGTCGTGATCGATATCGCGCAGGCCGAGGGTGATCCGCTGGCGCTCGACTACGCCGGGCTGGTCGTGCTGATGCGCCGCTTCAACATGGTGGCTGCGGCGGTGCGCGGGGGCTCGCTGGAGCAGATGGCGGCCGCGGCCGCCGCCGGGCTGGGAGAGGCGCCCGAGGCGGTGCTGCCGGTGGCTCGAGCCGCGGCGCCGGCGTTCGCCGTGGTCGAAGCACCGCTGGTCGTCGACGAAATGCCTCCAGTGCCTCCTGTCGAGATCGTTCCTGAATCGACCTCGGTCACTGAACCCCCCGCGGTGCCTGCCCACGCCGCCACGATGATCGTCGACAAGCCGCTGCGCTCGGGCCAGCAGGTCTATGCGCGCGGCGGCGATCTGGTCGTGCTGGCGGTGGTCAATTTCGGTGCCGAGGTGATCGCCGACGGCAGCATCCACGTTTACGCGCCCCTGCGTGGCAAGGCGATTGCCGGGGCTCGGGGCAACACCGACGCACGCATCTTCAGCACCTGCATGGAGCCCGAACTGATCTCGATCGCCGGCACCTACCGCACCACCGAAACCCCGCTGCCCGACGACGTCTTGGGCAAGCCGGCGCAGATCCGCCTCGATGGCGAGCGGCTGGTGTTCGAGCCGCTGGACTGATCTTCGCTTTCCTTCCACCCACGTTTTCTCTCGCCCCTGGCGACATCACATCAACAAGGACCGCCACCCATGGCCAGAATCATCGTCGTGACCTCCGGCAAGGGAGGCGTCGGCAAGACCACCACCAGCGCCAGCTTCGCTTCCGGTCTCGCGCTGCGCGGGCACAAGACCGCCGTGATCGACTTCGACGTCGGCCTGCGCAATCTCGACCTGATCATGGGCTGTGAGCGCCGCGTCGTGTACGACCTGATCAACGTGATCCACGGCGAGGCCAAGCTGAATCAGGCGCTGATCAAGGACAAGCAGTGCGACAACCTATATGTGCTGGCCGCCTCGCAGACGCGTGACAAGGATGCGCTGACGCAGGACGGCGTCGAGCGCGTGCTCGAAGAGCTTGCGGGCATGGACTTCGAGTACATCGTCTGCGACTCGCCGGCCGGCATCGAGACGGGCGCGCTGATGGCGATGCACTTCGCCGACGAGGCGCTGGTCGTCACCAACCCCGAGGTCTCGTCGGTGCGCGATTCCGACCGCATCCTGGGCATGCTGCACAGCAAGACGCGCCGTGCGATCGAGAAGAAGGAGCCGATCAAGGAGCACCTGCTGATCACCCGCTACAACCCGAACCGGGTGCTCGGCGGCCAGATGCTGAGCCTGAAGGACATCCACGACATCCTGCGGGTGCGGATGATCGGCGTGATCCCGGAGTCCGAATCGGTGCTCGACGCGTCCAACCAGGGAGTGCCGGCGATCCACATCAAGGGCTCCGACGTGTCCGAGGCCTACAAGGACGTGATCACGCGCTTCCTGGGTGAGGAAACGCCGCTGCGCTTTGTCGATGCCGTGAAGCCGGGCTTCTTCAAGCGCATCTTCGGGGGGAAGTGAGCGATGGGTTTCCTGTCCTTCTTTCTGGGTGAGAAAACCAAGACGGCCAGCGTCGCCAAGGAGCGGCTGCAGATCATCCTGGCGCACGAGCGCAACGGCCGCACCCGCGACCCGGCCTACCTGCCCGACCTGCAGCGCGAGCTGCTCGCGGTGATCTCGAAGTACGTGTCGGTCGGCCCGGGCGACATCAAGGTCGAGGTCGAGCGCCAGGGCGATCTCGAGGTGCTGCAGGTCAAGATCGAATTGCCGGAAGCGGCGCGCTGACGCCGCGGGATCGATGAACGAGCCGCGCCCGCCGAAGATCCCCGAGTCGGTGCTGGTCGTGATCCACAGCGCCGACCTGCAGGTGCTGCTGATCGAGCGGGCCGACAAGCCCGGCTTCTGGCAGAGCGTGACCGGCTCGAAGGACACGGTGGACGAACCGTTCGAGGAGACGGCGCGGCGCGAGGTGGCCGAGGAAACCGGCATCGTGATCGGCTCGGCCGACGTGCCGTTGTCTCATCTGCGAGACTGGGGCATGCGCAACGTCTACGAGATCTACCCGGTGTGGCGGCATCGCTATGCGGAGGGGGTGATGCACAACACCGAGCACGTGTTCGGACTGCTGGTGCCGCGCGACATCGCCATCACGCTGGCCCCGCGCGAACACCTGCGCAGCGAGTGGCTGCCCTGGCGCGAGGCGGCCGACCGCTGCTTTTCTCCATCGAACGCCGAGGCGGTGCTGCAGCTGCCCCGGTTCGCAGCAGCGTGAGTGCCCCCCGCGTCGCAGACGCCGGTGTTTCGATGCACCCGTCCGATGTGTTGCGTGTCGCGACGTACAACATCCACAAGGGCGTGCGCGGCGTCGGCCCGAGGCGCCGGCTCGAGATCCACAACCTCGCGCTCGGCATCGAGGCGCTCGATGCCGACATGGTGTTCCTGCAGGAGGTGCGCAGCTCGAATCGCGCCGAGGCACTGCAATTCCCGGACACCCACATCGGGTGGCCTCGCATGCCGCAGGCCGACTACGTCGCGCCCGAGGGTTACCAGGTGGCCTATCGCACCAATGCGATCACCCGCCACGGCGAGCACGGCAACGCGCTGCTGTCGCGCTGGCCGATTGGCGACATCCGGCATCACGATGTGTCCGATCATCGCTTCGAGCAGCGTGGCCTGCTGCACGTGCCGGTGCAATGGAACGGGATCGTGGTGCACGCGATCGTCGCGCACCTGGGCCTGATGCACGCCAGCCGCATTCGTCAGGTCGAGCGCATCGCCGACTTCATCGCGCTGCACGTGCCGGACGGCGAGCACCTGGTGCTCGCCGGTGACTTCAACGACTGGGGCGAGAAGCTCGACGCACCGATCCGCCGCATGGGGCTGACACCGGCGCACGCCGCTGGCCAGCCACCGCCGCGCACCTTTCCGTCGCGCGTGCCGTTCTTCTCGCTCGATCGCGTCTACACGCGCGGCCTGCGCTGCACCTCGACCCACGTGCCGCGCAGCGCGGCCTGGGCGCGCATGTCGGACCACCTGCCGCTGGTGGTCGAACTTCAGCTGCTCTGAGTCGACGTTCCTGGACGATGGCGACCGATCGATCCAGCGCCTACGCCGCCGCGGCCGAGCGTTCGGCGCTGGAGCAGCTGTGGGGCGTGGTGCCTCGGCCGATCTTCAGCGGTGGCAACGTGGTCCGCCTGCTGCGCGGCGGTGACGCGTTGTTTCCTGCGCTGGTCGAGGCCATCGACGAGGCACGCCATGAGGTCTGCCTGGCCACCTACATCTTTCACGACGACCCCGCCGCCGATCGCATAACGCAGGCGTTGATCCACGCGGTGCAGCGCGGCGTGCAGGTCAAGGTGGTGCTCGATGGCTTCGGCATGCTGGGCCGGCTGTTCGCGCTGCAGCGGCGGTTGACCGAGGCTGGCGTTCAGGTTGCCGTTTACCGGCCGCTCGACCGCTGGTGGAACTGGTTGCAGCCGGGGCAGCTGCGGCGGTTGCACCTGAAACTGTGCGTGGTCGACGCCGAGATCGGCTTCGTTGGCGGCATCAATCTGATGGACGACCGGTTCGATCTCAATCATGGCGTCACCGACGAGCCTCGTCTCGACTTCGCGGTGCGGGTCACCGGCCCGGTGACCGGGCCGATCCACCAGGCGACGATCGCGGCGTGGTCCCGCGCGCACCTGGGCAGTGCCTTCAAGGAAGAAGCGCTGGCCATCGTGCGTGGCGCCGAGCCGATGGCACGCGTGCGCCGGCTGATCAAGCGGCTGCACCTCATACGGGGCAGCGGCATGCAGGCTGCCCCGGGCATGCTCAGCCCTATGCAGGCGGCATTCGTTCTGCGTGACAACGTGCGCCAGCGACGCACCATCGAGCGCAGCTACATCGACGCGATCGCGAAAGCCCGTACCCGCGTCGACCTGGTATCGCCTTACTTCTATCCGGGGCGGTCGTTCCGGCGTGCACTCCGGCACGCGGCACATCGAGGGGTGGCGGTTCGGCTGCTGCTGCAGGGCAAGGTCGACTATCGCATCGCCGGTCTGGCTGCGCGAGCGCTTTACGACGAGCTGCTGGGGCAGGGCGTTCGCATCTTCGAGTACACGCCGGCTTACCTGCACGCGAAGATCGGTCTGGTCGATGACGACTGGTCGACGGTCGGTAGCTCGAACATCGATCCGCTGTCGCTGCTGCTGAACCTCGAAGCCAATGTCATCGTGCGCGATGCGGACTTCAATGCCGAGCTGTCCGCGCAGTTCGATGACGCCATCGCGGTCTCGGACGAAATCGACCCGACGCGCAAGTACCGCCCTGGCGTGATCGGCGCGCTGCGTCGGGCCGTCGTGGCCTGGGTGGCGTATGTGTACCTGCGGGTCGCCGGGGCGACCGGCCGCTACTGAATCCGGCCAGTCCCATGCAGCGCATCGCCGAGGACCTTGTCATCGAACGCCCGGCCGGCCTGTACTGTCCACCGGGCGATTTCTACATCGATCCCTGGCGTCCGGTGGATCGCGCTGTGATCACGCATGCGCACGCCGACCATGCGCGGTCTGGGCATGTCCACTACCTCGCCTCGGCGCGATCCGAAGGCGTGCTGCGCTCGCGGCTTGGCGCCATCACGCTGCAGCCGCTGGCCTACGGTGAGGTGGTCGAGCACCGCGGCGTGCGCGTCAGCCTGCATCCGGCCGGCCATGTGCTGGGCTCGTCGCAGGTACGCATCGAGCACGGCGGGCAGGTATGGGTGGCGTCGGGCGATTACTTCGTCAGCGGGACACAGGGCTTGGCGACGGAGGAAGCACCAGCCCATGAAGACAACCTGACTTGCGACCCGTTCGAGCCGGTGCGCTGCGACTGCTTCATCACCGAAAGCACCTTCGGCTTGCCGATCTACCGCTGGCGCCCGCAGCGCGAGGTCTATGCCGAGATCAACGCCTGGTGGAGCGCCAACGCCGACGCCGGCCGCGCCAGCCTGCTGATGGGCTACAGCTTCGGCAAGGCGCAGCGCCTGCTGGCCGGCCTCGATGCGCGCATCGGCCCGATCGTCGTGCACGCGGCGGTCGAGCCGCTCAACCGCGCCTACCGCGCCGAGGGCGTGCACCTGCCGCCGACCCAGCTGATCAGCGAGGTCACCGACAAGGCCAGCCTGCGGCGCGCCATCGCGGTGGGCCCGCCCTCGGTGCAGGACAGCGCCTGGGCGCGCGGCTTCACCGTGGGCGGCGTCGAGGCCAGCGACGCCTTCGCCAGCGGCTGGATGCAACTGCGCGGGGCGCGGCGCTGGCGGGCCGTCGACCGCGGCTTCGTGATGAGCGACCACGCCGACTGGCCCGGCCTGCAGCGCGCGATCGCGGCCACCGGCGCCGAGCGCGTCATCGTCACCCACGGCTACGAGGCGGTGATGGTGCGCTGGCTGCAGCAGCAGGGCCTGCAGGCCGGATCGTTTCGCACGGAATTCGGCCGCGAGGACGGCGCCGAGGCCGATCGCCCGCCGCCGGTGGTCGATGGAGCGCCCGCGTGAAGCGCTTCGCCGCGCTGTATGCCGAGCTCGACGCCAGCACCGCGATCACCGCCAAGGTCGAGGCGCTGACGCGCTACTTCGATCGCGCCGATCCGGCGGATGCGGCCTGGGCGGTGTACTTCCTGTCGGGCGGCAAGCCGCGCCAGGTGGTGCCCACCGGCGTGCTGCGCAGCCTGGCCTGCGCCCGGGCCGGCATCGACGACTGGCTGTTCGAGGCCTGCTACCAGGCGGTCGGGGACCTCGCCGAAACCATCGCGCAGGTGCTGCCACCGCCGGCGGCCCGCAGCGACGTGGGGCTCGCGGCCTGGGTCGAGGAGCGTCTGCTGCTCTTGCGCGACGCGACGCCCGAAACGCAGGCGGTGTGCATCGCGGCGTACTGGGACGAGCTCGAGGCGAACGAACGCTTCCTGCTCATCAAGCTGATCGGCGGGGGGTTCCGCGTGGGCGTCAGCAAGCTGCTGGTGCAGCGTGCGCTGGCGGCCTCGTCCGGGCTCGATGCCAAGGTGATCGCGCAGCGCATGATGGGCTACACCGACAAGACCGCGCGGCCCGACGCCGCGGCGTTCGTCCGCCTGGTCTCGCGCGAGAGCCTGCCCGGTGGCGATGCCGGGCAGCCCTATCCCTTCTTCCTCGCGCATCCGATCGAGGTCGCACCCGAGGCCTTCGAGGCGGTGCTCGGCCCGGCGGACGACTGGCTGGTCGAGTGGAAGTACGACGGCATCCGCGCCCAGGTCGTCAAGCGGGGCGGCGCGGTGTGGATCTGGTCGCGCGGCGAAGAACTGATGACCGAGCGCTTTCCCGAGGTGGTGGCGGGGGTGCGCGACGTGCCCGACGG
Organism: Rhizobacter sp.; assembly: GCA_046154125.1. Lineage (GTDB taxonomy): Bacteria > Pseudomonadota > Gammaproteobacteria > Burkholderiales > Burkholderiaceae_C > PBB1. The sequence continues at coordinate 483 of JBJXEJ010000029.1, read as the reverse complement.
CACGGTGCTCGACGGCGAGATCCTGGTCTGGCCCGCCGGCGCGGATCGGCCGGCGCCGTTCAACCTGCTGCAGCAGCGCATCGGCCGCAAGAACCTGACGAAGAAGATCCTCGCCGACGCGCCGGTGAGGTTTCTGGCCTACGACCTGCTGGAGCAGGGCGGGGTCGATGTGCGCGAGCAGCCGCAGCAGGCCCGACGTGCAGCGCTCGAGGCGATGGCCGCGGCGACGCCTGCGCTGCGTGTGTCGCCGCGGCTGGTCGGCGACTGGGCCGGTTTGACTGCCCGGCGCGAGCAGGCGCGCTCGCTCGGCGTCGAGGGCTTCATGCTGACGCACCGCGATGCGCCCTACGGCAGCGGCCGGCGCAAGCCGGGCGGTCGATCGGCGGGCGGCGCTGCGACCGCGCTGGGCTGGTGGAAATGGAAGGTCGATCCGCTGACCGTGGACGCGGTGCTGATCTACGCGCAGGCCGGCCACGGGCGCCG
>JBJXEJ010000028.1:0-16474 GCA_046154125.1 Rhizobacter sp. | reverse complement strand
TCGCGGTGGTCACCATCGCGATCATCTGGGCCGGCTTCAAGATGATCTTCCAGGGCGCGCGGCTGGCCGACGTGGCCAACGTGCTGATCGGCGGCACGCTGGTTGGCGGTGCGGCCGCTTTTGCCAGCTACATCGTCAGCTGACGGGGCACGGCCATGCAGCGCGAAGCCATCTACAAGGGCGCCACCCGCCCCGCCATGAAATTCGGCGTGCCGCTGGTCCCGCTGGTCATCCTGCTGTGCAGCGGGATGCTGCTGGTGATGTGGGGCGGCATCCTGTGGAGCTGGTGGGTCGCACTCGGCGTGTTCGTGCTGGCGCTGACCGCCATGGCCTGGATGCGCTACGTGACCCGCCTGGACGACCAGCGCTTCCGCCAACTGTTCGTCGCCAGCAAGCTGCGTCTGCACGACCGCAACCGGCGCTTCTGGCGCGCGCGCAGCTACTCGCCCAACTTGTACCGGGGAGCCCGTGATGTCTGGCATGCCTAGGACGGAATCCGCCACCAGCCGCGTAGGCCGAGCGCTGCTGCGTCCACGCCATTGGGCCCAGGCTCGGACCGAGAACCCGCTGGCGCGCTTCGTACCGTTCTCGTCATTGGTCAGTGCGCATGACGTGATCACGCGGGGCGGGGACTACCTGCGCATCTGGCGGCTCGATGGGGTGCCGTTCGAATGCGCCGACGAAGCACTGGTCGCCGAACGGCACGAGGCGCTGTGCAGCCTGCTGCGCAACCTGGCCGGTGGGCAATGGGCGGTGTGGACGCACCGGCTGCACCGCCACGTCAGCGACCGGCTGCAGGACCCGCCGGACCGGGGCTTTGCACGCGACCTGTCGCAGGCCTATCAGGCCCGGCTGTTCAGTCGGCCGATGATGAGCAACGAGCTGTACCTGACGCTGGTCTACCGGCCGAACGTGTCCCGCGTCAGCCGGGCCCTGCAATCGACCCAGCGCTCGCGCGCCGCGATCGCCCTGGCGCAGTCCGATGCGCTGCGGGTCGTCGAGGAGAAATCGGCACTGGTCGAGCGGGTGCTGCGCGGCTTCGGGCCACAGCTGCTCGGCCTGCGGACACGCCGGGGTCGCACCTACTCGGAGGTGGCCGAGTTCCTGGGCTACTTGGTCAACGGCCGCTGGCGGCCGATCCCCCAGGTCGCCGGGCCGCTGTACCGGACGCTGCCGAGCACCCGCCTTTCGTTCGGCGGCGACAAGCTGGAACTGCGCCACGGTGACGAGCGCCGGTATGCCGCACTGGTCGACATCCGCGAGTACGCCGATGCGGTCGAGCCGGGCATCCTGAATGCGCTGCTGTACGAGGACAGCGAGTTCATTGAGACGCAGAGCTTCTCGATCCTGCCGCGGCGGGAAGCGATGGGCGCGCTCGAACTGCAGCGCGATCAATTGATCGCCAGCGACGATGTGGTCGAGAGCCAGGTCGCCGAGATGGATGTCGCGCTGAACGAACTGGGCGACGGCCAGTTCTGCATGGGCGAGTACCACTACAGCCTGATCGTGTTCGGTGACGACGTGGCTGCGGCGGGCCGCCGGGCGGCGCAGGCGATTGGCGCGGTGGGCGAGGCGTCGAGCCTGCAGATGGCACCGGTTGATCTGGTCGCCGACGCAGCCTGGTTCGCACAGATGCCCGGGAACTGGCAGTGGCGACCACGGGAAGCGAAGCTGTCGTCACGGGCCTTTGCGGCGCTGGCCAGCGGCCACAATTTCGCGCGCGGCAAGCGGGACGGCAATCCCTGGGGCGAGGCGCTGGCGGTGCTGCGCACCCCGTCCGGCCAGCCGTTCTTCCTGAACCTGCACAGCAGCCCCGATGGCGAAGACTCCGGCGACCAGAAGCTGCCCGGCAACACGCTGATCATCGGCTCGACCGGGGTCGGCAAGACGACGCTGGAAATGTTCCTGCTGGTGCTGACGCGCAAGTGGGACCCAGCACCCCGGCTGGTGTTGTTCGACCTCGATCGCGGCTGTGAGATTGCGATGCGGGCGCTCGGCGGGCGCTACTTCACGCTCGAAGCGGGCAAGCCGACCGGCTGCAACCCACTTCAGCGCGATGCGACGCCGGCGCGGCTGCAATTCTGGGAGCAGTTGATCCGCACCTGCATAGCGAACCCGGCGATGCCGCTGATGCCGGCCGATGAGCGGGCGATCGCCGATGCGGTGCGGGCGGTGGCGATGATGCCGGCGGCGCTGAGGCGGTTCTCGACGGTGCGGCAGAACCTGCCGAAATCGGGGGACAACAGCCTGTATGAGCGGCTGGGCCGCTGGTGCCAGGGTGGCGCGCTCGGCTGGGTGTTCGACGAGGCCGACGACCGGCTCGGCGACCTGCACGCGTCATCGGTGATCGGCTTCGACACGACCGAGTTCCTGGACCTGCCGGAGGTGCGCACGCCGGTGATGCTGTACCTGCTCCATGTGATGGAGGAACTGGTCAACGGCGAGCGGCTGATCTACGTGATCTCGGAATTCTGGAAGGCGCTGGACCACGATATCTTCAGCGACTTCGCCAAGCAGAAGCAGAAGACGATCCGCAAGCAAAACGGGCTGGGCATCTTCGACACGCAGAGCCCGTCGGACGTGCTGCGCCACCCGATCGGCCGCACGATGGTCGAGCAGAGCGTGACGAAGATCTTCCTGGCCAACCCGGAGGCGGTGCGCGAGGAATACGTCGACGGTTTCGGGCTCAGCCAGGCCGAGTTCGACATCGTGCGCGGGCTGAGCACCCAGGGCGGCCGGCGCTTCCTGATCAAGCAGGGACACAGCAGCGCGATCTGCGAGTTCGACCTGGCGGGGATGGAGGAATTCGTCACCGTGCTGTCGGCCACCACCGACAACGTGGCGCTGCTCGACGAGATCCGGGCGCGCGTTGGTGACGATCCGTTTCAGTGGCTTCCCCTTCTGCGGCGCGAGGTTCAGGATCGCAAGACCCGAACCTCGAGGAGAGCCGCATGAAGGTCGTTCACTCTCTCATCCTGTGTGCTGCGCTCGCTGTCACCTCGACCGCATCGGTGGCGCAGTTCGTCAAGGGCAATGAAGCCGTCAAGGTGATGGCTGATGGATCGAGGAGCGTGGAGACACCGCCGTTGCCGAAGTCCGGACCAATGCGCTCCACGAAACCATGCGCCGCCACCGAGAAGTGTCACGGCGGCGCTTGGCTGATGGTTGAAACGAGCGACGGATTGGTGGAATGCACCGAGGCGTACGCAAGGGCATCAAGCTGCCGCAAGTCCACCTTTGGCACGACGAAACTCTTGCGTCTGTGGGTCGTGAAAGCTGGCAGCAGTTGGCTTCAGTGTCAGCGCCCTGATCTCGGCAGCAAGTGCGTAAACATGTTTGCGCGTCCACCGTCGAACCTCCCCTATCCAGCGGCTCAGTAAGGCGAGGCCACAGCAATGTTCAACTGGGTCGGCATGCAACTCGATGGCATTCTGAGCACTTACGTTCTCGGAGTGGTCACCGCGCTAATGGCCGGGATAGCGCCGATCGCTCTCACGGCAATGACCGTCTGGGTAGCGCTTTACGGCTGGGCCGTTCTGCGCAATGAGGTCCCGGAGACCGTGCCAACCTTCCTTTGGAAGGTCTTCAAGATCGGCTTGGTCATGGCGTTCGCCCTGCAGTCAGGTTTCTACATAGCCAACGTAGCTGACACGGCAAATTCTCTTGCATTGGGCGTCGCAAGCACCTTCGTTCCCGCCGGCGTCGACCCAGCCACTGTCGGTTCGCCGTACGAGCTGTTGGACAAGTTCAACGACGACGCCAGCGCCCAAGTCGCCGACATCATGAAGGAGGCGAGCATGTTCCGGCTTGACTTGCTCCTCGCAGCGGCGGTCTTCTCGATCGGTTCGATCGTCTTTCTTTGCATCGCGCTGTTTGTCGTGACGCTTTCGAAGCTGTTCCTGACCTTCGTGATCGCGATCGGACCGTTGTTTGTCCTGTGCCTGGCGTGGCGCCCGACGGCGCGGTTCTTCGACAGTTGGTTGTCGATGGTTCTGAACGCGGTCGTATTGACCTGGTTCGCCTTCTTCGCGCTGGGACTGAGTGCCTACATGGGTGTCTCAATGTTCAAAGCCATAGAGGATGGAGGCGGCTTCCTCGGCGCAACCTTCAACGTCCTCGGAGAAGCCACGCGCTACTGCGTGTTAATGATCCTGATGGCCATCCTGTGCTTTCAGGCGCCCAGCCTTGCTTCCGCGCTGACCGGCGGCGCAGCGATTCAGCAAGGTATCCAGATGGTCCAGAACGCGATGATGGTCGCCGGCCTGCGTTCAGCTTCCGCCGGCCGATCCGCTGTACCGGCTGCCGCGGGCGGTGTCATTCGCGCCGGTGCGGGCCTGCCCCACGCCGCTGGCAGCGCAGTCGGAACCATGGCTACCGGGGCAGCCGGCGCCGTTCGCAGCGGCTACGGCGTCGCCCGCACCGCCGCCTATCGCCTGGCCGCTCTGCGCGGTCGAGCCTGATCGATCCCAACGAAGGAGACTTTGATGAGCCCACGTCTTCTCAAATCCTGCGCTTTGATCAGCGCCTTCGTGATCGCCCTCGGCAGCGCCTCGGCGGCGTACGCGGCAATTCCGGTCATCGACCGGGCGAACCTGATCCAGACGATCCAGCAGGTGGTCAACGACATCACCAAGATCAAGAACCAGATCCAGCAGATCGCGCAGATGCAGACGCATCTGACCAGCATCAACGGATCGCGCGGCCTGGGCGGGATCCTGGACAGTCCGTTGCTGCGCAACTACGTGCCGACCGAGGCCTTCACCTTGATCAACGCCGTCGACACCTCCGGCTACGCCGGCCTGAACGCCACCGCCAAGTCCTTGCGCGACGCCGCCATGGTCTACAACTGCCTGGATCGAGAGGATTCAGATCGCGCTGCTTGCCAAGCGGCACTCGCGCAGCCATATCAGCAAAAGGGCCTGTTGCAGGATGCGATGTCGGCCGCCGCAGGCCGGCTGGCCCAGATCCACGGCTTGATGGACCAGATCAACGCGACCGACGATCAGAAGTCGATCCAGGAGATTCAGGCACGCATCGGCGTAGAGAACGCGATGCTGGCCCACGAGATGTCCCAGGTGCAGATGCTGCAGGGCATGGCCGACAGCGAGGAGCGCATCGCGCGCTCGAGGGAGCGAGAACGGCAGTACCAGATGCTCGCGCGCACCGGCCGCATCGCCGATTTCCTCCCCTGACCGCACAGAGTCACCGAGAACCACCATGAGTGCCGTGCTCTCGTCGAGTGCAGCCGCTGCATTGCCCGGTGCGGGTGATGCAGGCGACGACTCCAGTGCCACCCGCCCTTCGGACCCAGTGAAGGCTGTCCAGGCCAACCGCGCCTGGGAGGTCGACCGGGCTTTGATGCTCGAACGCTCGGAACGCCGGGCCTGGTGGGTGGCCATCGCCGGCCTCGTGCTGGGCCTGATCGGCATCGCCGCGGTGTTCGTCCAGGGACCGCTGCGCCAGATCGTCGAGATCCCGATCGTGGTCGACCGCGTCACCGGCGAGGCGACGATCCAGCAGCGCCTCAGCGTCGAAACCATCCCCACCTCGGAAGCGCTCGACAAGCACAACCTCGCAACCTTCGTGCGGGCCCGCGAGGGCTACAGCTGGATGTTCCTGCAGCGCGACTTCGACCAAGTCGCACGCATGGCAGTGCCGGCCGTATTCAATGACTTCAACCGGCAGTTCGAAGGTGAAGGTGCGTTGCAGAAGCGAATTGCGGCCACCGAGGATTGGCGGATCAACGTGGTCGGCGTGCGTCTGTCGGCCACCGGTCGCAGCGGCAATCGCGGCGAAGCCACGGTCACCTACGACAAGGTCGTTCGCTTCTCCGATCGCAACCTGCCCGACGTGACAACGCGCCATGTGGCGAGTGCGGTGTTCCAGTACCAGCCGAAGGTGTTGGCCAAGGAGCGCGATCGGCTGGAGAACCCGTTTGGCTTCGTCGTCACCGCCTACCGATCGGATCCCGAGATCAACACGCCCTCCAGCGGGGTGAAGCGATGAGCCCGGCGTTCCACCCTGCCCTGATGGCGCTCCTCGTTGCAGGCGCATCGGTGGCGCATGCGGCCGACCCACGCCTTCGCGAAGTGACCTACGACGCCGGTGCCGTGGTCACCGTGCCGGTCAAGCGCGGGATCGTCACCCACATCGTGCTCGACGCCGACGAGGCGATCACCGATGTCGGCTCCGGGCTGGGCGGGGACTGCACCAAGCCGGAGGCGGTCTGGTGCATCGCAGCGCAGCCGGGAGCGCACAACCTGTTCGTCAAGGCCAAGAGCGGCGCCAGTGCGCCGAACAACCTGGCCGTCGTGACGGACCGGCGCACCCATGCGTTCCGGTTCGTGGTGCTGCCCGACGGGGATACCCGAGCCCCGGTGTATCGACTCGTGGTCAAGGCGCCCGCCGGGCACGGTTTGGCGGGGCACGGTTCACTGGCTGCGCTGCCGTTGTTGATGCCATCGGTTGCGCTCCCGCCCTCCCCGCAGGAGCTGATCGCCGAGCGCCTGAAGGCGACCGCGCCGGTGATGAACTCCAAGTACTCAATCGCCGAAGGCAAGGACTCTCAGGACATCGTGCCAACCCTGGTCTACGACGACGGGCGGTTCACCTACTTGCGCTTTCCCGGCAACCGGGAAATTCCGTCGGTGTTCCACGTCCTCGGCGACGGCAGCGAGACGCTGGTCAACGCACGGATGGAGGACGACCTGCTGGTGGTCGATCGCGTCAGCCGTCGGTTGATGTTGCGCGCCGGGTCGGCGGTGGTCGGGGTCTGGAACGAAGCGTTCGATCTGAACGGCGTACCGCCGATGGGCGGCACCACGGTGACTGGTGTGGAGCGCGTGCTTAAGGCCGACGTGGACGGCACCGCTCGCCGGGTCACGGCGCGGGAGACAGCGCATGAATGAGTCTGCGAACAGCGCTGCGCCCATTGATCCACCGCATGACCCAGGATCGAACACGATCGACCCGCTGCCAGGCGAGCCCGGCATCCCGAATATCGCCGAGCGGTCCCGACCTTCGATGTCGAAGAAGGGATTACTCGCGGTCGCGCTGCTGATCCTGTCGCTGGTGGCGGTGTCGGCGTTGTCGATCCAGCGCTTCGCAGCCAGCGGCAAACGGCCGGATGCCGACAAGCGGCTCGGCGATCAACCGACGGCCGCTGCAGGCGAACCGCGCCGGCTGGACATGACCTTGCCAGTCGCTGCGGAGCCGCGCGTCCCGGCGCTGGTGCCCACACCTGAAGAACGCGCCGAGCCGATCGGTGTGCATCGCACCGGGCCGTCCGCACCGGCCCCTGTGGGGTTGAGGGCGATCCCGCCCGAGGATGCTCCCGTCGTGCTGGTCTCCACCCGTCCGGGAGCACGCGCACCCCTGGGTGGAATGTCCACACGTCCGGGTGAACTGGATCGCTCGGACACCTCCCCCGACCGGCTGGACCCGAACGACCAGCTGGAACAATCGAAGAACAACCTCGATGCCTACCAGCGGCAGTTGCAGGGTCTGCTCGAATCGCTGACCCGAACCACTGTGGCGGCGACTGGCGATCCGGGAGGCCTGTCGTCCCTCGGTGGGACCTCCAATGGATTGCCATCCGTCGGGGGCACGCGCGCAGATTCACCCCACACCCCGCCGATCAGCCTCTTTGGAGGGCAAATGCAAGGGTCGGCCACCCCTCGTGTGGCGGCGTCCCTGCTGGGGGATCGCAGCCTGACCTTGCCGAAGGGGACCGCATTCACCTGCGCGCTGAAGACGAAGATCGTCAGCGCCGTCTCGGGCTTCGTCGGCTGCCAGGTGCAGCGCAATGTCTTCAGCGACAACGGCCGGGTGCTGCTGATCGAACGGGGCTCGCACATGGATGGCGAGTACCGCATCGCGTCGGTCCGGCCGGGCACCGTGCGCATCCCGGTGCTGTGGACCCGCATCCGCACACCGAACGGGGTGACGGTCGACATCGATTCGCCCGGTACCGGGCCGCTGGGCGAGTCGGGCGTCGATGGCTATGTCGACAACCGTTGGGGCGAGCGCATCGGCGCGGCGATGCTGATGTCGCTGATCGACGACTCGGTCAAGCTGATCATCCAGAACCAGGCCAACGACACCAGCGCCAACACGGTCGTGCTGCCTTCGACCACGACCAACACCAGCAAGCTGGCCGAGAAGGTGCTGGACAGCACGATCAACATCCCGCCGCTGATCTACCAGAACCAGGGCGGCATCGTCGGCATCTATGTGGCCCGCGACGTGGACTTCTCGTCGGTGTACGAGTTGCGGCCGACGGCGGATCGGGGGCGGCCATGAGCGAACTCGATCCGTTCGTCGCCGAGGCCTTGGTGAACTTCTTCGGCAACGGCCCTACGGCCTGGCAAGGCGACGCGACGTCGGTGAACGAGTTCCTGCGTCCCCTGCGGGCTCAGCTCGATGCGCCGGGTGTACTGGAGGTCTGCGTGAACCGGCCGGGCGAGCTGCTGGTCGAGACGGTGCGCGGATGGCAGGTCGTGCCTGCACCGGAGTTGACGCAGGAGCGGTGCGTGTCGCTGGCGACCGCGGTCGCGACGTTTTCTGATCAGCAGATCAACCAGGAACGGCCGCTGCTGGCGGCCACGCTGCCCAGTGGCGAGCGGATCCAGTTCGTCATTCCGCCGGCGGTCACGCGCGGGACGGTGTCGATCACGGTGCGCAAGCCGTCGCAGGGGATCAAGCGGCTCGATGACTTCGAGCGCGAGGGATTGTTCGAGCGCATCAATGACACCAGCGCGACGGTCACCCGCACCGCGTCGGCCGGGCTGCTGCCGTTCGAGCAGGAGCTGGTGGCGCTGAAGGACGCCGGTCGCTACGCCGAGTTCCTGCGGCTGGCGGTGCGCAAGCACCAGACCATCGTCGTCAGTGGCAAGACCGGCTCGGGCAAGACGACGTTCATGAAGGGGCTGGTCGAGGAGGTGCCGCAGCACGAGCGGCTGGTCACGATCCAGGACACGGCCGAGCTGACGCTGCCGAACCACCCGAACGTCGTGCACCTGTACTACAGCAAGGACGGTCAGGGCACAGCCAAGGTCACCGCCAAGCAGTTGCTCGAAGCGTGTCTGCGGATGAAGCCAGACCGGATCTTCCTGGCCGAGGTGCGCGGGGACGAGTGCTTCTATTTTGTGCGGCTCGCGGCCTCGGGGCATCCCGGCAGCATCACCAGCGTGCACGCCGGCAGCTGCGCGCTGGCCTTCGAGCAGATGTCGCTGCTGATCCGCGAGAGTGGCGCCGGGGGCGGGCTGCGGATGAACGAGATCAAGTGGCTGCTCGGCGTCGTGGTCGACGTGGTGGTGCAGTTCGACAAGGACGAGCGCGGGCGATTCATCTCGGAGGTGTTCTACGAGCCACGACGGCAGCGGCTCGGAAGGTGGGACGAGTCGGTCACGGGCCGGTCCGAGGTGGTCACGTGAACGGCAGCGCGTCGCTGCCGATGTCGAGCTGGCCGGCCGGTCGCAAGGTGGCTGCGGGCGCGCTGATGGTGGCAGGACTGGCGGTGCTGACGGGCACCGCGCTCTACCTGTCGGCGGTGCTGTTCCTGGTGCTGAACCGGGCAAATCCTCGCCAGGCGGAGTTCGCGAGCATCGTGCGGTACTGGGACCTGTACGCGGACGATGCATTGCTGCGCAAGAAGATGGTCGCCTCGATCGTCGTGTCGGGGGTCGGGCTGCTTCTGGTGCTGCCGGGCGCCCTGTTTGCTGCGGCTCGACCTCGCCGGTCGCTGCATGGCGATGCACGGTTTGCGCATCCTGGCGAGGTGGCGCGTGCCGGGCTGCTGGCTCCACCCGGGAAGCGCGGACAACCCGCCGGTCCCAGCATCCTGGTGGGACGCTACCGGGGCCGCTTCCTCGCCCTGCCCGGCCAGCTCTCGGTGATGCTGTCGGCACCCACCCGCAGCGGCAAGGGCGTCGGCGTGGTGATCCCGAACCTGCTGAACTGGCCCGACTCGGTCGTGGTGCTCGACATCAAGGGCGAGAACTACGACATCACGGCGGGCTATCGGGCCGAGCGGGGTCAGGCGGTCTACGCGTTCTCGCCGTTCGATGAGGCCGAGCGCAGCCATCGGTGGAATCCGCTGAGTGCAGTGCGCACCAGTCCATTGCACCGGGTCGGTGATCTGCTGACGATCGGACAGGTGTTCTTTCCGAACGACGGCAGCGGCACGTCATCGGAAGCGTTCTTCAACGACCAGGCGCGCAATCTGTTTCTGGGACTCGGGCTGGTGTTGCTGGAGACACCGGAACTGCCACGCACGATCGGCGAACTGCTGCGTCAGTCGTCCGGACGGGGGCAGTCTCTGAAGGGTCATCTGACGGCGTTGATCGAACAGCGCAAGTCGGTGGACGACCCGTTGTCGGACGAATGCACCGACGCCTTGCAGCGGCTGCTGTCGAACTCCGAGAACACGCTGGCCAGCATCGTCGCGACGCTCAACGCGCCGTTGACGATCTTTGCCGATGCGGTGGTGGACGCGGCGACCAGTGCCGACGACTTTCGGCTGGACGAGGTGCGGCGGCGTCGGATGTCGATCTACGTGCGGATTCCACCGAACCGGCTGGCCAATGCGCGGCCGCTGCTAAACCTGTTCTTCTCGCAACTCGTCAGCCTGAACACGCAGTGCCTGCCTGAGCAGGATCCGAGTCTCCAGGTGCAGTGCCTGCTGGTGAACGACGAGTTCACAGCGATGGGTCGCGTCGGCGTGATCTCGTCGGCCACGGCGTTCCTGGCCGGCTACAACCTCCGCCTGCTGACGGTCGTGCAGGCAATGTCGCAGCTCGATGCGGTGTACGGCGACAAGGACGCCCGCACGTTTGCGACGAACCACGGGCTGCAGATCCTCTATGCGCCGCGCGAGCAGCGCGATGCCGACGAGTACAGCGCGATGCTCGGGCAGTTCACCGAGCGCGCCACGTCACGCGGACGCAGCCGGTCGTTCAGCCAGCACGCGCACAGCTCGGTCAGTCGCAACGAGAGCGAGCAGCGCCGGGCGCTGCTGCTGCCACAGGAGTTCAAGGAGCTGGGCAGCGAGCGGCTGGTCGTGATCTTCGAGAACTGCAAGCCGATCCTGGGCGAGAAGATCCGCTACCACCGGGAGAAGGTTTTCATGTCGCGACTGCGGCCGGCTCCGGCGGTCCCGCAGATGGGCATGGGGCTGCACCTGGCCCGCGTGCAGCAGCGCTGGCGGTTTGCGGACGACGAGCTGGCACCGGGCGAGACCTTGAGCGTCGAGGCGCTGGCCTACGACATGGGGGCGCTGCCGGACCGGTTCGAAGGCACGCCCGACGAGATCACCGAGATCTTGTTCGGATTTTTTGAGGGCAAGGGCTCGTCTGGTGCCGGACAGGCCGACCCGGGCGGCTCGATCGAGCCCGCCTCGGACGACGACGGTGTGCTGATGTCGGACAGGGTGATGCCCGAACCGGCGGCGCTGGCCTGAACACAGACGGGAGAAACGCGATGCGCTCGATCTGGCTTCTGCTTACTCGGCTGCCCCTGCCCGTGCTGGTGCTCTCCTCGTGCGGGTCGCCACCGAAGCCACCGACGGTCGATGAATCACAGAAGCGGCCGGCGAACTCGGCGATGGCCGTCGAACTGCAGACCTGCAAGAGCAACCTGCAGAGCACCCGCATCGTCGCGACCGAGTTGTGGCGGCTGGCCGAGTCCAACGCCGCGAACCTGGAGCGAGTGTCCGCGCGCCAGCAGGTCATTGCGACGATGGCATCAGCTCAGATGGCCAACAGCGTGTTCACGATCCACTTCGACTTCGGCAGCACGCGGGTCGTGGTGCCGGCCAGCACCGCCTCGACGCTGATCGACAACGCACGCGCGGCGCCACTGGTGTTGCTGCGCGGGCGCACGGATGGCACCACCGAATCTTTTTCGGAGAGTCGGGTGGCACGCGAGCGGGCCACGGCCGTGCGCGACTACCTGGTCGCCGCCGGCGTCGATCCAAAGCGCATCCGGGACACCTACCAACCGGTGGGCGACCACGCCGCTGACAACACCAGCGCTGCAGGCCGGGACATGAATCGACGGGTCGAGATCGAGGTGTACCGCGCGTTGCCGCTGGCGATGGGTGCGGTGCCGGTGGCGCTTCCCTGAGCGGCAAGTGCCGGCGGGCAGCATGGCAACTTCCACAGCGAACTTCTGACGAACTGCGAGGACCCCATGGATGACAACGACGGACCCGCGCGCAACACCGAACGTCTTTCTCGCACGGTACCGGGTGGAACGGTCGAACCGGCCAACCGGGCGGCAGTCGCGAAGGAGCGCTTCCAGACACCGAACGACGTTCCGGCAGAACGCTACGAATTGCGTGACCCCTTCGCCGAGGTCACCTACCGGGTGAACACCTTCGCCGAAGTGGTGGCGAAGGCCGAGCAACTCGGCAGCCACCGGTTCACGGCCATCAATGCACAGGGTAATCGGTCGCCGGTCCGCAAGGTCGACGGCCGATGGGAACGCGATGAGGCGCGCGTCGCAGCGCCTGACAGGACGGTGGGGACCACCTCGGATCGAGACGAGCGGACGCTACAGACCCATGTCGAGCCGACGTCCAAGGCCCCAGAGCGAGCTGAAGCCACAGTGATCCCTTCCCTCTCCAAGATCGACGCCCAGGCCGAGCGAGCCGCTCAGGTGGCGCGCCTCGAGGCGGCATTGATTGATCGATACCTGATCAAGCGCGCGCCGGTGACCGTCGGCGAAATGTCGATCGGTCTGACCGAGTACCGCTTCCGCGGCGACTCGTCGCGCGTGGCCTTCACCGAATCGACGTTCCGATTGGCGACCGACACCAACAGCCCGTCGGTGGCACGGTCGATGGTCGACGTGGCCGAAGCAAGAAACTGGAGTGCCTTGCGCGTGTCGGGCCATGACGACTTCAAGCGCATGGTCTGGCTGGAAGCCTCGGTGCGCGGCGTGAAGGCGCTGGGCTATGAGCCGAATCCGGCGGACCTGGAGGTGCTCACGAAAGCACGCGAGGCCCGGTTGCTCAATCGGATCGAACCGGTCCGAGGTGATCGCCATTCATCTCCCGCGACGCTCACCGAGAAAGCATCGGCGCGCGGCAGTGGCGGGCGCAAGGCCGTGCTCGCCGCCATCGAGGCGGTGCTGATCGCCAAGCGAGTGCCGGAGCAGCAGCGCGAGGCGGTGATGGCGGCGGCCACCGAGAAACTGGCTCAGCGCCTGCGCGATGGTCAGTCGATCAAGGTCAAGGTCTACGACAAGGCGGCACCTTCGCAGCGGCCGGTGGTCGTGCCGCCGACACCGGAGCTGAAACGCGACCGCGAGCGAGCCGCCCCAGCTCGTTGAGGCTGATCCATGCAAGCGACAGCAACCGAGTCGGTCTCGGCGATACAGCAGCTTGGGTACTCGATTGCGGGCCAGCAGTTCGACACCGATTCGCCCGGTTTTGCGGAAGCGATCGCGTGGGCCCACGGCGCTCACCATCGGCCGCGCTGCCTGTGCCTGCGAAGTGACGACAGACGAGGCGTCGAGATGTACGTGGCTCGACTGGGGGACGGGTTCATCGTCAAGCGGATGCCGAACACCGGGTGTCGCCACGCGCCCGAATGCCCTTCCTATGAACCACCAGCGGAGTTCTCCGGTCTTGGCCAGGTGCTGGGGTCGGCGATAGTCGAGGATCCGGCGACCGGCGAAACGACCTTGAAACTTGATTTCTCGCTGTCCAGGATCGCGGGGAGGTCCTCGGTGCCAGCCGCAGGCAGCCCCAGCGACAAAGTCGCCACGGACGGCACCAGGTTGTCGTTGCGCGGGCTGCTGCACTACCTGTTGGATCAGGCCGAGCTGACACGTTGGCATCCGGGCTTCGCAGGCAAACGATCCTGGGCCGTGGTTCGCAAGCATCTGCTGCTCGCTGCCGAAAACAAGGTCACGCGTGGAGAGGCGCTGCGGGCCAGGCTCTACATCCCGGAGGCGTTTTACGTCGAGGAGCGGGAAGCAATCAATGGGCGACGGCTTGCGCAGTGGGCTCCTGCAGTGGCGGTGCCCGGCAGACCACAACGTTTGATGTTGTTGATCGCGGAGATCAAGGAGATCGTGCCGGCACGGTATGGATACAAAGCCGTGATCAAACATGTGCCGGACCAGGCGTTCCTGATCGACAGGCAGCTTTATGGCCGCATGGGGCGTCGGTTCGAAAGCGAGCTTTGCTGGTGGGGATCCGCAAAGAACCTGCACATGATGATGATTGCGACCTTCGGCGTCAGCGCGGCGGGCATTCCGTTCATTGCGGAGATTTCGTTGATGCCTGTGACCAGCCTGTGGCTGCCCGTCGAGGACTCCTTCGAGCAGCAGCTCGTGGACATGCTGGTGAAGCACGACCGCAGGTTTGTCAAAGCGCTGAGATTCAACGTGCAGTCAAGCGAACCAATGGCCAGCGCAGTCCTGACGGATTCCGATCCATCGCCGATTGGGCTGTACATCGACCGTCACGGTGGCGACGTTCAGAACGTAGAGCGGACGGGCACAGATTTCGAATCAAACTGTCGGTCACAACTCTGGCTTTGGAATCCCGCAGCAGGCTCTATTCCACCACTTCCGCGGAAGGCTCTGCATTCACCTGCCGCTGTTGACTGGTCACCTGAGGGCGAGCGAAGCGGCTTGGCGACCAAAAGGTGACCCGCGGCGCCTTAGGCGCGCAAGGGCTGCTGTGTTTGAAATATTTGCCGTCCAACGACCCCAGCTGACAAGACGTATGAACCCTTGCTGCCGCTTTAAGTGGGTGTTACCAGCGGGCAGCACTGCAGAGAACAAGCCTAAACAGCAGTCATCCAGTTGCCCGAGTCAGCTCGACATCGACGACCGGTTTCGAGGGCACAGCTGACATTGCTGCCGAATCGCGAGGTACATGTCGCTCGAATGTCTGCTGGCGTGTGTGGCCGATGAACCTGACCCAAAGCGGGTGTACTGCAAAGCTCGCCGCCCGACCCGGAAGCAGACGGCCATGTGCAAGATCGTGGCGCAGCCAAACCATCTGTTCAGGGGCAGGACGCCGAACTTCACGAGGCGTTTTCGATGCCACTTAATTGCCAGCGCATTCATCCGGCTGAGCCCAGTAGTACCGTGACGCACAGGCCGGTCTGCTGTTCCTCGTTGGCAAAATTCAGCAGAACCTGTGCGCCCAGTCGGTCTGCGATTGCCTTGACGATGGACAGGCCAAGGCCTGAGCCCACTTGCGTCGAGCCCAAGCTTCGATAGAAGGGATCGAACACGCGGGTGCGTTCGTTCAACGGTATACCAGGGCCCTCGTCGCGGACTCGCAGCGCCACCTTCTGGTCCTGCGTCGTCGAGACGGACAGATCCACCCGGCCGCCGTCAGGCGAATATCGGATGGCGTTGTCGACCAGATTCTTGACGAGCGTGAAGAGGTCGATCTCGTGGGCATTCACCCAAGCATTCTGCGAGCCCTCGACGCCGATGTCGATCCTCTTCGCTTCGGCCAGCGGCATAAGGTCTTCCAACACGCGCATGTAAATGGTCTGAACTGAAACCGCCGACGCGGGTGGCTCGTTGAGGGTCTGCGCTCTGGCCAGCGCCAACAGCTGTTCCAGCATGCCGCGGCCACGTTCAATCCCCTGCCGCAGCGCCTGGAGTCGTTCGGCAGCGGGTGGCGACAAGGGCGCCTCAGCCAGGCGCTCGGCCTGCAACGACAGTGCCGTCAGCGGCGTGCGCAACTCATGCGCCGCATCGGCGACGAAGCGCCGCTGAGCCTCCATAGCGGTTTGGGCCCTGGCAAGCAGGCGATTGATCGCCACGATGAAGGGCCGCACTTCGTCGGGGACATGCGCTGCTTGAATCGGATGCAGCGCTTGTTCCGAACGCCCATCGACCTCCAGTGAAAGTACCGCGACCGCTCGGAACATGCGGCGCACGAGAAGTACGACGATGAGCGGCAGGATGGGCACCAGTATCAGGAATGGCATCACGGCCCGAAGGGCACTGTCGCGTGCGATTTCATCGCGGAATGCAGCTTCCTGAGCCACGCCCAAGCGCTCGCCTGCTGCGGTCGTTTTCACCAGCAGCCGGAATTCCTCGCCACCAGTGGTGTAGTTCTGCAGTCCGTCACGCAGGGTTTCAGGCAGCGTGAGCTTCCCGCCGGCATCCAGCGGCCTACCCGAGGTTTCTACTTGACCCAAGCGCTGAACAATGACCCGTGACTCCTCGCTGTCGGACCGAGGCGGGTCGGCCGCACCAGCGTCATCGGGCGACAGGCCGCGACGCTGGAGCAACGCGGCGACCTGACGCAAGACGTCGTCTTGCAATTCGTGTGCGTCTGCGTAGGCGGCGGTGAACGAGAACAGGCCAGCTGCGACGGCAATGACCAGAATGGCCAAGGACAGCATGACGGACAGCCTGAACTGCAGCGACGTGCTCAGCCGTCTTTGGAAACCATCCATCCCACGCCCCTGACGTTCTTGATCGTGTGGCTGCC
>JBJXEJ010000027.1:0-17366 GCA_046154125.1 Rhizobacter sp. | reverse complement strand
CCTGTCCGAGCAGATCTCCACCGCCGGCACCGAGGCCTCGGGCACCGGCAACATGAAGCTGGCGCTGAACGGCGCGCTGACCATCGGCACCGACGACGGCGCCAACATCGAGATCCGGCAAAACGTCGGCGATGACAACATCTTCATCTTCGGCCTGAAGACGCCGGAGGTTCAGGCGCTGAAGCACAGCGGCTACCAGCCGATGCGGCACTACGAAGGCAACCCGAAGCTGAAGGCGGTGCTCGACGCGATCGCCGCAGGCCAGTTCTCGCCCGACGAGCCCGACCGCTATCGCAGCCTGATCGATTCATTGCTCTGGGGCGGAGACCACTACCTGCTGCTGGCCGACTACGAGTCGTACGTCGAGACCCAATCGAAGGTCGATGCGCTGTACCAGCAGCCCACCGAGTGGGCCACCCGTGCGATCGCCAACGTAGCCGGCATGGGCGTGTTCTCGTCGGACCGAACGATAGAGCAGTACGCTCGGCAGATCTGGCATGTGGAGCCGGAAATTCGCTGACACTCGCCACAGATCACTCGGTCATTCACTCCCGCCTTGCCTCTCCTCAGCACCTTCGACATCGAACGGATCCTCGGCGCGAGCCACGACGACCCGTTCGCGGTGCTGGGTCCGCATGCGCTTCCGATGCAGAGCGGTGCTGATCCACGTTGGTGTCTGCGGGCCTTCCTGCCGGGCGCAAGTTCGGTGCACGTAGCGCCGCAGGTCGGCGCGGACACCGGCGCCGCGCTCGCCTGCATTCACGACGAGGGCCTGTTCGAGGGCGTGATCGGCGACCTGTCGCGATCCGACTACCGGCTGCATGTCACCTGGCAGGATGGGAACCAGAGCGTCGTCGACGACCCCTATCGCTTTGCACCACTGCTGGACGATCTGGACGTGTGGCTGCTCGGCGAGGGCTCGCACCTGCGCCCGTACCTGGTGCTCGGGGCGACCCAACGCACGTTCGAAGGCGTCGAGGGCACGGGCTTCGCGGTGTGGGCACCGAACGCATCGCGCGTCAGCGTGGTCGGCGACTTCAATTCCTGGGATGGCCGCCGCCACCCGATGCGGCTGCGGCGCGAATGCGGCGTGTGGGAGATCTTCCTGCCGGGCGTCGTCTCGGGTGCCCGCTACAAGTACGAGATCCGCACCCGCGACGGCGTGCTGCTGCCGCTGAAGGCCGATCCCTATGCGCTGCAGTCCGAGCTGCGTCCGGCGACCGCCAGCGTCGTCGCCCGCCTGCCCGCGGTGGTACCGCCCTCGCCCGAACGCCGGTTCGCCAACGCGCTCGACGCACCGATCACCATCTACGAAGTGCACCTCGGGTCGTGGCGGCGGGTGGACGATCACGGCGAGCAGCGCTGGCTGACCTGGGACGAGCTTGCCGATGCCCTCGTGCCGTACGCCCGCGACATGGGCTACACGCACCTCGAATTGATGCCGATCGGCGAACACCCGTTCGACGGCTCCTGGGGCTATCAACCGATCGGGCTGTACTCGCCGACCGCGCGTTTCGGCGATCCTCAGGGTTTCAAACGCTTCGTCGAGCGCTGCCATGACCAGGCCCTGGGCCTGCTGCTCGACTGGGTCCCGGCGCACTTCCCGACCGACGAGCACGGACTGCGCGAATTCGACGGCACGCATCTCTATGAGTATGCCGATCCGCGCGAGGGATTCCACAACGACTGGAACACGCTGATCTACAACCTCGGCCGCACCGAGGTCGGTAACTTCCTGGTCGGCAATGCGCTCTACTGGCTGGAGCGCTTCGGCGTCGACGGACTGCGCGTCGATGCGGTCGCGTCGATGCTGTATCGCGACTACAGCCGCGAGCCGGGCGAGTGGATCACCAATGCGCACGGCGGCCGCGAGAACCTCGAGGCCATTGCCTTCCTGAAACGGCTCAACGAGGTGGTCGGCGTCGAGCGCTCGCAGGCAGTCACGCTGGCCGAGGAGTCGACCTCGTTCCCTGCCGTTTCGCGCCCCACCTTTGCCGGTGGCCTGGGCTTCCACTACAAATGGAACATGGGCTGGATGCACGACACGCTGCTCTACATGGCGCGCGACCCGATCCACCGCAAGCACCACCACAGCGAGATGACCTTCGGCATGGTCTACGCGTACACCGAGAACTTCGTGCTGCCGCTGTCGCACGACGAGGTCGTGCACGGCAAGGGCTCGCTGATCGGCAAGATGCCGGGTGACCGCTGGCAGAAGTTCGCCAACCTGCGCGCCTACTACGGCTTCATGTACGGCCACCCCGGAAAGAAGCTGCTGTTCATGGGGGGCGAGTTCGCGCAGGAGCGCGAGTGGAACCACGATCGCAGCCTCGACTGGCACCTCCTGGGCGACCGCCATCACGAAGGCATGCAGCGGCTGGTCCGCGACCTGAATCATTTCTACCGCGAGACGCCCGCGCTGTACCAGCGCGACTTCGATCGTGGAGGTTTCGAATGGATCGAGCACGACGATGCCGAGCGCTCTGTGCTGGCCTTCATCCGGCGCGGTCACGCAGACACGACGCTGATCGTCGTGGTTTGCAACTTCACGCCGACAGTGCACACCGGCTACCGGTTGGGCGTTCCACGCGCCGGGGCCTACCACGAGCGGCTGAACACCGATTCGGTCCACTACGGCGGCAGCAACGCCGGCACGCCACATGGCATCGGACAGTCGCAGCCGGTGCCGTGGCACGGCCAGCCGCATTCGGTGCTGCTGACGGTGCCGCCGCTTGCCACCGTGATGATGGAGTGGCGCGCATGAAGTCGCCGCACCTCTCCTCGACGGGGCTGACGGCCGGACGCCCGTGGCCGCTGGGAACCCACATCGACCAGACAGGCGTCAACCTTGCGGTGTTCTCGGCACACGCGCAGGCGATCGAATGGTGCGTGTTCGATTCGGGCGGCGCGCACGAGACCGCACGCTACCCGCTGGTGCGCAGTGGCGACGTGTGGCACGCCCACCTCGCGGGCGCTGGCGCCGGACTCGTCTACGGGCTGCGCGCGCACGGCCCGTGGCGGCCGGAGGAAGGGCACCGATTCAACCCGCACAAGCTGCTGCTCGATCCGCGCGCCCGGGACGTGGTCGGCCATTTCGAGTGGAACGATCTGCACTTTGCGTTCGACCGCCAGAACCCTCTGCGCATGGACCACCGCGACAACGCCGCGCTCGCACTGAAGGCGCGCGTCGTTGACGAGCACTTCGATTGGGGCGACGACCGGTCGCCCCGCATCGCCCCGGTCGACACCGTGATCTGCGAGCTGCACGTCAAGGGCTTCAGCCGGCTGAACCCGCAGGTCCCGGAGCCGCTGCGCGGCAGCTACGCCGGTCTCGCGCATCCGGCATCGATCGCGCACCTGCAGACGCTCGGCGTCACGTCGCTGTGCCTGCTGCCGGTGCACTTCCATCTCGACGAGGAACGTCTTGCGGCGATGGGGCTGCGCAACCACTGGGGCTACAACACGCTGGGCTTCTTCTGCGTCGAACCGCGCTACGCGTCGGGTGTCGGCGGACTGTCTTCGCGCGCCGAGTTCAAGACGATGGTGAAGGCGCTGCACGCCGCCGGCTTCGAGGTGCTGCTCGACGTGGTGTTCAACCACACCGCAGAGTCCGACGAGACCGGACCGAACCTGAGTTTCCGCGGTCTCGACAACGCCAGCTACTACCGGCTGGCGCCCGAATCGCCGGCGCACTACGAGAATCACGCCGGCTGCGGCAACACGCTGGACATCCGGCAACCCGCGGTGCTGCAAGGGGTGATGGACAGCCTGCGCCACTGGGTCGTCGACACACATGTCGACGGCTTCCGCTTCGACCTGGCGCCGGTGCTGGGCCGCGGCGACCGCGGCTTCGACCGCAACGCCGCCTTCTTCGGCGCGGTGGCGCAGGACCCGGTGCTGTCGCGGGTGAAGATGATCGCCGAGCCCTGGGACATCGGGCCGGGCGGCTACCAGGTTGGTGGCTTCCCGCGCGGCTGGCATGAGTGGAACGACCATTTCCGCGACGCGATGCGCACCTTCTGGCTGCGTCCCGACATCCCGTCGAATCACCGGGCCACCTTCGCGCGCCGGTTGTGCGCGTCGTCCGACCTGTTCCAGCAGCGGCGGCGCTCGCCGATGGAATCGATCAACTACGTGGTGTCGCACGACGGCTTCACCTTGCACGATCTGGTCAGCTACGCCGAGCGTCACAACCTCGCCAACGGCGAGGAAAACCGAGACGGCCACGGACACAACCTCAGCATCAACGCTGGCGTCGAGGGGCCGACCGACGACGCAGAGATCAACGCGCTGCGTGGCCGCTTGCAGCGTGCGTTGCTGGCCACCACGCTGCTGGCCCAGGGCACACCGATGCTGGCGGCAGGCGACGAGCTCGGCCACACCCAGCGGGGCAACAACAACCCCTACTGCCAGGACAACGAGATCACCTGGATCGACTGGCAACACGCCGATGCGGACCTGTTTGCCTTCACGGCACGGCTGCTCGAACTGCGACGCACCGCGCTGCCCTTCGGAGGAGACTGGTACAGCGGTCTGACCGATCCGCTGGGCTTGCACGACCTGACATGGCTGCGCGAGAGTGGCGACGTCATGGACAGTGACGCCTGGCACGACGATGCGAGTCGCGTGCTCGGCTGCCTGATCGGTCGCCCCGGGCGCGCCCGGGCGCCGCTGCTGCTGCTTGTCAACGGCAACGCGATGCCATGCGACTTCATGTTGCCCGCCGGTGTGTGGCAGGGACTGCTCGACACCACCCACCCGCGTGGCTCGTGCCGATGGCATGGCCAGGGTGAAGCGCCGATCACCCTCGGCGCCCACAGCCTGAAGCTGCTGGCGGCAGCGGGCGCGGGCATCGCCTGAATCGTCGGCAAACGTGATCAAGGCGCCTCGCGGCGCCTTGAAATGGGAAAGCTGGTTCGGTCAGCGCACCACGGCGATCTGTTCGCGTACACCGGCCTTGTAGGTGTAGAGCGTCAGCGCGCCGTTCTTGATGTCGCCCTTGGCGTCGAACGAGATCGTGCCGGTCACGCCCTTGTAGCCCTCGGTCTTGGCCAGCACGGGCAGGTACTTGGCCGGATCGGCGGAGCCTGCCTTGACCATGGCAGCCGCCATCACGTTGACCGAGTCATAGACATACGGCGCATAGAGCTGGACGTCGACACCGAACTTCTTCTTGAAAGCCACGCGGAAGTCCTCCATGCCCTTCTTCTGCTCGCCTTCGACGCCACCGGCTTCGGCGCAGACCACCTGCCCGTCGCCCATCGCACCGGCCGACAGTTTCGGCAGCTCGCCGGTGCACAGGCCGTCACCGCCCATGAACTTCGCTTCGATGCCCAGCTGCTTCATCTGCCGGATCATCGGTCCGGCCACCGCGTCCATGCCGCCATAGAAAACGACATCGGGCTTGTTGGCCTTGATGGAGGTCAGGATCGAGGTGAAGTCCGTGGCCTTGTCGGTGGTGAACTGCCGAGCAACGACCTTGCCTCCAGAACCGTCGACGCCCTTGACAAATTCCTCGGCCACGCCCTGCCCATAAGCGGTGCGGTCGTCGATGACAGCGATCGACTTGCCCTTCAGCGTGCCGAATGCGTACCTGCCCAGCGTGCCGCCCAGATGAACGTCGTCGGCGACGACACGGAAGGTGGTCTTGTAGCCCTGGCGGGTGTACTTGGGATTGGTTGCCGACGGCGAGATCTGCGGAATGCCGGCATCGCTGTAGATCTTGGAGGCCGGGATCGTGGTGCCGGAATTCAAGTGACCCACGACGCCGTTGACCTTGGAGTCGACCAGCTTCTGCGCCACAGCCGTGGCCTGCTTCGGATCGGCCGCGTCGTCTTCGGCAAGCAGTTCGAATCGGGCCTTCTTGCCACCGATCGTCACGCCCTTGGCGTTCAGTTCGTCGATCGCCATCCTGGCGGCCATCTCGTTGTCCTTGCCCAGGTGGGCGATACCGCCACTGGTCGGCGCCACGTGACCGATCCTGACGACCAGTTCCTGCGCAGATACCGATCCGGCCACCGCAGCGGCAACGGCGAACAGCACGACGTTCAGTTTGGGATGCATATCAAGACTCCGGTTGATGAACAAGAAGGATGGCGAGGGATGCGGAACCCGGGTGCATACGGTTCATCGACCACCCAGGGCGGCGACCGCTCAAACCGGTTCGGACCGATCAGACGCACCTCGGTGCTGCTCCAGTTCGCGCGACACCGCTGCCGCAACCACATCACGCAATGTCAGGGCCAGCTCGTCGCGGGCTTCCTGCAGCAGCGACTGCATCAGCCGCTCCAGCATCGGCGTCAAGGCCGTTCTGAGTCTGTCCTCCAGCATCGGATCCACCTGCTTCTGGAGGTCGCTGACGATGCGATGCGCCAGCGCGGATTCATCGATCATCGGAGGCGCCGCCAGCAGAGCCTCGGCTTCGGCGCCCGCCACGAACTCCACCGCATGTTCGATGCAGGCTTCCACCTCAGGCCGAGTGATGTCCGGCGCGAGCGCAGCCTCCGGCAGCTCCGGAGCAGGGTCGGCATCTGCAGCCCGTGGTTCCGGGGCCCCGGTCAGCATCGATGGCGTCCATTCGACGATTTCAGTGAGCGTCGGCACGCGCATCGGCGGCAAGGTGGCGGTGCTCATGCCGTGGCCTCGTGCTTGGCCGGTGCGTAGCCACGGGCCTGGTACTCCCGCCAGCGTCTGCGGCCGGCGTCCCGATCCTCGTCGTCGGAGGAAACGATCTCGATCAATCGCTGGTAGGCCTCGAATCCGGACGCGACGTCCGCACCGAGGTTGACCAGCACAGCACGGTCCACGCCCCGGTCGGCCTTTGCGACCAGCCACACCGGAGCCCGGCGCTGCGCCGAACTGAGCGACGCCGCATCATCGACCACCGCATGCGGGAGGAACTCGTCTGCTTCGAAAACCCACAGCGCGCGATCGAGCTCGGCCAGCGTGGCAGACGGCCCGGTCACCGCCACCCTCGCACCCAGGCGGACTGCCTTGCGCAGCAGCCGGCAGGTGTACTGCAACCGGTCCCGCACGTTGACGTGGAACTGCACCTCGGTCATCGAATCGGGCGCGCTGGAATGACCGTCACTTGATCTGGGCGAGCACGAAATGCGTCAGCAAGCCCACCGGCCGTCCGGTACTGCCCTTGGCAGCCCCTGATTTCCAGGCCGTGCCGGCGATGTCGAGGTGCGCCCAGCGGAACTTTGCAGCGAAACGCTTCAGGAACATCGCGGCCGTGATGGCGCCACCGGCTCGCGGACCGACATTGCCCATGTCGGCGAAATTGCTCTTCAGCCCTTCGTCGTACTCGTCGTCGAGCGGCATGCGCCAGCACGGATCGAGTGCGGCATCGCCGGCGTTCAGCAGCTCGGTGGCCAGCGCATCATCCGAGGTGAACAAGCCCGAGCGATGGTGGCCGAGCGCCACGACGCAGGCACCGGTCAAGGTCGCAACGTCGACCACCACGGCTGGCTTGAAGCGCTCGGCATAGGTCAGCGCATCGCAGAGGATCAGGCGGCCTTCGGCATCGGTATTGAGGATCTCGATGGTCTGGCCCGACAGACTGGTGACGACATCGCCCGGCTTGACCGCATGGCCGCTCGGCATGTTGTCGCACGACGGGATGATGCCGATGACATTGAGCTTCGGCTTGAGCTGGGCCACCGCCCGCAGCGTGCCCAGAACGCTGGCTGCGCCACCCATGTCGTACTTCATCTCGTCCATCTCGGCCGAAGGCTTGATCGAGATGCCGCCGGAGTCGAACGTGATGCCCTTGCCGACCAGAACCACCGGTGGCTGCGATTTCGGAGCCCCCTCGTAACGGGCCACGATGAAACGCAATGGCTCAGCGGAGCCTTGAGCAACCGCCAGGAAAGCGCCCATGCCGAGCTTCTCGACCGCCTTGCGATCGAGCACCTCGACCTTCAACCCGTGTTCCTTGGCCAGGCGCTTCGCCTGCTCGCCGAGGTGGGTCGGCGTGCAGAAATTGCCAGGCCGGTTCGCGCATTCGCGCGCCAGCGTGACACCGGCCGCGATGGCTGCGCCACGCTGCAGCCCGGCAGCGACATCGCGCGCCTGGGCCTTGCCGCAGACCATCGTGAGGTGGGTCATGGCCGAGGCCTTGGGGGCGCTGGGCTTGGTGTGCCGGTAGACGTAGGCGGCATCGGTCGCACAGGTTGCCAGCGCCTCACCGTGAAGTGCGGTCAATGGCACGGCATCGGCCACGGCCACCGCGATGTGCTTGGCCCCCGACACCTTCAACTGGCCCAGACCGACCGCGACCGCAGCCTTGAACGACTTGACGCTGGGAGCCGCCGCAGCGACCACCAGCAAGCGACCAGCCTTGAATCCAGCAGGCCGATGCACGTAGAGGGTCCGACCCGCCTTCAACTGGAAGTCGCCGGCAGCGACGGCATCGTCGATCAGCGCCGCCAGGGCGGGGTCCAGCGACGCATCGAGTGCGCTCCCATGGACGACCAGTAGCAGCCCGTCAGAGGCGATGGTCGACAGTGAAGCGGGGGCAGCAACGAGGTGTCTGAAGTCCATAATGCCAGCTGATCAATTGGGCTGACGATGTTATTCGATTCGACCTTGCGTCGTGACCTGGCTCGCAGCTTCGGCGCCACCCTGGTGGTCATCCTGACCATCGTGCTGACGATGATGTTGATCCGCACGTTGGGCATGGCCGCAGGTGGCAAGGTGTCACCCCAGGATGTGGTGCTGCTGCTTGGCTACACCGCACTCGGTCACCTGCCGACAATGCTGGCGCTGTCGATGTTCGTTGCGGTGGTCGGCACGCTCGGACGGATGTACCGCGACAGCGAAATGACGATCTGGTTCGCCAGCGGGGTGAGCCTGTCACGCTTCGTGCGTCCCGTGCTGCGAACCACCTGGCCGGTGTTGCTCGTGGTTCTCTTGCTGGCCTTGTTCGTGTGGCCCTGGGTCAACGAACGCAGCGCTGCCCTTCGCGATCAGTTCGATCGTCGCTCCGACCTGTCGCGCGTCGCGCCCGGACAGTTCCAGTCGTCGAGTGACGGTAACAGGGTGTTCTTCATCGAACGCGATTCGCAGGACAGCGCGAACGCGCGCAATGTATTCATCTACGGCCGACTCAAGGGCACCGAATCGGTCACCACTGCACGCACGGGTCGCGTCGAGGTCGAAGACCAGAATCGATACCTGCAACTGGGCAATGGTCAGCGCAACGAGGTGGATCTGAAGAGCTCGGAGAAGACGATCGCGCAGTTCCAGAGTTACAAGGTGGTCGTCGGAGACCGGCTTGCCACCAGCTCGGACAACCTGCCGCCGAAGGCACGGCCGACGATGGAGCTGTGGCGCAAGTCGAGTCCCGAGTACCTTGGTGAACTGACGTGGCGCCTCGGCCTGAGCCTGGCCGCCGCGAACATGGTGCTGCTCGCCATCGGGCTGGCGGCCATCAACCCACGTCGCGCGAGCAACTGGAACCTGCTGTTTGCGCTGCTGACCTTCGTCGTCTACTACAACGTGATCACGCTGTCGCAGGCCTGGGTGGCCAACGGCAAGATGACCATGCTCGCAGCGCTGATTGCCGCCCACGGAAGCGCGCTGATGCTGGCACTGTTGCTGATGTGGTGGCGAGTCACCGCGACCAGCCGGCCGAGCTGGATCCAGGCCACCACAACCCGACGACTGGCGGCACGATGAAGACGGTACGGCGGCTTTTCTACGTGGACATCGTCAGCTCGGTGGCGTTTGTTTCGCTGGCGTTTCTCTCGCTGTTCTATTTCATCGATTTCGTGGACGCCTTGTCCGATTCGGCCAAGCGCGGCAGTTCGGTCCTCGCGGCTGCTATGGCCTGTCTCCTCGAAGTGCCGGGACATTTCTACGAGCTGGCACCGATCACGGTGCTGATCGGCACGATCTACGCGCTGTCACGACTGGCCCAGTCGTCGGAGTTCACGATCCTGCGCACGGGTGGTCTGGGCCCGGGCCGGGCCTTGCGACTGCTGGCCACGCTGGGCCTGTCGTTCGGCGCGCTGACTTTTTTCATCGGCGACTACCTGGCGCCACTTGCCGAGAACCGGGCGGTGCAATTGAAGGCGCTGGCGCGCGGTGGCATCGCTCTCGGGCGATCGGGCACCTGGCTGAAGGACCGTCAGACCACTGCGGAAGGAGAGCGTTCCTACTCGATCAACGTGGCCCGTACCGGCACGAAGGGCGAGATGCTGGGAGTCAAGATCTTCGAGTTCGACGGCGACGCACGGCTGGTTCGACAGGTCGCCGCCGAGTCGGGCGTGGTCGAGGGGCAATCCACCTGGACACTGTCGAATGTCACCCTCACACGCTGGATCGCCGCTGCGGGTTCACAACCTCCGCAGGTGATCACCGAGAAGCTGCCGCGCTGGCAATGGAATGGCGGGCTGTCGGCCGACGTCGTGGCGTCAGCCTTGCTGCCGCTGGCCACGATGTCGACGCTGGAGCTTTGGCGCTACATCGGTCACCTCGACACCAACGAGCAGGCTGCGCAGGCCTACGAGATCCAGTTCTGGAAGCGAGCGCTCTACCCGTTCGCCTGCCTGGTGATGGTCGGTCTGGCGTTGCCGTTCGCCTACCTGCATGCGCGGGCCGGAGGCATCAGCCTGAAGGTCTTTGGCGGCATCATGCTCGGCATCACCTTCATGCTTCTCAACAGCCTGGCCGGTCACCTGGGGCTGCTTCGAAACTGGACACCCTGGATCGTTGCTGCCGCGCCGAGCGCGCTCTTCCTGTTGATGTCGATGGCCGCCTTTGCCTGGCTGGTTCGCTACCGATGACGACCGGTCTGCTGCTGTTCGCACACGGCGCACGCGATCCGAACTGGTCGCTGCCTTTCCAGGCCGTGCTCGAGACGGTGCGCGCTCGCGCGCCCGGAGTGTGCGTGATCCTGAGCTACCTGGAATTCATGAGTCCTGACCTGATCGACGGCGGTCATGCGCTGGCCGCTGCAGGTTGCACGCGGGTAGACATCGTGCCGTTGTTCCTGGGAACCGGCGGGCACGTGCGCAAGGACCTGCCGCTGCTGATCGACGCTCTGCGTTCGGCCCATCCGCAGACAACATGGACCGCGCGGACATCGATCGGCGAAGCCCCCGGTGTCATCGAGGCGATTGCGCAGGCATCCCTGGCGTTCGTGCTCGACAAGGATCCTGCGAACCACAGCTCGACAGAACCTGAATGAACCTGCACCAATTCCGTTTCGTCCAGGAGGCGGTTCGACAGAACCTGAACCTGACCGACACCGCCAAGGCCCTGTTCACCTCGCAGCCCGGCGTGTCCAAGGCCATTCTCGAACTCGAAGGCGAGCTCGGCGTCGACATCTTCGCGCGCCACGGCAAGCGACTGCGCCGCATCACGGAGCCCGGCCAGGAGGTGTTGAAGGCCATCGAGATCATCATGCGCGAGGTCAACAACCTGAAGCGCATCGGCGACGAGTTCTCGAACCAGGACGCCGGCACGCTCTCCATCGCCACCACGCACACGCAGGCGCGCTACGTGCTGCCCGAGCCGGTCGCCCGATTGCGCAAGCGCTTCCCGAAGGTCAACATCAGCCTGCACCAGGGCAATCCGCAGCAGGTGGCCCGCATGGTGATCGAGGAGGTCGCCGAGGTCGGGCTGGCCACCGAGTCGCTCGACCGATTCGATGAATTGGTCACCCTGCCCTGCTACGAATGGCAGCACGTCATCGTGATGCCGGCCGGACACCCGCTGGCACAGGTAGAGCGCCTGACGCTCGAGCAGCTCGCCGTCGAACCGTTGATCTCGTACCACCCGACCTTCACCGGACGCACGCGCATCGATCAGGCGTTCGAGTCGCGACGCCTGCGGCCGAACGTCGTGCTCGAGGCGATCGACTCCGATGTCATCAAGACCTATGTGCGGCTCGGCCTGGGCATCGGCATCGTCGCCGAGATGGCGGTGCGCGACGACCCGCCCGGTGGCGACCTGGTGTGGCGGCCGGCTGGCCAGTTGTTCGGACAGAACGTCGCACGGATCGCATTCAAGCGCGGCGCCTACCTGCGCAACTTCGTCTACGTGTTTTCCGAAATGATTTCCGAGCGCCTGAGCCGGGCGCTGATCACGCGCAGCATCAGCGGCTCGCCGTCGACCGAATGAGCGCGGGCAACGGCAACGCCGCCGCCTTCCGTATCCCGCCGCTGTCCAGCCGGCTGCCGCAGGTCGGCACGACGATATTCACCGTGATGTCGGCGCTGGCGCAGCAGCACGGCGCGGTGAACCTGGGCCAGGGATTTCCTGACTTCGACTGCGATCCTCGACTGCTCGATGCCGTGAACCAGGCCATGCGCGGCGGCCACAACCAGTACCCACCGATGCCGGGCGTGCCGGCACTGCGCGAAGCGATCGCTGAAAAGATCGCGAAACTGTACGGTCACGCATACGACCCGGGCAGCGAGATCACCGTGACAGCCGGCGCCACGCAGGCAATCCTGACCGCCATGCTGGCGGTGGTGCATCCGGGCGACGAGGTGATCCTGCTCGACCCGTGCTTCGACAGCTACGCGCCGAATGTCACGCTGGCTGGTGGCGTCGCGGTGCACGTACCACTGACGCCGGGCAGCTTCCGGCCCGATTTCGAGCACATCGCACGGGCGCTCACGCCGCGCACCCGCCTCATCGTCGTCAATACGCCGCACAACCCGAGCGCCACCGTGTGGACCGCCGAAGAGATGCGGCAACTCGCCGATCTGCTGCGGTCGACCGACGTGCTCGTGATCAGCGACGAGGTGTACGAACACATGGTCTACGACGGCATTCGCCACGAGAGCATCGCGCGATCGCCGGAACTGGCGGCGCGCAGCTTTGTCGTGTCGAGCTTTGGCAAGACCTATCACGTGACCGGCTGGAAGGTGGGTTACGTGGCGGCCCCGGCCGCGTTGACGTCCGAGTTTCGCAAGGTGCACCAGTTCAATGTCTTCACCGTCAACACGCCGGTGCAGCATGGTCTGGCCGCCTACATGCTCGATCCGCAGCCCCACCTCGAACTGGCAGATTTCTATCAACGCAAACGCGATTTGTTCGCGGACGGACTGCGCGCGACGCGACTGCAACCGCTGTCGAGCTCCGGCACCTATTTTCAGTGCGCCGACTACTCCAGCATCAGCGACGAAGGCGAGTACGCTTTCTGCGAGCGACTGACGCGCGAGACTGGCGTGGCCGCGATCCCGATGTCGGCCTTCTACGCCAGTCCCATCGAGCAGCGACTGATCAGATTCTGCTTCGCCAAGCAGAGCACGACGCTGGAACGCGCGCTGGATCGGCTGCGCAGGCTCTGAGCCGCAGCACGCGGCGCACCCTCGACGATCTCACGCCGGCCGCTTCGTTTCCGCTGGCGGCGGCACGAGATCGAGCTCGAGATCGATGTCCGATCGGCTCGAGAAACCCGAATCGACCGTGGCCCCGTTCTCGCCGGAAATCGATGCGGATCTCGTTGCAGCCTCGACCACCGAGCGCGGATCGTCAAGGTGAGACAGCGGCAGCAGCAGGTCGACCGTGGGTTCGGGGACGTCCTGGGCGGCAAGGTCTTCGACCTCGCGCACCGACCGGGCGAGCAGGTAGAGGAATTGCAGGTCGGTCAAGCTCGCCAGGTCCAGCAGGGACGCGGACCGATCATCGCTGACGAGCAGCGACTCGATCAGCTTCATGGCCTCGGGCGGATTCGCCCAGACCGACTCGATCTGACGCATCACCTGCGGGTGGTCTTCGATCGCCCCCTCGGTCACAGGCTCATCGGCCCACGTCGGAGACGAGTTGCCGAAGCGCCTTTCATGCCGCTCTCGGATGCGGTCGTAGGCGTTGCGTTCGCCTCGGCGACGATGAATCTCGAGCAGCTTGAGGTAGGGCAACGGACTCGCACCGCCGCTGCCTCGCAAAAAGGCGTTGAGCAGATCGACCGCCGAATCATCCTGGCCGAGCGCCACGAAGAATTCCGCTTGCTGCTCCAGGTCGATCAGTTCATCGGCCGTGAGCACAGACGGCGGTGCAGCGGGTTCCGCGCCGAACGGTGGCGATGGCTCCGCGATGACAAGCGGGACCGGATCGGTCGTTGGCGTGTCATCGGAAATCTCGAGCGCATCGGGCAGACTTGCCATCGCGCTGGGCACGAAGACAGGTTTCAACGCAACGGTCGTCTCGCCAGGTCTGGGGCTAACAGACCCGGTATCGCCGTTCCACCATGGCAAACCGGAGCGCGACGTCGAATTGCGTCGCCCGACCAGCAGGCCGATCCACAGCAACAGCACGGCACCTCCGGCAGCCTGCGCGTACGCGAACCATCCGGTCGTGCGCGATGCTTCAGCCTCCCGCAACCGGGCCTGCAACTGAGCAATGCTCCTGCTTGATGCGTCAGATTCGGATTGCAGTTTGTCGACGCGCATCTGCAGCGACTGAATCGCTTCACGTTGCGCTTCGCCGGTCGGACCGCCAGCGTTCGCCGACACAGCAGTCGAGCCGGACGCGGCCGGCATCGCCGCAGCAGGCTCCACGGCAACGGGCGCTGCGGCAGAAACCGTCGCGGTCGACAACGCGCCGGTGCCGCGCTCCAGTTCAAGACGGGGCACCGAGTGAACTCGCGCATCGAACGTGGAGCCACGACGCGTCTTGCGTGCGGCGGCAGCCTGCGAACGGCGAGCCATCTGCGAACTGGTCGACGTGGCTTTCGATGCAGAGGATTTGGACGTGCGCCGCGTGGACGCAGGGGAGGACCGGTCCGACTTTGCCGCGAGCACGCCGGAATCGACGGCCGCTTCCGAGCCGCCGCGAGCGATCGCCATCTCGGGGAGTGCGCTGCCGGATGCCGCAGACGCACCAGACGCCGGTGCTGTCGCGGCGGCAGGCAGATCTGCCGCTGCAACGACGGGCTCCGGCGCGGCAAGGGGCGGATCGACCAACACGACGAACTCGCGGCTGATACGTGACGGACATGCCGTCGCGACCGTCACGTGGACGACGGGCTCGATGATTCGCACCGTGGTCGTGACTCGCAACGACCGGATACCGGCAGTGCCAGAGGGCTCAAGCCGAACCCGAACCAATGGATGAGGCAACACGCTGCCCCCCACCGCGACATCGGCACTGACACAGTCAGCCGTGATTTGCTCGGTCGTGTCGGCGCTGAGTGCCACCGTGACATCGAGCATCTGGCCCAGCGAAGTGGCGTTGACCAAACGACCGAACCCCACCGCCATCAGGGGCTGCGACGACAAAGCCAGAAGCACCCCCGCGGCGACAGTCGTGATTGCTTTCAGCATGCTCGCCGTAAAGAAACGTAACGAAAATGACTCTAGCACGCAGCCGCGAGCGCCAAGTCACGTGACAGGCGTCAAAAGCGTGTCGAATCCGTCGCTTCGTCGTCAGGCAGCTGGGTCTGCCAGGAAGTGCTGGCTGTCGATGCCCATTCGGCATCGTTCGGCGAGATCTCTCCCGTGATCTGCTGGACCGACTGGATGGCCGCATCGAACACCTCGAGGCACCGCGACAGCGCCTCGGGTCGAGGCTCGGCGAGCTGCATTCGCAGGTAGATCCTGCCACGCATCGTCATCAGCACGAACGGCACGTCCGGACCGATCAGATCCTGAGCAGCGCGCGTGAGCTGCGGACCCAGCGGGCCATTGATCCAGGCCAGAGCCCATGCCGGATTGACGCCGAGCGCACCGAAACGCGCACGCAATGCCTTGTCGAACGACAGGTCCGCCTTGGGAAACATCGCCAGCCAGCGCATCTCTTCCGGGGTCGACATGTCGATGACGGTTTGCGCGTCCTGTGTGTAGCGCTCGAAGGTTTCCGACTCCAGTCGCTCCATCAAGGGCAGCGTCAACACCAGCATCTGCAATGAACCTGGCAGGTTCAAGTCGACGCGCATGCGCAACTCGTTCTGCTCGATGTAACTGCGCTGTGAAGGGCCCCACTCCAGGCGCAACGTCTTGCCACCGGACGCCGCCTCGACCTCGAAGCGCAAGCCATCCGCAGCCTTGCGAAAACGGAATCCGGAGCGAGCGGCCCAATCCTGAACCGCGTCGAACCGCGCGACTCGGGAGCGCCCGGAGCCGCCAGCCCACAAACGTTTCAACGCGGTGAACATGTGCGAGCCCCGACGGACAACGTGGGGTGATCGATCGAATCGGTGCGGGAAAACAGAACAGCCATATCGCTCGAAGTGTATTCGGCGACTTCGACGCGAGACAAAGGAACGCTGGCTGGGCGGGGGGCGCGGCGGACAGGAATCGAACCTGTAACCCCCAGCTTAGAAGGCTGGTGCTCTATCCGGTTGAGCTACCGCCACCGTTGACAGCGAACCTGGCGACTCGGCGGTTCAGACAACCAGGCCGGACCAGAAACGTGACACCGGAGAGCCCCAGCAAAAACTGCTGAGGATGAATCTGAAATTGGTCGGGGCGGTGGGATTCGAACTCACGACCACCTGGTCCCAAACCAGGTGCGCTACCAGGCTGCGCTACGCCCCGAGCCTCGCATTGTATGACGGCAAATGGTCTGTCGGCGACCCTGCTTCAACTTTCTTCAAGAGATCGCTTCGACGGCCGGCATCAATGTCATTGAGACATCTGCGACCACGCCTTCTCCAGTCGCTTCACGCTGACCGGCTGTGGCGTACGCAGCTCCTGCGCAAACAGGCTGATGCGCAGCTCTTCGAGCAGCCAGCGGTACTCATCGAGTCGCGCATCGCGCACGCCCTTTCGATCGATCACGGTGCGCAGGTAGCGCTGCTCCAGCGGGCGCAGCTCGGCCAGTCGCGCGGAGTCTCGCGCCGGATCGGCACGCCACTTGTCGAGCCGCATCACGATGCCCTTGAGATAGCGCGGCAGGTGCGACAGCTGTGCCCACGGCGTCGCGCCGACGAAGCGCTTGGGCACCAGCCGGGCGATCTGCGCGTCGATGTCGTCCGACACCTCCTTCGGTGCGCGCGCGTCCCGGAGCTTGCGCACCGCCGCCGCATGATCGACCAGCACAGCCTGCGCGCTGCGCGCGATCTCGTTGGCGATGAGCGTCAGGCGGCCGCGGCCCTCGTCGACACGGCGTCGAAATGCGGCCGCATCGGTGGGCAGCGGATCGACGAGAAAGGCCCGATCGATGGCGAGCGAGATGACCTGGTCGCGCAATTCGTCGGCCGAGCCCAGCGCCATGTAGAGCACCGACATCTTCTGAAGATCGGGGATGTTCTTCTCGAGGTACTTCAGCGCCTCGCGAATCTGCAATGCCACCAGTCGACGCAGGCCTTCGCGATGACGTGCCGCCGCAGCTTCGGGTTCGTCGAACACCTCGATCGCCACCGCGGTGCCGCGGTCGATCAGCGCAGGGAAGCCGATCATCGTCTG
>JBJXEJ010000026.1:0-40805 GCA_046154125.1 Rhizobacter sp. | reverse complement strand
GAGAGCATCCCCAGCGCCACGGCGCCGTCTTCGGCCTCTTCGGCGTTGTTGTAGCCAATTTCCTTCAGCAAGCCGCGCACGATGCGGCGCATGGTGGAGAAATCGTCCACGATCAGGAATTTCATGTCGTTCTGTTGGCTCATGGCGGTCCTCGCAATACGCAATCGGTGTTGGCTAGGGTTTTATCGGGCAACTGGCACTGGAATTGAGGGGAGATCCACTTGAATCTGCGGCTCCTCGGGGGGCAGCTCTTCACTCTCCGGCTCGGGCAGGTTGTTGAAGAACCTGTCTTCGGCATCGCGGTTCATCACGATGATGCTGATGCGCCGGTTGGTCGGGCTCAACGGATCGGTATCAGGCAGCGGGCGGCTCGATGCCAGACCCTGCACGCGCAGCACGCGGGTGTCGGGCAGGCCGCCGGCCAGAAGTTCGCGGCGCGACGCATTGGCGCGGTCGGACGACAGCTCCCAGTTGCTGTAGCCGCGCTCGCCGCTGCCGAAGGGCTGTGCATCGGTGTGGCCCTCGAGCGTCAGTCGGTTGGGCACGTCGCCGAGCACGCTGCCGATGAGTTGCAGCAATTCGCGCATGTAGGGTTTGACGATCGAGCTGCCGCTGTCGAACATCGGCCGGTTGTCGGCGTCGACGATCTGGATTCGCAGGCCTTCGCTGGTCATGTCGAGGCGAATCTGCGATTGCATCGACGCCAGCTTCGGGCTGGCCGCGAGCACGTCTTCGACGCGCTGTTTCAGCTCTTCGAGGCGGGCCTTTTCGGCAGCGCGCTGTTCGGCCTTCAATGCCAGCAGGTTGATCGTGTGCTTCTTGCCCTCGATGTCGCCCTTCTTGACCTGGCCGTGTGTGCGTGAAAGGTCTTCGCCGCCGCCCTTGATCACATGCGACGCGTCGCCCGATCCCGAGCCCCCGCCCAGCGCCACCTTCAAAGGCGAGCCGAAGAAATCGGCGATGCCCTTCTTGTCGCCCTCGGTGGTCGATCCCAGCAGCCACATCAGCAGGAAGAACGCCATCATGGCGGTCACGAAGTCGGCATAGGCGATCTTCCAGGCGCCGCCATGGTGACCGTGGCCGCCCTTCTTGATCTTCTTGATGATGATCGGCTGGAGCTTCTTCGAATCGCCAGCCATCACGCGCTCCGTTCAAGCCCATCGGGCGCAGCGATATGCCGACCCAGCCCGACCCCACAACGCGAAGCGAGCAACGCGAAGCGCCAGCCAAGCAACGCCCGAAGGCCGGGTCTCCCGGCCCAAGGGGCGGCGCCCCCCTGTGGGGCAGGAGCCGTACCCGGCGACGTGGGGGCTCTCATTTCTTGCCTTTGACGTGGCTTTCCAGCTCGGAGAAGGTGGGCCGGTCGGTCGAGAACAGCACCTTGCGACCGAACTCCACCGCCACCTGGGGCGCATAGCCCTGCATGCTGGCCAGCAACGTGGTCTTGATGCACTGGAGCTCTTTCGACCCGTCCTCAACCTTCTGTTCGAGCAGTCCGCCCAGCGGTTCGACGAAGCCGTAGGCCAGCAGGATGCCGAGGAAGGTGCCGACAAGCGCCGAGGCGATCATCCCGCCCAGCACCGCGGGCGCCTGACCCACCGAGCCCATGGTGTTCACCACGCCCAGTACTGCGGCCACGATCCCGAAGGCGGGCAGGCCGCCGGCCAGGCGGTTGATGGCCGCCACGGCGGCGTGTTCCTCGTTGTGGTGGGTCTCGATCTCGCTGTCCATCAGGCTCTCGATCTCGTGCGCGTTCAGGTTGCCCGAGACCATCATGCGGAGGTAGTCGGTGATGAACTCGACCACGTGGTGGTCGTGGCCGACCACCGGATACTTCTTGAAGACCGCGGAGTTGTGAGGGTCCTCGACGTCCTGCTCGATGGACATCAGGCCTTCCTTGCGGGCTTTCTGGAGGATGTCGAACATCAACGCCATCAGCTCCATGTAGCGCGCCTTGCTGTACTTGCTTCCCTTGAAGCACGAGCCCAGACCCTTCAGGCTGGACTTGACGACCTTCATCTGGTTGTTGGCCAGGAACGCTCCCGCGGCAGCGCCGAAGATCGTGATCATCTCGAACGGCAGCGCGTGCAGGATCACGGTGATGTTTCCGCCGTGGAAGATGTACACGCCAAAGATGCAGGCCCTGGCCAGGCCCCAACCGATGAGTACGAACATGGTGAGCGTTTTCCGAATTGAAGGCTCGCCGCGTGTTTTCTTGCAGCGTTGTCCTTATATCGACCCGTTCGATCGAGCCTTGAGTGTGTGGCGCAGCACAGCGGCTTGATACCCGTATCAGCGGTCGAATGAACGTCCAATCCCCGGGCAAAAAAAACGGACCCCGCAGGGTCCGGTTCAACGCACACGCGGTGTGCGACGAGGAGACAACCAGAAAATCAGCGACAGGCACAGATGTTCATCTGTGTCTATCGGTGCCAGGATCGGCAACTTGAGGGAAACGAAGGCTGTGCTTGGGTCAGTGCAGCTGGATGCCACCGGCGGCCTTGCCCTTGCCGGCGCGCGCCGGCGGGTTGCACAGGCCGCAGACATAGTGGCGTGAAATCTCGTGGGGGTGCGTCACGAAGTGTCCGCCGCACTTCGAGCACTTGGTCATCGTCAGCATGCCGTTGTCGATGAACTTCACCAGGCGCCAGGCGCGGGTGACCGACAACAGCGCTTCCAGGCCCTGCGCCTGAGTCTGCTCCTGGTAGAGCTGGTAGGCCTTGATGACGGTGTCGATCTCGTCCATCTCGGCAACCTTGTTCAGGTACTCGTGGATGTTCAGGAACAGCGATGCGTGGATGTTCGGTTGCCACGTCATGAACCAGTCGGTCGAGAAGGGCAGCTGCCCCTTGGACGGCGACTTGCCGGCCACTTCCTTGTACAGGCGCAGCAGGCGCTCGTAGCTCAGGTCGGTTTCGCTTTCCAGCACCTGCAATCGGGCGCCCAGGTTGATCAGCGTGACAGCGCGTTCGATTTGACGGGCTTCGGTCAGGATGCTTTTGGTGCGCATGGTGTCTCTTCCTCGTGTCGTGTTCGGGTGGCTTGCGGGTTCAGGCGGCTTCTTGATGGCGGCCGGCCATCAGGATGCTGGCGTGCAGGCGGGTCGTCTGGTCGTTGGCGGCGCCCTTGCCGTGGTTGGTCAGCAGGCCCCAGACCATGTCGTCGTCCATGCGGAAGCGGCACAGCAGCGTGTTGCCCGACGCGATCTTCATCATCTGTGCCGGCGTCAGCAGTTGCAGCAGCGCGGCGTTGTCCTCGCTGATGCCCAAGCGGTACAAGGCCTGTTCGCGGTCGCTGCGGATGAGGCTTTGAGCCAGCATCAGGTAGGACAGGTTGGCTTCACGGATTTCGGTGAGGATCTGGTCTGCGTTCATGGTCGGGTCCTTGGTCGTGGGCTGCGGTGGCGAGCGGGTGAAACGGTGTTCGAGTCGCGCTGCCGGATTCGGATTCGGATTCGTTGCAACGTGAAACAGATTGTGTTGACCAGAGATGGGGGCCGTCATCAGGCCATCTCTGTCGCTTGAGTCCCTCTTTTGCCATGCAGCGTGTCAGGCAAATTCCTACACGACCTCGATGGCGGATGCCGTTTCGCCGGTGGCGGCGGCGACGCACCTATGATCGCGGCCATGCCGACGTCCGCCCTTTCCCGCGTGTCCAGCGCCCTGCGTGCCCGTTTGATCGGTGTCACTCTGGTTGGACTGGCCGGCTGTGCGGCTGCGCCGCCTCCCGCCCCGCCTGTGGCGGTGCCCGCAGTACCTTTACCTGCCGAGTGGTCAGCGCCCGCGCTGGTCGGCGAGGCGGTTGACCTGACCAGCTGGTGGCGGGCATTTGGCGACAGCGCGCTCGATGGACTGGTCGAGCGGGCACTGACGGGTTCGCCCGACATCGACGCCGCCGCCGCCAGGGTGCGCTCTGCGCAGGCCATGGCACAGGAACTGACCGCCCGCCTGGGCCCGCAGGTGTCGCTTGTGGGCGACCCGCAGCAGACTGCCAACGGGCGCAGCACCTATTTCCAGGCCGGTCTCGAGGCCCGATGGGATATCCCGTTGTCTGACCGGCTGACTGCATCGCGCGGGGTGGCCGAAGCCGACAAGCAGCTGGCGCTGGCGGACGAGCAGTCGACCCGGGCCACATTGGTGGCCGAGGTGGCGCGGACCTATTTCGAGATGCGTGCGGCCGAGCGCGAGCAGCACCTGCTCGAGCAGCTCGCTGCCGTGGCCGATGAGCGGGAGCGCCTCACCCGGGTGCTGCTGCAGACGAAGCAGGTCGGCGCCGACGAGGTCCAGGCTTCGGTGCTGGCTGCCGTGCAGGCGCGTGCGGCGGTCCTGGAGCCAGCAGGGCAGGCCACCCTGGCGCGGACCCGCCTCGGTGTTCTGCTGGGAGATCTCCAGGCCCCTCTGCCGCCGCCTGTCCCGGATGCCGACGTGCCCGCGCGCTCGCCTCTGGGCTTGACCGCGTTGCCGGCTGATCTGGTGCGGCAGCGGCCGGGTATCCGCCGGGCGGAGCAGACGGTGCTGCGGGCGGCCCACGCTTCGGGGTTGGCTCGCGCCGACGCGCAACCCCGCATCAGCCTGGCCGGCCTCGTCGGGCTGAGCGCGGCGATCACCGGCCCGGCATCCGGGGCCGCTGTGCGAGCCATCCTCTCTGCCGGCCCCAGCTTTTCGATGTCGCTGTTCGACGGTGGTGCGCTCGCCGCGTCGCAACGTGCGCGCGATGCCGATTTCGATGTGGCCACCGCCCTGTATCGCCAGGCCGTGCTTCAGGGCGTCGCCGAGGCGCAGTCAGCGCTGCTGGAACTCGACCGTGAACGACAGCGCGCCGTGGCCTGCGCACGGGTCGAGGAGCTCGTGCGTCAGCGTTCGATGGCGACCGACGTGCAGGCCCGCCTCGGTCTGGCCACCGGCTTTCAGCGGGCCGATGCCCGCGGCGCGGCCGTTCAGGCTCGCCGCGAGACCGCGCGCGCCGGGCTGGCAGAACAGGTCGCCTATGTGGCGCTGTTCACCGCCTTCGGCGGTGCGAGCCTGCCCGTGCCGACGCCCGTCCCTGCCCCATGATCGTCCCGCTCGCGCG
Source organism: Rhizobacter sp. (assembly GCA_046154125.1). GTDB lineage: Bacteria > Pseudomonadota > Gammaproteobacteria > Burkholderiales > Burkholderiaceae_C > PBB1. The sequence goes on along the minus strand of JBJXEJ010000026.1, from coordinate 35,735 downwards.
CAAGTCGCTGGTGCACGAATGGCGGCGCTTTCTGCCTGCGGTGGTGGCGGTCGCGTTCTCGGGCCTGCTGCTGCTGGTGCAGGCCGCGCTGGTGCTGGGCATCTTCGGCAGCTCGGCGGTCTACATCGATGCGTCGCGCGGCGACCTCTGGGTCGGCCATCCCGGCACGCGAACCGTCGAGCTCGGGCGTGCGATCCCCCGGGACACCGAAATCTGGCTGCGCCTCGATCCGGCGGTCGACCGGGTGGAGGCCTACAACTGGCTCGAAGGCGATTGGCGTTCGCGACCGGATGTGGGTGCCATCACGTTGTATGTCTCCGGCGTCGACACGTCGGCCGATGCGCTGGTGTTTGCCCGCGTGCTGACACCCGACATGCGTCTGCGGCTCGACGAGCCTGGCGCGGTGATCGTCGATGTGGCCGACCTCAAGAAACTGGGCGTGGCGATCGGCGACCGGCCACGCATCAACGGGCGCACCGTGCGGGTCGTCGGCACGGTGTCGGGGCTGCGCACGCTGGGTGGCGTGAACCTGCTGGCGTCTCTGGAAACCGTCAGCCAGTTGCAGGCGGGCGGGGCGGCCGACGAGCGGGTGCCGTACTACGTGGTGCGGCTGCACGACCCATCCCAGTTGCTCGAAGCGCGGGCGCGACTCGAAGCGGCGGGGCGTGCGCATGGCTTCGAGGTCTGGACTCGCAAGGCATTCTCGAAGAGCGCGTCGGATTACTGGTTGTTCGACACCGGCGCTGGCCTTGGCGTGCTGTTTCTTGCGGTCGTGGTGAGCCTGGTCGGCGCGGTGATCACCAGCCAGACCCTGATGGGGGCGGTGGCCGGCTCGGCGACCGAATATGCAGCCCTCCAGGCGCTCGGCATCGGGGTGAGAGCCTTGCGCGGCGTGGTGCTGGAGCAGGCGGCCTGGATCGGAAGTATCGGTCTGGTGCTGGGCGGCCTGGGCGCCTGGGCCGCGTTGGCGCTGGCGCGGCATTACCACGTGCCGGTCGCCCTCGAGGGCTGGGCGGTGCTGGCCTGTGCTGCGCTGGTGCTCGGAATCTCGATGGTCTCTGGTCTGGCGGCGGTGCGCGCTCTTCGAAGCGCCGATCCGGCGTCGCTGCTGAGATGAGCACACCGATGGCGACCGACATGCCGACGCCGGTCCTGCGAGGCCGCAACCTGATCAAGTCGTTTCGCAGCGGCCGCATCGACACACCGATTCTGCGTGGACTGAGCCTCGATGTCTGCCCGGGCGAACTGACGCTGATCTCGGGCCCGTCAGGCTGCGGGAAGAGCACCTTGCTCGCATCGCTGAGCGGTCTGCAGCGGCCCGACGCTGGCGAGGTCGAGGCGCTGGGTGAGATGCTGTGGTCCCTCGACGCGCGGGCGCTCGAGCGATTCCGGCTGCATCACACGGGCTTCGTGTTCCAGGGCTTCAACCTGTTCGGTGCGCTGAATGCGATCGAGCAGGTGATGCTGCCGCTGGGTGCGCTCGGACTGTCGCGCGGCCAGGCCCGCGAACGCGCGCTCGAGTCGCTCGATGAAGTCGGCCTGTCGGCCCGTTCGGGACTGCGCCCGGGCGAGATGTCCGGTGGCGAGAAGCAGCGGGTGGCGATCGCGCGTGCCCTGGCCAAGCGGCCGCAGTTGCTGTTCGCCGACGAGCCGACGAGCGCGCTCGATGCCGTCAACGGACAGCTGGTGACGGACTTGCTGCACCGACTCGCGCGCAGCCACGGTGCGGCGGTGCTGTGCGTCAGTCACGACCCGCGGGTCGTGGCGCATGCCGATCGCGTGCTACACATGGAAGACGGGCGCCTGCTCGACGACACGCGCCCTGGCGCGGCCGAAGGACACACATGAACATGGTGACAACCCGACGCATGGCGGCACACGCCTGCGCGATGCTGGTGATGGCTCTGCTGGCGGCCTGTGCGCCGCAGGATGAATCGATCCTGAGCCCGGCAGAGGCGGCCGCATCGGCCCCTGACGGACGCTTCGTCGCCATTGCGCGCGGCCGCGTCGACGTGCCGGGTGGTTTGCTGAGCGTGGCAAGCCCCCAGGGCGGCCTGATCCAGAACTGGTCGGTGCAACCGGGCGATGTCGTGCGCAAGGGCCAGGTCCTCGCGCAGATCGACGCCCGCGAAACCCGCCACCTGCTGGAGCAGGCAAAGGCCGAGCAGGCCCTGGCCGCCGCGCAACTCGATGCGTTGCGAGCCCGGGTGCCGGCCGCGCGCGCGCGGCTCGATCGCCTGAAGCAGGCCCTGGCTGCCGGGGCGGGCAGCGGGCAGGCGGTCGACGACGCACAGGCTGCATTGGGCGATGCCGAGAAGCAGCTCGTCGTCCAGCGCAGCGCGCTGGCCGTCGTTCAGCAGCGGGTGTCGCAGGCCAATCAGATGCTGGCCGCTGCCACGATCCGTGCTCCAGCATCGGGCCGGGTGGTGCAGCGCACCACGCAGGTCGGCGAGTACATCGCCGCCTACGGAGTGTTGTTGAGTCTTCTGCCCGAAGGGCCCCGCATCGTGCGAGCGGATCTGAATGAGTCACTGATCGCTCGCGTGAAGGCGGGCATGCGGGCCGAGGTGGTGTCGGTCGCGGAGGGCGGTGCGGTGAATGGTGCGCACGTGCTGAGCATCGGCGACGTGTTCGGCCCGCCTCGCTCGGTCGACACGGCGGAGAGCGAAGTGATCATCGACGCCCGCGTCGTCGAATGCCTGCTTCAGCTGGACAACTCGGAACTGCGCGTCGGACAGCGGGTGCTGGTTCGTTTCCTGCCGGCGGATGCCGCGAAGTAGACGCTTCGTTCAGTCGTTGCGCGTGAACGCGAGAACGACGTTGGTCCCACCGAAGGCGAAGGAATTGCTGATGGCCGCGCGCAGGTCGGGCAGCGACGCCTTCTGCTCGCGGATCAGCGGGACGGCGCAAGCCGCGTCGGGATTCAGGCAACTGGGGGTCGGAGGCGCACAGCGCTGCTCCAGCGAGAGGACGGTGACGACGGCTTCCAGCGCACCGGCGGCGCCCAGCAGGTGACCGTGCATCGACTTCGTCGAGCTGACTCTCAGCGCGTCGAGGTCGTCACCCCAGACCGCTCTCAAGGCTTCGCACTCGACTCCGTCACCGACCCGGGTCGCGGTGCCGTGCGCATTGCAGTAGCCGATGTCGCGTGGGGACAAGCCGCTGGCTCGCAGTGCGTTGCGCAGGGCCCGGACCTGGCCCTGCACCTGCGGCTTGGTCATGTGCTGTGCGTCGCAGCTGATGCCGCTGCCGGCGAATCGGACGCGCACCGGTGCACCACGGTCCAGCGCGTGTTGCCGGGATTCGAGAACCAGCATTGCTGCACCTTCGCCCAGGGCAAAGCCCGTGCGGTTGGCATCGAATGGGCGGCACGACTGACCGGGATCGGCGGCGTCCGGAGTGGCAAGCGTCTGCAGCGCCTGCCATGCACGGACGACGCCGGGAACCAGCAAGGCCTCGGCGCCGCCGGCAATGGCGATGTCGATCTCGCCGGCCGCAATTGCCTTGGCGGCCTCGGCGATGGCGAGCGCGGAAGACGCGCAGGCCACCGAGTAGGTGTAGACCGGGCCTTCAGCTCGGGCGCGTATGGCGATGTGTGCCGCCGGGGCGTTGGTCATCGCCGCAACGACGGTCAGCGGTGAAACACGCCGCCCGGTGCGAGCCGCTTCGTAACCGTCCTCGAGCGCCGCTGCACCGCCCATGCCGCTGCCGATGAACACGCCGATGCGCTCCGGGTCGAGGCCCTCGGGCCAGCGAGCATCCGCGCGAGCCAGTTCAGCCGCCGCGACCGCCATCTGGCTGACGCGATCGACACCGACAAGTTGCAGCTTGGTGAACCAGCGTTCCGGCGAAAAAACCACGCTGGCAACTGCCGCAGGTGGAAGGCCTTCGCGGTTCCAGAGGGCAATGGCCGATTGGCCACGGAGCATGGCGTCGAAGGCGACTGCGGGATCGTCGCCGTGCGGGGATACCAGCCCGAGGCCGGAAATCACCACATCGCGTGCATTCATTTCACTTGTACGGCGGCACGCACCTCGTCCACCACCTGCGCCAGTTCAGCCAGCGTTTGCACGCCGGTACGCGACTCCGGGTAGTCGATGTGGAAGTGGTCTTCGATGTTGAACATCAATTCGGCCAGCGCCAGTGAATCGAGCCCGAATTCGGACAACGGCTTGTGGGGGTCGATCGTGGCCGGATCGATGTCGTAGGCCTTCTGGATCAGGCCCAACAATTCGGTCATGGTGTCGGACATGAGAGCGCTCCTGTGTATGAATCGGCTGGGGTGAGCGCGCCCGCCGGGTGCGGTGATGGCGTGATCGAACGGGGTTCGATCGCCGCCGCAGCGATTCGATCCCTCTGGCCGGAGCATTTCAGCAATTCTGCCGTGACCTGTTGACGATCGTTGTCGATGGTGATCATGTGATACGAATTCTCGAGCACGACGAGGCGATTCGAACCCTTCGGCAAGGTCTCGAAAACCCGATTCACGATGCCGAGGCTGCAAATCTCGTCGAGTCGCGAGTGGATCACGACGGTGGGAATCCGCAGGCCGGGAAACTGCTTGACAACGTGATTCATGAGCCTTTCGGACTGGCGGATGGCCCACAAGGGCAGGCTGGACGGTCCGGCAGCGCTGGTGGCTCGCTGTTGCATGTCCCGTTCCACCCACTTGCGGATTTTCTCGTTCTTGATCCCGTACGGCGGACTTTCCTTGATCGAGACCCAGTGGTCGAAGCCGAGGGCATAGCCGAGGCGGCGCAAGCGCCACCAGATGGTGCGTGCCCAGCCGTCGTAGCCGAAGCTCGGGGACATCATCACCAGCTTCTGGATGTTGAATTCACCTCTGGCGGCCACTGCCGCAGCCACCATGCCGCCCGAACAAAGGCCCCCGAGGACAAAGGGTTGATCGACGCCGACCTGCTCGCGGATGGCGTCACAGGCGGCTTCAACCCAAGCCTCCCAGCCGACGTACTGGCTGCGATCGGCTTCGGTGTAGCCCTTGATGACCGGAATGATCAGCGGGACACCCCGCGACTGCAACGGCAACGAGATCAGACCGAACTCGCGTGGGGTACTCAGCAAACCGTGAATCAACACGACGGGCAGGGGAGCCTGCTCCGGCTCCGGAGCGACAGCGGAATTCTTCATGTCCTTTAACAACGCCTTTGCGGCCATGGCGTTGACCCGGCCAGCGTGGACGGGTTCGCGGGTTGCCTTCTCGAGGAGGGCCGGCGCCGAGTGCAGCAGGGCTTTTTGCATGATTTTCGAGGATGTCAGGTGTAAGACACAGCACTGACCACCAGTCGAACGCCGTACGCAAGTTTAATCGGTGTAGGTTGACCGCACCTTAACGTCTTTCCCGGGGCTTCACTGGCGGCGCGAGCGCCCGCCCGGTCGTCACCCGAGGACCGGGGTCAACGTTCTGCCGCAAGCCGAAATGCAGGGCGAATGGCGTGGTTCTCCAGCGATGCGTCCGGGCCGGTCGGTCGTGAAATACACGGCAGTGAAACGTTTCGACACCGCCCCAGCACCCCATGAAAATTGACGCCCTGCTCCTGCTGCAGCGCAGCGATGTCGCGCAACTCGTACGCGATGCCGCAGCCTACGCGGGGCTCAGGCTGATCTTCATCGATCCCGGTGTGGTGGAGGAGGCGCTCAAGCACGGGGTGGACTCCGCTCGCTTCGAGTACCGGCCGCTCGATGTCGGGCTGCATTTTCAGGCGCGCATCAACGCCGAGGCGATGAATCGCGCGCAGGCGCTCGACCGCCTGCTGCACAGCGAACGCCGCAAGCTGTTCGGTGATGGAGAGTTGCAAGGCTGGGATGACGCGGTTTCCCGCTTGTTCTTCGTGCGCGCCCTGATCGCTCGCGAACTCGGCAAGTTGTGCGGGCACGGCTTCTCCGAGTCGTCGATCGGTGTCTTCCGGCCCACGCGCCCCCAGCAGTTCTATTTCGACTCCTTCGTCGCGACCGACCTGTTCACCGCGGGCTCGCCTCGCTGGAAGGTGGTCGACCACTACGACACCACCTTGAACTGGGTCGACGACTCGAACGCCGCGTGTTTCGACTTCGAGCAGATCGAGCGGCGTGTGGCAGCCGGGACGGCGCAGGCCGTCACCCACATCCCGACGGTCTATGCCCAGCTGCGCCACTACGCCCGCGAGGTGGCGCAGAACTTCGGATCGAACATCGACCTGCCCAGCCCGTTCTGGGACATCGCGCTGCAGCCCGACCGGTCTCCCCTGGTCCCGATCAGGACGGTGGCGCAGCGGTTCTTCGGTGATGAATGCCGCGTCTACCGTGAGCGTGCGCACCACATCATCGAATCCCAGCTGTCAGACCTTTTGACCCACCCGCACGCACTGGAGACGCAGGTCGGGCTGATGGCCGACCGCTGCTTCATGCAGGCGGTCAATTTCCAGGGCCTGTCGGTGGCGTTGGCGGGCTCGCGCCCGCATTTCGTGCTGACCGAGCACGACACCGGCAACATCGGCCCGCTGTTCTCCGTCGCGGCACGGCTGGGCAGCGACATCACCGTGTTGCCGCATTCGTCCTACCCGACCGAGCTGCTTCCGCATTCGACACGTGTCGTCGCGATCGAACGCGATGGATTCGACACGCCGGTGCGCACGGTCTGGGGCGAGCCGGTGACCACGCGGCCAGTGCGCTTCTCGCCGCACAAGGCCCCGCTTGTGCGGCCGCACATCGCCACCGTCTGCCTGCTGCTCAACACCCTGTTCGGGCAGGGAATTTCCCAGATCGACCTGGTCGGACTGGCAGGATTCCACGCGGCGTTGGCGGAGCTCTGCGCGAAGCGCGGCGTGCGATTGCTGGTTCGACTCAAGCCCAATGCGGCCGGCGTGATGATCGCTTCGGGTGCGCTCGGCGTCCCGGTGGCCGAGCTGCAGGCGGTGCTCGGTGCCTCGCTCGAGGAAATCGCGACGGCGTCCGACCTCTGCGTGGCCTACGGAGAGCCGACCACCGCCAGCATCGAATTCATGGAAGCCGGCAGTCACCTGATGCAGGTGTGCGATCAGTACTGGCCGGCCGACTACCTGTCGTGCCCCCCGTACCTCACCGCCTCCAGCGTCCCGTTCTTGACCGGCGCCGAGGCGCTGACCCTGATCGAACGCCTGCTCACCGACCTGCCTCATTTCCGCGGCGTCGCCGAACGCCAGCGGCTCGAACTGGGCGCTCGCTTCACTGCGGTCGACGGACGCATCTTCGACGCCCGTTGAGCCACCCGGCATCACTGACCCCACTCCCTTCACTTCCGGACCGCCCCATGCTCGACAACCAATCCATCCTGATCACCGGTGGCACGGGCTCGTTCGGACGCGCCTTCGTCAAGACCGTGCTGGCGCGCTATCCCGGTGTCAAGCGCGTCGTCGTCTTCTCCCGCGACGAGCTGAAGCAGTACGAGATGTCGCAGCAGTTCTCGACCCGCGAACATCCCGGCATGCGCTACTTCATCGGCGACGTGCGCGATGCCGACCGGCTGCGCCGCGCGCTCGAGGGCATCGATATCGTCGTGCACGCCGCCGCCTTGAAGCAGGTGCCGGCCGCCGAGTACAACCCGTTCGAGTGCATCAAGACCAATGTGCTGGGCGCGCAGAACGTCATCGACGCCTGTCTCGATCAGCAGGTTCGCCGCGTGGTCGCACTGTCGACCGACAAGGCCGCCGCGCCGATCAACCTGTACGGTGCGACCAAGCTCTGCTCCGACAAGCTGTTCGTCGCCGCCAACAACATCAAGGGCCACCGCGACCTGCGCTTCAGCGTGGTCCGCTATGGCAACGTGATGGGCAGCCGGGGTTCGGTGATCCCGTTCTTCCTCGCGCAACGGCCGAGCGGCGTGCTGCCGATCACCGACCCGCAGATGACGCGATTCAACATCTCGCTGCAGGAAGGCGTCGAGATGGTGCTGTGGTCGATCGAGCGCGCCTGGGGCGGTGAGATCCTGGTGCCGAAGATTCCCTCCTACCGCATCACCGACGTGGCCACCGCCATCGCGCCGGAGTGCACGCAGAAGATCGTCGGCATCCGCCCGGGTGAGAAGATCCACGAGGAAATGATCACTTCGAGCGACAGCCTGAACACCGCCGACCTCGGGGACTACTTCGCGATCCTGCCGACCAGCGGCGAGTACACCGTCGATGATTACGTGGCACGCCACCACGCGCGTCTGGTCGAGCCGGGCTTCGCCTACGACAGTGGCAGCAACCCGCATTTCCTCAGCGTGGCGCAATTGCGCCAGCTGATCGCCGCGCATGTCGATGGCGCCAAGACGATCGAGCGCCGCCGCCGCGTGTCGGCCGTCGCGCACGCCTGACCGGCCGGTGAGATCACGGTGATTCCCTACAGCCGGCAGGACATCGACGAGAGCGACATCGCGGCCGTGATGGCGGTGCTGCGCTCCGACTTCGTCACGCAGGGGCCGGTGGTCACGCAGTTCGAGGCCGCCTTCGCCGCGCGCCACCAGACCGCTCACGCGGTGGCGGTCAGCAACGCGACGTCGGCGCTGCATCTGGCATGTCTCGCGCTGGGTGTCGGCGCGGGTTCGAGGGTGTGGACCAGTCCGAACAGCTTTCTCGCTTCGGCCAACTGCGCGCTGTACTGCGGCGCGAGCGTCGATTTCGTCGACATCGATCCGGCCACCCGCAACCTGTCCGTTGCGGCGCTGGAGCGCAAGTTGCGCGACGCGGCGGCCGCAGGCGCTTTGCCGCAGGTGGTGATCCCGGTCGATTTCGCCGGATTGCCAGCCGACCTGCGCGAGATGCGCGCGCTGGCCGATCGATACGGATTCCGGCTGATCGAGGACGCTTCGCATGCCACCGGTGCCAGCTATCTGGGACAGCCTGTCGGCAGCCGCTACGCCGACGCCACCGTGTTCAGCTTTCACGCCGTCAAGGTTCTGACCACCGCCGAAGGCGGAATGGTCACGACGAACAGCGCCTCATTGGCACATCGGGTGCAGATGCTGCGCTCCCACGGCGTCACGCGCGACGTGGCGCAGATGGAGCAGCCGCCCGAGGGCGCATGGTGCTACGAGCAGCAGGTGCTGGGCTACAACCACCGAATGACCGACGTGCAGGCGGCGCTGGGGCTGTCGCAACTCGCGCGGATCGACGCGATGCACGCCCGGCGCTGTGCGCTTGCCGATCGCTATGACGAACTGCTGGCCTGCCTGCCGGTGTGGCTGCCTCCGCGCGCGCCCGACCGGGTCTCGGCGTGGCACCTGTATGCGATCGAGATCGATCCCGAGCGCTGCAACCGGTCGCGGGGCGATGTGTTCGGCGCGATGCGTGCCGCAGACATCGGCGTCAACGTGCACTACATCCCGATCCACACGCAGCCTTATTACGCGCGACTCGGCTTCCGGCGTGGTGATTTCCCCGCGGCCGAGCGCTACTACGCCCGCACGCTGTCGCTGCCGTTGTTCCCGTCGATGACGCAGGCCGAGCAGGACCGCGTCGTCCACTGCCTGGAAGACGCGCTGAAATGAACAGCCGCCTTGCCGTCATCCCCGCGCGCGGCGGCAGCAAGCGCATTCCGCGCAAGAACATCCGTGCGTTCGCCGGGCGTCCGATGATCGGCTATGCGATCGATCTGGCGCGGACCAGCGGCTTGTTCGATCACGTGGTCGTGACCACCGACGATGCCGACGTGGCGCAGATTGCCCGACAGGCCGGCGCCGAGGTGCCGTTCATGCGACCGGCGGATCTGTCCGGTGACCTCACGCCCACGGTGCCCGTGGTCGCGCACGCGATCCGTGCCTGCCGTGACCTGGGCTGGCGCGTCGACACCGTGTGCTGCATCTACCCGGCGGTGCCGCTGCTGCGCGTGAATGATCTGACGGCCGCGTTGATCATGCTGGAGGAGTGCGATGCACCTTACGTGTTCCCGGTGCTCGCCTACCGTTCGCCCATCCAGCGCGCGCTGCGCCGCGACGCTGGCGGGCGCAGTGCTCCGTTCCACCCCGAACATGCTCAGACGCGCACGCAGGACCTGCCCAGGGCCTATCACGACGCCGGTCAGTTCTACTGGGGCCGCGCTTCGAGCTGGCTCGACGGCCTGGCGCTGCACGCCGATGCGCGCACCCTGGTCCTCGACGAGGGCAGTGCGGTCGACATCGACACGCCCGCCGACTGGGCGCTCGCCGAAGCGCTGTTCGAAGCGCGTCGCGCGCATCCAAAGGCCCCCACACCATGAAGATCGCCATCCGCGCCGACGCCTCGGCATCCATCGGTCTCGGCCATGTCAAGCGCTGCCTGTCGCTCGCGCAGGCATTGCGTGACGAGGACGCGGAAGTCATGTTCTACGTGCGTGCGACCGATGTCGATGCGGCAGGTGAAATCGCCAGAAGTGGCTTCGACTGTCACGCCATTGCCGACGGACCGGTGCGTGATGCGGACTCGGAGCACGACGACGCGCGTGCCTTCATCGCCAGCAGCCGCAGCTTCGAGCCCGACGCCGTGCTGGCCGACCACTACGCACTGGGCGCGTCCTGGCACCGGGCCGTGCAGCAAGGCACCGGCGCGCAGATGGCCGCGATCGACGACCTGGGCGACCGCCCGATGGCGGTCGATCTGCTGGTCGATCCCAACATGGCCACCGATCACACCGCCAAGCATGCGCGCCACGGCAGGGTGCCGCCGGTGCTGCTGGGCGGGCCCGGGTATGCGCTGCTGGCACCCGCCTACGCCGACGCGCCGCGCGGCGAGCCGCGTGACAGCGTGGCCAGCATCGGCATTTTCATGGGCGGCACCGATGAGGCCGACCTGAGCACGCTGGCGCTCGCGGTCGTGCGCGACGACCTCGGCTTTCGGGGCGCCGTCGAGATCGCGACCACCTCGGGAAATCCGCATCTGGCCCGGCTGCGCGAGCGGGTCGAAGCCGATGCGCAGACGCAGCTCACCGTCGATCAGCCCGACCTGGCGGCGTTCTACGCGCGGCACGACCTGCATCTCGGTGCGGGCGGCGGTGCGACCTGGGAGCGCTGCTGCCTCGGAGCGCCCACGCTGGCCCTGCTGGCTGCGCCCAACCAGCGCGAGGTGCTGCTGCCATTGCAGAACCTGGGCGTGATGCGTGTCGTGACTGCCGAGCCACCGCGCGCCGCCGACATCGCACCGCCGCTGCGCGAGCTGATCGTCGACGCGGCCCTGCGCCATTCGCTGTCGGTTCACGGCCGGGAACTGGTCGACGGCCTGGGTGCGCGTCGCGTCGCACGCCGTTTGCTCGATCTGGAGCGACCCGTGCAGGGCGCGAGACTGCGATGACCTGCGTTTCCATCCTGTGCACCGATCCAAGGCACGGCGTCAACGCCTGGCTCGAACGGTGGGCCGTTGCGCTGGCGCCCCGGGTCGAGGTGCGGATCTGCCGCGACTGGCGCGAGCTGACGGGCGGCGACGTGCTGTTCCTGGTGTCCTGCCACCAGATCATTGGTGCGACGGTGCGCGCGAAGTTCAAGCACACGCTGGTGCTGCACGCCAGTGCCTTGCCGGCCGGTCGCGGCATGTCGCCGCACATCTGGCAGATCCTCGATGGCTGCGAGCGGCTGACGATGACGCTGCTCGAAGCCGAGGACGAGCTGGACACCGGCCGCATCTGGCACCAGATCGAGGTGCCGATTCCCGACACGGCGGTGTGCGCCGAGATCAATGCGCTGATCTTCGACGCCGAGATCGCTCTGATGGACTGGGCGCTCGCGCATCGCGAAACCGTCGTCCCGCGCGAGCAGGTGGGCGAGGGCAGCATGTACCGCAAGCGCGTGCCGGCGGACAGCCGCATCGACCCGCTGCGCCCGCTGGTGGATTCGTTCGATCTGCTGCGCGTCGCCGACCCCGACCGCTACCCGGCGTTCTTCGAGCACCGTGGACGCACCTACCGGCTGCGCATCGACCCGCTGTAGCCCGCGCGAACTGGCGGTCGAACCGGCCGCTTATCCGGCGCACCACGGGCGCCTGCTTTCCTAACATCACCTCGAAGGATCGGTACCCCGCCCGGGACCGACACACGAGGAGTTGTGGATGCTGATCGGCGACCGCCCCATCGGGCCCGACGCCCGCCCGTATGTGATCGCCGAGATGAGCGGCAATCACAACCAGTCGCTCGACCGTGCGCTGCGCATCGTCGAAGCTGCTGCTGCGGCCGGCGCCGATGCGATCAAGCTGCAGACCTACACGCCCGACACGATGACGCTGGACATCAGCGCGCCGGGCTTCCTGATCGACGACGAGCAGAGCCTGTGGGCCGGCCGGCAGCTCTACGACCTGTACCGCGAGGCGCACACGCCGTGGGCGTGGCACCGCCCGATCATGGAGCGCGCTGCCGCGCTGGGCCTGCACTGCTTCAGCACGCCGTTCGACGACACGGCGGTCGACTTCCTCGAAACACTGGACGTGCCGGCCTACAAGATCGCGTCTTTCGAGTGCACCGATCTGCCGCTGGTCCGCAAGGTGGCGGCCACCGGCAAGCCGATGATCGTCTCCACCGGCATGGCCACGCTGGCCGAGATCGACGAGACCGTGCGCACCGCGCGCGCCGCCGGTTGCCGCGATCTGGTGCTGCTCAAGTGCACCAGCACCTACCCGTCCACGCCGCTGAACACCAACCTGCGCAGCATCCCGGTGCTGCGCGACGCCTTCGGCTGCGATGTCGGGTTGTCCGACCACACGATGGGCTGCGGCGCTGCTGTCGCCGCGGTTGCCTTTGGCGCGTGCGTCATCGAGAAGCACTTCACCGAGTCGCGCGCCGAAGGCGGCGTCGATGCGGCGTTCTCGCTCGAGCCCGCCGAGTTCGCGCAGCTGCGCATCGAGACCGAGCGCGCCTGGCAGGCGCTGGGCGTCCCGAGCTTCGGCATGTCGGTGGCAGAGACCGCGTCGATGCGCTACCGGCGATCGCTGTACATCGTCGAGGACCTGAAGGCCGGCGACGTGCTCACTGCCGCCAACCTGCGCGCGATCCGTCCCGGCTACGGCCTGCCGACGCGCGAACTCGACGCGCTGCTCGGTTGCAGCGTGCGCCAGGACGTGCGGCGCGGCACGCCAGCCAGCTGGTCGCTGGTTCATCCCGCGGGCGCCGTGCTCGCCGCCTGACAGAGGCATCCCTCCATGACGACTTCTCCAGAGACTCTCAGCATTGCGGAGATCCGCGGCCCGCAATTCATGGCGCGGCAACGCGAGGCGATGGCGCGCGACCATGCGCGCCTGCACCGGCACCTCGGCGATTTCGTCGCGGTGCCGTGCCCGGCCTGCGGTCAGACGGCCGCCAGCCGCGCCTTCGACAAGTACCGCTGCCAGTTCGTGCTCTGCCAAGACTGCGACACGCTGTACATGTCGCCGCGCCCGACGCCGGTGCTGATGGACGACTACTACAGTCACTCCGAGAACTACCGGCTCTGGGCCGAGCACATCTTCCCGGCCTCCGAGCAACGGCGGCGCGACAAGCTGTGTCGCCCGCTGCTGGCGACGATCGCTGCGGCCTGCGCCGCGCACGGCGTGCGCCCGGGACACCTGATCGAACTCGGTCCGGGCTTCGGCACCTTCGCGGCGCTGGCGCGCGACAGCGCCGCGTTCGAACGCGTCTCGGTCGTCGAGCGCACGCCCGAGATGGCTGCCGCCTGCCGACGACAGGGTCTTGCCGTGCACGAAACCGCGGTCGAGGACCTGCCCGAGCGATTCGACGATCCGGCCGACGTGCTGGTGTGCTTCGAGGTCATCGAGCACGTGTTCGACCCGGTGCCGTTCCTGGCCCGGGCGCTTCGCTTGCTGAAGTCCGGCGGTCTGCTGGTGCTGACCTGCCCCAACGGCAATGGCTTCGACACCCAGGTGCTCGGCGCCGAGTCGGTGGCGGTGGACACCGAGCATGTGAATCTCTTCAACCCGGCATCGATCGCCCGGCTGCTCGAACGCCTGGACTGCGAGGTGCTGGAGGTCGCGACCCCGGGCCGGCTCGATGTCGAACTGGTGCGCGAAGCGGTGCAGGCGGGTCGCTGCGACGTGTCGGCGCAGCCGTTCCTTCAGCAGTTGCTGGTCACCGACCACGCGCGCCTCGCGGCGCCGTTCCAGCAGTTCCTGGCCGATCACGGCCTGTCCGGCAACCTGCGCGCGATCGCGCGCAAGCGCTGAGGCCACGCCCATCATGCAGACCGCACTCGCCACCGCGTCCGCCGCCCGTGAACCGGTGGTCGTCATCAGCCGCACCAGCAGCCGTGAACCGGCCCAGCAACTGGCGCGTCAGGGCTGGTACAACGCCCGCGGTTTCTTCGACCGCGATGCGGTGCAGTCGCTGCGCTGCGAAGTCACCGACGCCTTCGATGCTCCCCAGCATCAGGGCAGGATCATCACGCCGCCCGGCTGTGGCGGCATCCTGCCCGACCTGTTCCTGTTTCCGGGCATTTACCGACGCCTGTTCGAGCCGCGCACCGCGGCCATGCTGAACGAGCTGATCGGGCCGGGCTTCGTGCTGCTGCCCGAGCACGCGGCGCACCGCGAGGGCTTCGGTGGCTGGCACAAGGACACCGACATGTTCGAGTGCGCCGGCAGCATGGCGCACTGGACCTCTGACCACGCGATCTACCAGTGCGCGGTCTACCTGCAGGACAACACCGCCGAGCATGGCGGCGGACTGTCGGTCGTCAGCGGCAGCCACCTGGTGCCAAAGCCCGACGCCGGACAGCCCGGTTCTGCCGAGCGCTATCAGGCGCGCGCGCAGCAGCAGGGCACGGTGCTCGGCTCGCGTGCTGGCGACCTGGTGGTGTTCCACACGCGCCTCGACCACCGCGCCACACCGACCACGGGTATCGCCCCGCACGGCGCCAAGCTCGCGCTGTTCTTCATCGCGGCGCGCGACAACCACCATGCGGCGGCGTACAGCGAGTTCATCCACCGCCGCAAGGACTACACCTACCTGCGCACCTACCGCGTGCCGCCCGAGATGCGGGTGCTGGCGCGCGAGCAGGGTTTTCGATTCGCCGACTGACTCTCGCCACCACGCCACCATGCGCTACTGCCTGCGCTGCCTGCAGCCCGACACCCGGCCGAACACCCGCTTCAGCGACGTCGGCATCTGTCCCGCCTGCGACTACGTCGATGCGGTGCGCGGTGTCGACTGGCAGGAGCGCATCGACATCCTGAGCGACCTGTTCGCGAGCCGCCGCCGCAAGCCGGGCCAGTTCCACGACTGCATCATCGGCGTCTCCGGCGGCAAGGACAGCACTCGCCAGGCGCTGTGGGTGCGCGACAAGTTCGACGTCAACCCGCTGCTGGTGTGCCTGGGCTACCCGCCCGAGCAGGCCACCGAGCGAGGCATGCACAACCTGTCGAACCTGATCGATCTGGGATTCGACGTGCTGGTCTCGCAGCCCGCGCCGGCCACCTGGCGCACGCTGAAGCGGCAGGGCTTCGAGCGTTTCACCAACTCCTTCCGCTCCACCGAGCTGGCGCTTTTCTCTGCGGTGCCGCAGATCGCGCTGCGGTATGGCATCGACCTGATCCTGTGGGGCGAGAACCCGGCGCTGCAGCTCGGCGACCTGAAGACGCTGGGCAAGACCGGGTACGACGGCAACAACCTGCGCCACATGAACACGCTGTCGAGTGGCCTGCAGTGGATGCTCGATGCCGGCCACGACCGCCGCCAGCTGCTGCCCTACGTCTACCCGCAGCCCGAGGAATTCGACGCTCTGGGCCTGCAGATCATCTACCTGGGCTGGTTTCTCGGCGACTGGTCGCTGGTCAACAACGCGATGCACTCCTGCGCGCAGGGGCTGGAGATCCGCACCGACGGCGTGGCCGACACCGGCGACCTGTTCGGCGTGACCGCGCTCGACGAGGACTTCACGCCAATCAACCAGATGATCAAGTACTTCAAGTTCGGCTTCGGCCGCACGACCGACTACGTCAACGAGGAGATCCGCCTTGGCCGCATGAGCCGCGAGCGGGGCATCGAGCTGGTCGAGCAGTACGACCAGGCCTGCTCGCCGGATTACATCGCGCGCTACTGCGACTACCTCGGCATCGGCGTCGAGGCGTTCTGGCAGCAGGTACATGCCGCGACCAACCGCACGCTGTTCGACATCGATGGAGATGGACGCATCCATCGTAGGTTCCAGGTGGGAGTCGGGCTGTGAAGGAGTCGGCATGAAGCGGCTGACCATCGGTGTCGTCGACTACGGTGCCGGCAACCTCGCGTCGGTCGCGCGCGCGATCACCGGGTTGGGCCACCGCTGCCGCGTCACCCGCGATACCGAGACGCTGGCCGCCGCCGATGCGATCGTGCTGCCCGGCGTCGGTGCGTTCCCGGCGGCGATGGCGTCGCTGCACGAACACGGGCTGGTCGGTTTCCTGCGGCAGCAGGCGCGTGCCGGGCAGCCGCTCGTCGGCATCTGCCTGGGCATGCAACTGCTGGCCGACATGTCTCTCGAACATCGGCTCACGGCAGGCCTGGGGCTGATCCCGGGCCGTGTGCGGCCGCTGGCTGGCGCACGCTGGCACATCGGCTGGAACACCATCGAGATCGACCCCGAAGACGCGCTGCTGTCGCCGAGCGACGGGCAGTCGCTGTACTTCAACCACGCCTATGCATTCGACACGCCGCCGCCGTATT
Source organism: Rhizobacter sp. (assembly GCA_046154125.1). Classification (GTDB taxonomy): domain Bacteria; phylum Pseudomonadota; class Gammaproteobacteria; order Burkholderiales; family Burkholderiaceae_C; genus PBB1. Next base: position 19,130 of record JBJXEJ010000026.1, on the reverse strand, counting down.
GCGTCGGTATCTCGCGGCTCGCCGATGCCTTCACCGTCGCGGTGCGGCGCGGCAAGGTCGTCGGCCTGCAGTTCCATCCCGAGAAGAGCCAGCTTGCCGGTCGCACGCTGCTGAAGAACGTGATCGAGGGGCTGTGCCGTGCTTGAGAAGCGATTGATCGGTGTCATCACCGTCAAGGACGGCTGGGCCGTGCAGTCGGTCGCCTACGGCCGGCACCGGCCGCTCGGGCGACCCGAGGTGATTGCCGAGAACCTCGACCGCTGGGGCGTCGACGAGATCCTGCTGCAGTGCATCGACCGCGATGCGCACGGCGGCGGTCCGGATCTGGTGCTGCTCGAGCGGCTGTGCCGACGCGGCCTGTCGACACCGCTGGTCTACGCCGGCGGCGTGCGCAGTGTCGACGATGGCGTGCGTGCGGTGCAGGCCGGGGCCGAGCGCATCGGCATCGACGCGCTGCTGCACGACGATCCGCACCTGGCTGCCGCGCTGGCCGAGCCGCTCGGTGCACAGGCGCTGGTGGCGGTGCTGCCGCTGTCGGTACAGGACGGCGAACTGACCTGGCTCGACCACCGCAGCCGCCGCGCGACCCCGCTGCCGCAGCGCTTGCTCGACGTGCTCTCGTCCGGCGCGATCTCCGAGGTGCTGCTGGTCGACTGGCAGCACGAGGGCGTGCACGGCGGTTTCGACGAACGGCTGCTGTCGCTGTGGCCGATGCCTGCGCTGCCGCTGATCGCGTTCGGCGGCCTCAGCGAGCCGGCTCAGTTGCGCGGCGTGCTGGAACGCCCGAACGTCGTCGCGGCGGCCGTCGGCAATTTTCTCAACCACCGCGAGCATGCGGTGCAGCACCTGAAGCAGTCGCTGGCCGGCCTGCCGCTGCGCGCGCCGACGCATGCGCCGCTCGACCCCGCGCGGGCCTGGAGCTGATCATGGCCGCCCTGATGCATTGCCGCCGCTGCCTGTACACCTCCGCGCATCCGCTGGGGCTGATGCTCGATGGAGAAGGAATCTGCTCCGGCTGCCGCGTGCACGAGGAAAAGGACCGTCTCGACTGGGCCGAGCGCTGGCAGCGCCTCGAAGCGCTGGTGGCGCCGTACCGCAGTCGCGACGGCAGCACCTACGACTGCATCGTGCCGGTCAGCGGCGCGGGCGACTCGCACTACATCGTGCACCTGGTCAAGCAGCGGCTCGGGCTGACCCCGTTGCTGGTCACCTACAACAAGTACTTCAACACCTCGCTGGGCATCCGCAACCTGGCGAACCTGCGCATCCGCTTCGACTGCGACCTGATCCAGCAGAACGTCAACCCGCACGCGGTGAAGAAGATCACCCGCGCGACGCTGCGCGACTTCGGCAGTGACTACTGGCACTGCCTGGCCGGGCAGACGGTGTTCCCGGTGCAGACGGCGGTGCGCTACCGCATACCGCTGATCCTGTGGGGCGCGCACCAGGGCCTGGAGCAGGTCGGCATGTACTCGCACGAAGACGGGGTCGAGATGACGCGGCGCCACCGCCAGGACCACGACCTGCTGGGCCGCGAGGCCGACGACCTGCCGACGATGTTCGACACGCTGAAGGAATCCGACATCTGGCAGTACCGCTACCCGGACGATGCCGCGCTGTCCGGGATCGGTGTGCGCGGCGTCTACCTCGGCAACTACGTACGCTGGGACCCGAAGGCCCAGCACGAGCAGATGATCGAGCGCTTTGGCTACCGCACCGCTGCCTTCGCGCGCACGTTCGACACCTACGACCACGTCGACTGCTGGAACTACATGGACCTGCACGACGTGCTGAAGCTGCACAAGCACGGCTACTCGAAGGTCACCGACCACGCCTGCCGCGAGATCCGCCACGGCCGGCTGACCCGCGCGCAGGGCCTGGCGCTGGTGCGCCGCCACGAGCAGGCGGCGCCTCAGCATCTCGACAAGTTCTGCGAGTGGCTGGGCCTGGACCGCAGCGGGCTCGGCTTCCTGCTCGACCGCCACCGCAACCCGCTCTGGTGGCGCGAAGGCGAGGCCGGTCGCTGGGACTTCGCGGGTTGGAGCACGACCGCGGGCGATGCCGTCGGCCTGACCACGCCCCCTGCGTCAGCCGTGTTCGAGGCCAACGACGTGCTGGCGCACGACGGCGTCGACGGCTACGTCACGATCGGCAAGGGGCATCCGTGAGTTGAAGCCGGTCTCGGCCTGATTCACTCTCCGAGAAAATGCTTCCGGTAGCGGGGCGGCAGGTCGGCCAGGCGGATCAGCATCGGCAGGTCGGCGGTGTTGAATGCCGGGTCCCAGGCCGGCGGTCCCAGGACCTTGGCACCGCAGCGCAGGTAGCCCTTGATCAGCGCCGGCGGATCGACATCGAGATCGCATTGCAGCTGCTCGACCGGCAGTGGCAGCCGGGGACGCACCTGCCAGTCGATCGGTGCGAGATGCGTGTCGCGCAACTGGGTCCACAGGCTTGCCGCGACATGGCCTCCATCGCGCATGCCGACACTTGCGCAACCCATCATCGTGTCAAGTGCGTTGCGCTTCATGAAGTCGGCGAGGGCGGCCCACAGCGCGAGGATCGCGCCGCCGGTGCGCCAGTCCGGGTGCACGCACGAACGCCCCAGCTCGGCCATGCGCTCGCGCATCGCGCGAAGGCGGGTCAGGTCGAACTCGGTTTCGCTGTAGAGCCCGCCGACGCGTTTGGCCGCCGCGGGTGTCAGCACGCGATAGGTCCCGATCACCGGGCCGGGCTCGCCGTCTGCCTGGGTGACGCGCAGCAGCAGGTGCTCGCAGTGGTCGTCGAAGAGGTCCGCGTCGTGGCCGGGCGGCGTGCCTGCGGGAAGCGACACGCGTGCGCCCATTTCCTCGACGAACACGAGGTGGCGAAGTTGCTGGGCCAGGCGCACCTCATCCAGGTCGCGCGCCCACACCGCCTCGAAGGAGACGGGTGCTGCCGCGGCCTTCTGGCGGTACACGGTCGGCGCGTGCGGCGCTGGCTGTCGGACAGTTGACCGCGACGGGTTCATGTTCAGACGCGGGTCGAACATCGGCTGGATATTCACGGGCATGTCCCTCATCGATCTCTCCTTGGCTCGCGGCGATGCTCCGGGCAAGCGATGACATCTCCGTGAAGAGTTGCTGACGGGACGGTGACAGCGAGCTGCACATGCGTGCGCCTGCACGCTCCCGGCGACGTGAGATGACTGTGTCAACACCGTGTCATGTCGCGGCGCGACCATGCGAGTCCATGCACACAGCAGGCACAAGCATGGACAGCACCGACGACGACGGGACCCTGAGCGTGCGCACGGCGTGGATCTCCGATCTGCATCTCGGGACGCCTGGCTGCCAGGCCTCGGCGCTGCTCGAGTTCCTGCGAACCACCGAGTGTCAGACGTTGTATCTCGTCGGCGACATCATCGACGGATGGCAGTTGCGCCGCACCTGGTACTGGCCGCAAAGCCACAACGACGTGGTGCAGAAGATCCTGCGCAAGGCACGCAAGGGCACGCGCGTGATCTTCGTGCCCGGCAATCACGACGAGTTCGCGCGTCGATACGTGGCACACAACTTCGGCGGCGTCGACATCGTCGAGGACTGCGTTCACACCATGGCCGATGGGCGCCGGCTCTGGGTGACGCACGGCGACCTCTTCGACGGCGTGATCCAGTGTGCCAAGTGGCTGGCCTATGTCGGCGACATCGCCTACGAGTTCACGCTGAGGCTGAACCGCCGCTTCAACGTGGCCCGGGCGCGGCTCGGCCTGCCGTACTGGAGCCTGTCCCGCTTCCTCAAGCTGAAGGTCAAGCGCGCGGTCAGCTACGTGGGTGATTTCGAGGCGGCGCTGGCGCGTGAGACACGCAGCCGGGGTCTGGATGGTGTCGTCTGCGGCCACATCCATCACGCCGAGATCCGCGAGATCGAGGGCGTGCTGTACTGCAACGATGGCGACTGGGTGGAGAGCCTCACCGCGCTGGTCGAGCACCACGATGGCCGACTCGAGATCATCGACCGCAGCGCCGAGGCACGGCCGGTGGCGGTGTCGCCCCCCCCAACCGATGTCGCGCTTCTTCCATTGCCCGGGGCAGTGGCTGCGCTGCATTGCGCCGACGTCGTGCCGCGCCCCTGAGGGCGTCGATCACCAGGCGTCGGCGGTGCTCCGACGGCGTACTCGACACCGACACCGACGCGGGTGCGTCGTCTCATCCGCGCGGACCTGCTTGCAGCAGCGCCTGGCCCATGCGGATGCGTTGACCCGGCGCGATGCCCGCGCACAAGGCGAAGCCCGGTGGCGCGAACACCAGGATGGTCGAGCCGTGCTGGAACCAGCCCATCTCCTGACCCTTGGCGAAGCGAGCCTTGCAGGGAATCTCGTTCGGCCCGCGGTAGCGCAGGTGCAGCAGCACATCGAGGAAATGCAGCCGGATGCTGGCGACGAGGATGGCCGCGACCGGCACCAGCGCGATCGGTTGCCCGCTGTCCTGCATTCGCAACCGAAGAACGGCGCGCTCGTTGCGGCAGAACAGCTGCTCGACCCGCGCCAGCGCGATCGGGTTGACGTTCCACGTGTCGCCGCTCAGGTAGGTCAGGTGCTCGACCTCGCAATCCTGTGGCGCGTGGAAGCGGTGGTACATCGCCGACGTCAGCCGCAGGGTCACGTAGGTTCCCCGGTGGAACGCGCGGGTGTCCTGGCTGGGACCGAACAGATCCCGCAGCGCATACGGAAAGCCCTTGGCCTGGAACACCTGACCTTCATCGACGCGTCCGCACGCGCCCACGATCGCATCGCAGGGGCTGGTCAGGATGTCCGCACGCGGATCGATCGCGCGGGCGCCGTCCTTCAACTCGCGTGTGAAGCAGTCGTGCAGGCTGGCGAAGCGCTGCTGGCGGGCGTCGCTCAGGTCCAGGTCGGTGAACAGGCGCCACACGGCGATCGACGCGCGCGCGATCCACGGGTTGCGGATCTGGCTGAACCAGCCCATCCAGCGCGTCAGCATCATGCGAGGCACCCGGTTGGTCAGAAGGAAATTGAGGTCTTCGTGGGCAACGAGCCTGCGCAGCGGATTCATGGTTTTCACGGTCCTGTCAATCGAGACTGTTAGATAACGGGTTGGACATCAACACACCTGCTCATGGACGAATCCTTCGCACTCTCTGCACTGACGATCGGCATCCTGGCCTGGGCGTTTCCGCGCGCCAGGCGACGGCTGGAACTGTCGAAAGCCAAGCACCGCTCGCTGGCCGGCCACTCCCGCATGGCCAAGCGCATCGCTGCGCTGATTCCCGGCTACGCCTACGACGAGGACGGCTTCTTCGCGTCGGACGACGCAACCGCCGAGGTGGTCGAACGCCGCCGTGCCGGCTTCCGGCGACTGGCTCGGCTGTACGACGAGCGTTACCCGCGCAGCGCCGCGATGACCGCACGGGCGCGAGACGGCGTGTCCGATCTGCAGTTCACCAGCAGCTACCGGGTTCCGTTCCAGTACAGCCCCTATCTGCGCAAGCACCTGAGGACCGGCAGCTTCCTCAAGGCGGCGCATGGCGTGACCGTGGAAGACCTGGATGGCAATGTCTTCCACGACCTGACCGGCTCCTATGGCGTCAACGTGTTCGGCATCGACTTCTACAAGGCGTGCATCGACGAGGGTGTCGCGCGGGTGCGCGACCTCGGCCCGGTGCTCGGTTCCTACCATCCGTGCGTGATCGACAACGTGGAGCGACTGAAGGCCATCTCCGGCCTCGACGAGGTGTCGTTCCACATGTCGGGTACCGAGGCGGTGATGCAGGCGGTTCGGCTGGCCCGGTACCACACCGGACGGAAGAACCTGGTGCGCTTCTGCGGCGCGTATCACGGCTGGTGGGAAGACGTTCAGCCCGGCCCGGGCAACCCGCTGCCGCCGCGCGAAACCTACACGCTGCGCGACATGCATGAGCGGTCGCTGAAAGTGCTTCGAACGAGGCGGGACATCGCCTGCGTGCTGGTCAACCCGCTGCAGGCCCTGCATCCCAATGCCGGTGCACCGGCCGATTCGTCGCTGGTCGACAGCGGGCGTCATGCCGGTTTCGATCGCGATGCCTACACCGCCTGGCTGCGCTCGCTGCGCGAGGTCTGCACCGAGCGCGGCATCGTGCTGATCCTCGACGAGGTGTTCGTCGGCTTTCGGCTTGCGCCCGGCGGTGCGCAGCAGTATTTCGGCGTCGCCGCCGACATGGTGGTGTACGGCAAGACGCTCGGTGGCGGCCTGCCGGTCGGCGTGGTCTGCGGTCGCGCTGCGCTGATGAAGCGCTTTCGGGAGGAGCGACCGGCCGACGTCTGCTTTGCGCGGGGCACCTTCAATGCGCATCCCTGCGTCATGGGGGCGATGGGCGCCTTTCTCGATCGGCTCGACAGTCCGCAGGTGAAGGCCATGTACGAAGGCATCGATGCGCGATGGGACGACCGCGCGCAACGATTCAACCAGGCATTGCAGTCGGCCGGACTGCCGGTGCGCATCGCGCACTTGTCGTCGATCTGGACCGTCACCTACGCACAGCCGTCGCGCTACAACTGGATGCTTCAGTTCTATCTGCGGGCACATGGGCTGGCGCTGAGCTGGGTCGGTTCAGGCCGCATCATCTTCAGCCTCAACTACAGCGACGAGGAGTTCGACGCGGTCCTGCAGCGCTTTGTCGCTGCTGCGCAGGAGATGCGGGCCGACGGATGGTGGGATGGCGCAGCGACGAGCAACCGATTGATACGGCGCGGCATCCTGCGGGAGATGCTGCGCAAGCGATTCCAGGGGTGAAGCTATCGAAGCGGGTCGGCCGCGAACCGCGGCCGACCGGCTGAGCCCCTGCCGGATCACTCGGGCCGCGCGTGCCGCTGGGTGTCGATCCACTCGCCGCGCAGCAGGTGCAACGGTGCGCGGTGGTAGAGCTTGATGTCATGGAACGGGTCGGTCAGGATCTTCGTCATCCAAACCAGCCCGGTCATCAGGTCGGCTTTCATCCACAGCTGAAGGACCCGCACGAGCAGCCCCGCGACGCCCAGCGCCAGCCAGCCGATGCCGACATCGTGCACGTAGGCGTTGAACGAATCGGCCGGCGCGATCAGGCCAAACACCGAAGGCGACCACCACAACAGCAGCGGCACCGCGACCCATGCGCTCATCAGGACGATCTTGCGCTGGATGTTGTAGCCCACCTTGACCTCTTCCTTGTAGGCGTCGGTCACCTGATTGATTTCGTCGTAGCCGCGCGGCTCGAAGAAGAAATGCCCGGCCTGCCGCGTCGTCATCGAGACGCCCCAGGCCAGGATGGCCGCCATCGCCGGATCGACGAACAGCAGCCCGTAGGCGACGACGAAGCAGATCGCGCTGACGAGATGCAGGCTCTGGTTGACGCGGCTGTGGTGGTAGTAGCGGTGGTCGTCCCAGCGCTGCTCGTCGAGTGCTTGAAGGAAAGGTTTCATGGCATGCCTCCGGATCCCGGTTGATGGAAGCGCCGGCAGGCGCAGCCTCGGGGCATGTTGACGGCGTTGCGTGAAACCCGCGTGACGAACCCGTCTGTCATCGAACTGTTGCGATCGATGTGCAGCATTCGCGCATGGACACATCGGCAAGGCGGCATACCGTGGTCGACAACTACCCTGCGGCTCAGCGATCGATGCGCGTGTCGGTGGTCACCGAAACCTATCCGCCCGAGGTGAACGGGGTGTCACTGACGCTGTCCCGTGTGGTCGAAGGACTGCACCGGCGTCACCACGACGTCCAGTTGATCCGGCCGCGTCAGGGCCCTGCCGATTCACCGAGACAGGATCCCCGCTTTCAGGAGGTGCTGATGCGCGGGATGCCCATCCCGCGCTATCCGAACCTGCGCATGGGGCTGCCGTCCCAACGCGCGCTGGTCAGCCTGTGGCGTGCCGAGCGGCCCGACGTCGTCCACATCGCCACCGAAGGGCCGCTGGGCTGGTCGGCGCTGCGCGCTGCGCTGCAGCTGAAGCTGCCGATCAGCTCCGACTTTCGAACCAATTTCCACGCCTACAGCCAGCACTATGGCATCGGCTGGCTCAACCGCCCCATCATGGCCTACCTGCGCAGGTTCCATAACCGCGCAGGCTGCACGATGGTGCCCACCGACGCGCTGCGTCGCGAGCTCGAACTCGGCGGGTTCGCGAACCTCAGCGTGGTGTCGCGCGGGGTCGACACGGTCCAGTTCGCTCCCGAGCAGCGCAGCGAGGACCTGCGGCGCAGTTGGGGCGCCGAACCTGGCGACCTGGTGGTGGCATTCGTCGGGCGCCTGGCACCGGAAAAGAATCTCGGCGTGCTGCTTGCAGCTTTCGAGGCGATCCGCAGCACCGATGCGCGGGCGCGTCTGGTCCTGGTCGGGGACGGACCGCAACGCGCCGAATTGCAGGCCTTGTGCCCCACCGCGATCCTTGCAGGCCATTGCCATGGCCGGAACCTGGCCGCGCACTACGCGTCGGCCGACCTGTTTCTCTTCCCGAGCCTGACCGAGACCTTCGGGAACGTCACCACCGAGGCGATGGCCAGCGGCTTGCCGATGGTGGCCTTCGATCACGCGGCGGCGGCGCAATTGATCCGCTCGGGCGACAACGGCATGCTGGCGAACTGCACGGATGCGCCAGGCTTCGTTCAGGCTGCGGCGGCCCTCGCCGCAGATCCGGAGCGCCGCCGGCTGATCGGCGAACGGGCACGTCGCACTGCGTGTGCGCTCGATTGGGATGTCATCGTGGCGCGTTTCGAGGCGGTGCTGTCGTCGCTGCTTCAGAACGCGCCGCAAGTCGATCTGCCGCTGGCTCAGCCACTGGCGTCTGTTCGCCCCGCTTGCCAGAAGGCGGTGAGCAGCGCGTGACCTGCGGAACGCGACGCAGCCCGGGGGTCGAACAACGTGCGCCCGAATTCTTCGGTCGGCAACATGCGCGTCTCGTGATACGACTGTGCGCAGAAGAAAGCCAGGGGCCACTCCGGAAATTCGCGCCGCTCGATCGGTTCGCGCAGCAGTTCGATCACGCCCCGGTGCCGCCGGTCCACGCAGATGTGCGCATAGAGCAGCGTCATCGCCGGCTCCGTCCCCTCCAGGTACTGGCACAGGTCGCCGTCCTTCGCGAGCAGCACGCCGGAAATGCCGACGCTGGCGTTGTGGGCGCGCCAGCCGATGAGCAATGGCACGGGTTCCTCGGCGCGGCCGATGGATTCAGTGGCCGTCGAGACGTAGACCAGTGCAAGCAGTCCCCGTTCGCGTGCCGGCCGGTCCGCGGCAGCGTCAGGCACCGTCCGCGCTTCCACGGCCGTCCCCGGCATCTGCCCTGGATTCAGGGGGCCAGGCGGTAGGCGATTCGCCGGTCCACCGGCGGAATGCCCGCCGGAAGGCGCGAGGGTCGCTGAACCCCGCTTCTGCGGCGACCTCGGCAATCGAACGCCGGCCGTGGGTCACCAGGTCGAGTGCGCGCGTCCGGCGACCTTCGTCGAGCAGCGTGCGGAAACTGAGCTTCTCCAGCGCCAGCTTGCGACGCAGGCTGCGCTCGCTCAAGTGGAGCATCGATGCCAGCTGCGTCGTGGTGGGCGTCTGAGGCAGCGCAAGGGCGATGGCGCGTCGGACCGCCTGGGCGAATGCGGAGCCGGTGTGCACACTTCGGGTCTCCTGGTCGAGCAATCGCTCACACGTCCGCAAGGACAGGAGGTCGGCCGAGGGAATCGGCCAATTCAACGCCTTCGGATCGAAGACCAGCCGGTTGTGCGTGCAATTGAAGCGGACCGGGCAGCGATAGTGCTGCTGGTGATCGTGGTAATCGCCGCGTGGAGGTCGCATGAGCTCGACCTGCACTGGCGAAAAATCCATCTCTGAAATCTGTCGCTTCAGCTGCACGAGTCCGGCAAACAGCTTGTCGACCAGGAAGTCGGCGATGTCGTGATTGTTGAAGATCGACTCGGTGACGAGCACATATTGCGCGGTCGAGTCGACCGCTCGAACATTGAGCAAGAAGCCGGCGCTCATCGGATACCTCAGCATCAGGTCGATGCTTGCTTTCAGCGATGAACTGGAAAGCATCCCCAGTCCCAGGATGCCGAAATGAGTGACACGGCTGCGGATCCCCATCAGCAGCCCGAGCGATGGATTGCCCATAGCGAGCAGCGCCCGGCGTATGACGGTGGTTGCTTCCTGGTGCGCAATCGTCAGGCCGGGGCAATCGAGATCAGCGGGCCCGAAGCCCAGTCCGCGGAAGAACGGATCCGGCGTGATGCCCAGGCGGCCCGCCTCGTCGAGCAGCGAGCGAAGAAAGACCGGTGCGGTTTGTCGCGCGTCGGAAGGATGGAGCAAGGCTCCGAGAGGGCTCTCTCGACCGTCTCTTTCAACTTCCTGCTTCGGGATCGCCATCGATCACCATCATTGGTCATCGCGGTGCTCTGTCCGGCTTCTTCGTTCCAACTTGTCCGCATGGGTCCTGAATGTGGCCGAACGAATTCGTGCCGGGTCAGGCCGCCGAACTCGATGCCCGCAGATTCAACCGATGGAGGATTCGCGCAGGTCCGCCGCGATCGAGATGACCGGGCGGATCAGCGAAGGCAGATGTCCGGTCCAGCGCTTGAATGCCCTGGTGAAGGCACGGGCGTCCGCGAAGCCCGATTCGGCCGCGATCTGCGCGATCGCCCGATGTCCGGCTGCCATCAGATCCAGCGCCCGCGACTTGCGGCTCTCGTCGAGCAGACCGCGAAAGCTCAGGCCGCCTTCGGCCAGGTGACGACGAAGGGTGCGTTCGCTGACATTGAGCGACGCAGCCACCTGCGCGATGTCGGCAATGCGAGGCAGGCATCTGCGGATGGCGCGCGTCACACTGGCGCCCACCGCCGACATCATGTTCAAGCGCTCTGATTCACGCTCGAGCAACTGCGTCGACAGCCGGAAGGCCATGGTGTTCGCCCACGGCAGCTTGAATCCGAGCCAGTCGACATGCGTGAACAGCGTGTTCCGCAGGCAACCGAAATGCACGGGACATCGGTAGAAGGCCTCGTGGGCGGTGGCATCGACCGGCATCTCGCACGCCAGCTCCACCAACGCGGGTGAATAGTCCGCTGCCGTCACCTGGCGACGCAGCACGACCGTGGCCGAGAACGTCAGGTCGACGAGGAACCGTTGCAGGTCCTGTTCTTCCGGAAACGGTTCGGCGAAAAGCACGCGCCCATTGCTGACCGGCTCGTCCCGGAGCTGCAGCAGGTAGCCGGCGCTTTGCGGAAACCGCAATGACAGCTGGATGGCGTCGCCCAGCGTCCTGGCAGCCAGCAGTCCCAGTGCCAGGACCCCGCGCTCCGTGATCTTCGTGCGCATGCCCAGGTCGAGCCCGGAGAGCGCAACGAGCGCCAGCGCACGACGGACCATCGCGATGGCTTCCCGGTGCGAAATGACCGCGCCCGGGACGTCGAAGTCGGCTGCCTCGATTTCCAGGCCCCGGAACAGCGCACGCAGATCGACCTTCCGGCGCACCGCTTCCGAAATGACGGGCCCCAGGAACACCGGGGCCACCATCGCGTCAGCGCCTGGCGCTGGCCCTGTGGAACGACCGCTCATTGGACCTCCGGGAATGGTCGCGACCGACGGCGTCACCTCGCCATCCGTCGCCTCGATGCCGCTGTGCTGCAGGCACAGCAGCGGTCCCGTTGATCTCTGCACAGTCAGGCTGCGCAGCGGGTGCGGATCGGTCTGCGCCGTGAACGTCGCGGACCGTTGAGAAGTCGCAAGCGTAGCCGACCTGCGCAGCCGGGCTGTGCGACAGCGATCAAGAGGCGCGCGGGTTTCGCCTCAGGCGCAGCAGGAGTTCGTTCACGGTCGCGATCACATCGGGTGGCACGTCGCGGCGGACGGCCAGTTCATGCAGCACGTCGATGTCCCGCGACGCCTGCGTCTCGTATCGATGAAGGACCTGCTCAGCGACATCGAACACCTGCAGCGTCGACTTCAGCGTTGCGGAGATGGTCCGTGCCCAGGGTTCATCGCCGTGGCTTCGCGCCAGGAGTTCGATCGCCGGTTCGATCGCGCTGCGTGTCGCGCCGATGAACGCGATGGCGGTCCGGTTGGCATCGGCTGCGATGGCTACCAGTCGGCTGACATCCGACGCCAGCGTCAGCAGGGCGCCGCTGGGCAGGTCTGCCGGGTGCCGCTGGACGGTGCGGATCCGGGTGTTGATCAGATCGATGATCGCCTTGACCGACTGCATCTGCGTGACCAGCGCTTCCGCCTGGATCGTTGCTTCACCGACGATGCCGTAGAAGAGTTCCATTCGCCACTCGATCTGCTGGAGTCGGGTCACGGCACGGTGGGGACTCAGAAACTCGTCCACTCATCGTCGGTGCCGGTTCGCGAGCTGGCGACACGGTCGTTCGCCTGGGGGGATGCAGGTTCGACCGGGGAAGCCTTGTTCAATCGCGTGATGTTCGTGGCGCGATTCGGCCCTCTTCGCTCCTGGTGCATCTGCGCGGCGCGGGCAGGAGTCTGGCGAGTCGCTGCAGCCGATGGTGCGGCAACCCCGGTGGCGGAATGCGCCAGCTTGAACACCGCCACGGCCTGCACCAGTTGCAGGGCCTGTCCCTTCAGGCTCTCGGCGGCCGCGGCGCTTTCTTCGACCAGCGCGGCGTTCTGCTGCGTCGCATGGTCCATTTGCGACACCGCCTCGCCGACCTGTGCCACACCGGAACTCTGTTCCACGCTGGCCGAGCTGACCTCCCCCATGAGATCGGTCACGCGTCTGATCGAGGTCACGACCTCGACCATCGTCGCGCCCGCCTGATCGACCAGCTGGGAGCCCTGTTCGACGCGTTTGACACTGGCCATGATGAGCGCCTTGATCTGCCTGGCCGCTTCGGCGCTGCGCTGAGCGAGGCTGCGGACCTCGGACGCAACGACCGCGAATCCACGGCCCTGCTCGCCGGCGCGCGCAGCCTCCACGGCGGCATTCAGCGCCAGGATGTTGGTCTGGAAGGCGATGCCGTCGATCACGCCGATGATGTCTGCGATCTGCTTGCTGCTCTCGTTGATCTGCTTCATCGTGTCGACGACCTGGCCGACGACCTGGCCACCCTGCTGTGCGACGGTGCTGGCACCTTGGGCGAATTGATTGGCCTGGCGCGAGTTGTCGGCGTTCTGCTTGACGGACGAGGACAGCTGCTCCATCGACGCCGCGGTCTGTTCGAGCGCGGACGCCTGTTCCTCGGTGCGACTCGAAAGATCCAGGTTGCCCTGGGCGATCTGCGCGCTGGCCGTGGCGATGCTGTCGGCCGAACTGCGCACCTGGCCGATCAGCTCGACCAGCTGCCCCTGCATGGCCCCCATGGAGGCCAGCACGCTGCCGGCAGGTGCCGAATCGGCACCCGGCACGGGGCTCAGATCGCCCTCGGCCACGCGCTGGGCGGCCTCGCTCAACTCGGAGGGCTCGGCGCCGAGCGAGGACACCAGACGGCGGGTGATCCTCCAACCCAGCACAGCGGCGGCAACTGCCGCGATCACGCTGATCGCGACGAGCAGCGCGCGCTGTGCGGCGTAGGTGGCGGCTGCAGCGGCGAGGCTGGCCTGGTCCTGCCCGTTGCCGTAGTCGATGTATTCCTTGACTGCGGTCAGCAGCGAGACCAGCAGGGGACGGCATTCCACGTTCATCTTGTCGACGGCCGCCTCGTTTTTTCCGGCGGCCGCGAGCTCGACGATGGCCAGAGCCACCGGGCCGTACCGGGCCTCGACCTGGTCGATGGCACCGACCAGCGCTCGATCGCGCTCGGTCGCGTCGCGGGCGCTGGCAATCGCCGCTTTCAGCTCCTTCAGCCGGGCTTGCAGGTCCTGGTTCGCCTGGACCGCCAGGGTCCTTGCCGCTTCGCGATCGACCGCCGTCTTGACCAGCACCATGTCGCGCGCAGCGATCGCGCGCCTGCTGGCGGAGGCGCCGATGTCCTTGGTCAGGCTCTCGCGTTCGGCGGGGCCGCTGACATACGCTGAAAACCGATCGTTGGCTTCGCTCAGGTCGCGCAAGGCAACCAGGCTGACGACCAGCACCAGCATCGCGAGGGCGCCGAAGGCGAAAGTGAGCTGCTTCTTGACGGAAGACTTTGACATGTGGACCCCGAAGTTGTTCCTGGGACCCGATGTCTGACAGGCCGTCGATCCCCTGCCGGATAGGACGGGGTGTCGGTGCGTCTGAAAGACATCGGGTAACTCCGGTGTCTTTCGGGTGATGCACGGGTCCGCTGCAGGACCGCTCCGGCCAATGGCCTGACTCGATCGGCCAATCGAGCCGGTGCCACAAGGTCGCCTGGCGTTCGACGGCGGGTGTGCGAACCCACGGCCTTCAGCGGGGGGGCGTCAGCCCCGGCTGTCATCGGCCGCGCACGCCGCGCTCAGGCGCGTTGCAGCGAGGCCTCGGCGGTTCGCGTCAGTTCACCGCACAGCGTCGCGAAGCGCGGGCGGGCCGGGTACTTGTCCATCAGCACGCTGGCGCTGTCGTGGAATTCGGGCGGAAGCCGGTACGCGTGGGTCGAGTTGTGGAACAGCGGCACGTCCAGGATCTGAGCGATCGGCTGCTGCGCCATCTGCTCGGCCTGCAGGCACAGGTCGGTGGCCCACAGATGCCAGCCGAGCGACGGGTCGATCGCGACCGCGCTGTCGCGATGCAAGGCCACGGCGAACTCGTCCATCGACACCGCGCCGGCCGAGGGCGGATGCCTGAACAGTGTGGTGCGGTCGATCACCAGGCCGGCCAGTCGGACCGAGCCCAGGCGTGCCGGGTCGGGTTCGAGGCCGGCGAAGCCGATCGGCGCACCGGTCAGGCCGGCGCGTTCGACCGCGCCCAGCTGCTGTGCCAGCGCGAAGCCGCTGCCGGTCGGAAAGTAGACGTCCTGGTGCGCCATCACGCGCCAGGCATGGCTGGCGCGCTGCGCGCCGCTGGCATAGGCCGCCGCCGCGCTGTCGGCGCCCTGCACGCAGATCACCTCGGCATCGACTTCCTGCAGGCCGGGCGATCGCGCCACGTTCAGCTCGTGCTGCCAGGGTCGGTTGACCGGCACGATCACGCTGAACGGCACGCGCGGGCCGGGTCGCAGCAGTGACTGCAGCGGCCACTTCTCGCAGACCAGGATCATCTGGTACAGGCCGAGGTTGTGCTCTGCCGTTTCCGCCGGCAGGCCGAGCGCCACTGCCGCGTTGAGGATGCGTGCCGCGAAGTGAGTCTGCGGCAGCTTGAAGCGGTACTGGTCCTTCAGGTGCGGCATCCAGCCGCTGTCGAGGAAGGTCTTGAACGCCGAGGAGGGCGTGAAGAATCGCGTGTGCGTGCGGTCCAGCAGGCCGGCCGCGTCGTAGCTGATGTCGCCCGCCACCAGGCGTTCGATGACCGACAGGTGGCCCATGTTGGGCAGGCAGCAGGCGATGCGGGCATCGTCGGTGCCGAGGTCGTACAGCGCACCGAGCAGGCGCTCCGGGGTGCGCAGGTGCTCGAGCAGGTCGCCGATCACGATCACATCGAAGCCGCCTTCGAGCACCGACAGGTCGGCGTTGTCCAGGTCGAGCTGCAGGGCGCGATCGAGGTGCTGCGACGCTGCGGCCACCGCATCGGCCGACACGTCGACGCCCCACCACACGGCTGCAGGGTGCAATTCCTTGAAGCGGCGGCCCAGCAGGCCATTGGCGCAGCCCAGTTCCAGCACGCGGCGCGCGGTGGGCGGGATGGCGTCGAGCAGCTTGAGGTTCAGGCCGTCGTAGTAGTTCGTGGCAGCAGCGGGTGCGCGCATGGGCAGGGCTCCGGAAAACGGTTCAACCGGCGACCGAGGCCTGCGCCGCACGGCGCAGGGCCTCGCTGCGCGTGGTGGCCAGCAGGTCGAGGGCAGGGATGTCGCGGCCGCCGGGCAGGCTCGCGGCAGGCTGCATCGGCGCGCCGGTGGGTGTCGCCGGGTGCGGCAGGATCGACGCCATCGATGCGGCAGCGGCAACAGCCGACTCGGGCACCCGGTGCGGCGCCGGCACGAAGTCGTCGTCGGGCAGCCGCAGATCGGCCTGCATCGTGCGAGCGACATTGCGTTCGCGCGCGGTGGTCTCGATCTTCTCGAGCACCACGCGCATGAAGGCGGCCTGCTCCTTCGCGCACGGCTGCAGATTGATGTCGAGGTAGCTCGAGTCACCCAGCTTGAAGCGGTGCTCGAACCAGCCGAGATACCAGAACCAGTCGGTGTAGTAGATCCACGAGTTCTCGTTCATCGCGCGCACGTGGGTCGGGTCCTGCCAGGCGGTCGGCGAACGTTCGAACGGCACTTCGATGCGCAGCTCGCCGCCGACGGCGAGCAGGCGCAGGCAGCTGCCCATCAGCGTGGCCAGATCGGGAACATGCTCGAGCACGTTGTTGGCGTTGATGACCTGCACGCTGCCTGCTTCAAGCAGCACGGGCCCGGCGCACGGCGACGACGCCTGCAGGGGCAGCGTCAGCGGCTGCGACAGATCGAGCAGCAGGTCCGGCTGGGTGCTGTCCTGCACGTCGAGGTTCAGCCAGCCGCTGCGGTAGTCCTTGCCCGAGCCGAGGTTGATGTGGGTCGGGCGCCAGGCGGCCGGGTCGCGGCGCTTGCCGTGCTCGCTGCCGAAGCCGGATGCAAAGGCCAGCAGGTCGGCGTAGGGTTCGATCGGGTCGGTCTCGCGGAAGCGATCCAGCCCGGCGCGCAAAGCGTCGAAGCAGGCCGGGGTGCCGAAGTCCTCGCCGAAGAACTGCACCACTTCCTCGTCGCTCTGCAGCCACAGCACGCTGCCCTCGAAATCGGGATGCGGGCGGGTCAGTGCGGTGCGCTCGGAAATGACAGGCGTGCCCAGCGACAGGCAGTGCGAGACGCGGGCCTGCTCGAAGCGGCTGCTCTCGTAGAAATGCACGTTCAGCACCGCCTTGGCCTGCGCGATGTAGTGGTCGCGCTCGGGTCCGTACAGCGGGCCGTCGAACAGCGAGACGGACAGGCCCAGCGCTTCGATGCGGTCGATCCAGGCGCGGCGGCGCGGGTTCATGCTGCCGAAGAACAGCAGGTCGATCGGGCGCTCCTCCAGCGGCAGCGGCTCGGCCGGGGCCAGGTAGGGCGCGTGCAGGAAGGGGACCAGCGGCACGTCGCCGGCGTCGATCGCATAGCTGGCCACGTTGTCGGCGTCGTAGTCGACCACCGCCGATGTCGACAGCAGCTTCAGGTACTCGGGCGTGACCTGGGCTCCACCCTCGCCGAGCTGTTCGAGGTTGACGAAAACGCAGGTGTGGCGCTGGCTCTGTGCGGCCTCGAAGCCGAGGTGCGCACCGAAGACGAAGTTGACCGCATCGTGGCGCAGCCGGTTCTTGGCCAGCGTGACCGTGGCGCCGAGACGCCGGAACTGGAAGCGGAAGTAGCGTGCCTGGTCGAGCAGGCCGAGCGAGTGCACGTAGCCCGTGGGCTGCACGATGCAGAGGTGGATGTGGGGAAGCGCGCTCATCGGTCGGACCTTTCTCGGCGGAGGCCCGAACAAAGTCGGGCACGGTATCGGCAGTGTTTGGCGATACCTGACTTTCCGAACGGCCGATGTGCGGCGCAATTCACCGCCAAATGTCCGAGGCCGTGTTTCAGGCCGCCGGCAGGTGCTCCGGCGGCAGGCCGGCCACGGCGCGGGCCCACATGCGGTCGTAGAGCGACTCGATGTCGCGGGCGAAACGCGCGCCGTCGAACAGCGGACTGGCGGTGCGGCAGGCGTCGACCTGCCGTCGCAGTTCGGCGCGGCGCGCCGGGTCGCGAGCCAGGTCGACGACGGTGTCGACGTAGCGCTGGCGGTCGTCGCAGATCAGTTGCGGCAGACCCGCCGTGTCGAGCAGGCTGGCCGCGACGCGCTGCGCGAAGATCTCGCCGGTCAGCGTGACCACCGGCACGCCGACCCACAGCGCCTCGCCGGCCGTCGTGTGCGCGTTGCAGGGCCAGGTGTCGAGGTACACGTCGGCGCAGCCCAGGCGGCGCAGATGCTGGTCGTTGGGCAGCAGCGGGGCGAACAGCAGCCGATCCTCGGCGATACCGCGGGCACGCGCGGCGGCAGTCAGCGTGGCCTGCACATTGGTGTTCCAGCGCAGCAGCCACAGCACCGCCTCGGGCACTCGCTCGAGGATGCGGCACCAGTGGTCGAACACCTCTTCCGAGATCTTGTACGACTGGTGAAAGGCGCACAGCAGCACCTTGTCGCGCGGTGCGTCCCAGTCGGCGCGGCAGCTGGCCAGCGGACGCAGCCGATGCGCGTCGTTTGGCTGGTAGCAGTGCGGCATCTGCGCGATCTTCTCGCTGTAGTGGTCGGCCAGCGCCAACGGCGTGACGATGCGGTCACCGATGAAGTAGTCGACGTACGGCGCGCCGCTCGTGCCCGGAAAGCCGAGCCAGCTCACCTGCAGCGGCGCCGCGCGGTGCGCGGTGACCGGCATCAGCGAGCCGTAGGTGGCGCCCTTGGCGTCGATCAGGATGTCGATGCCCAGCTCGCGGATGCGCCGCGCGATCGTGGCGGAGTTCTTGCCGCGCAGATCCTCGAAGTGCTCGCTGGCGGCGCGGATGCGGTGCCGCATCGGGCTGTCGTCGTCGGGTCCGGCGGAGACCAGCGTCACGTCGTAGCGCGTGCGGTCGTGGCATTCGAGCATCTGCACCATCAGCTGGCTGGTGGCGTGCTGGTGGAAGTCGGCCGACAGGTAGGCGATGCGCAGCCGCCCGTCGTGCGCCTGGGCGGCACGGCGCGGCAACGGCGTCACGAACGACGCGACCCGCAGCGCGTACAGGTGAGCGGCCTTGCGCAGCTCCAGCGGGTCGTCGCCGAGCACCGCATGGGTGAACGGCCCGGTCTCGCAGGCGCTGTCGTCCGGTGCGGCCTGGATGGCCGCGTGAAGTTGCTTCATTTCCTCTGTGGCCGGCGCCCATCGGCAGGCCTCGCGTTCGAGGAAGACGAGTTGCGCACGCGCCGCCAGCTCGCTGGCGTTGAGGCCGAGCAGCAGCGCGGTCCGCACGCACTCGGCGGCCTCGGCCTTCATGCCTTTGTCCTTGAACGACATGCCCAGATGGAAATGCAGCACCGCGTCGTCCATCTTCAGTGCGAGGGCCTGCATGAAGGCGGCGATCGCCTCGTCGTCGCGCCGGCAGCGCTGCAGCGACAACCCGAGCG
>JBJXEJ010000025.1:0-3034 GCA_046154125.1 Rhizobacter sp. | reverse complement strand
CGCGCACCGCCTCCGGGTTGGCGAGGAAGATCTTGGTCACGCTCTGCTCGATCATCGTGCGGCCGATGGGGTGGCGCAGCACGTCGGACGGGCTCTGGGTGTCGAAGATGCCCAGGCCGTTCTGCTTTCGGATGGTCTTCTGCTTCTGCTTGGCGAAGTCGCTGAAGATCTCGTGGTCGAGCGCCTTCCAGAACTCCGAGATCACGTAGATCAGGCGCTCGCCGTTGACGAGCTCTTCCATCACCTGCAGCAGGTACATCATCACCGGCGTCCGGACCTCGGGCAGGTCAAGAAACTCGGTGGTGTCGAAGCCGATCACGTTGGCCGCATGCAGGTCCAGCAGTCGGTCGTCGGCCATATCGAAGACCCATCCCAACGCGCCGCCCGGGCACCAGCGGCCGAGCCGCTCGAAGAGGCTGTTCTCACCCGCCTTGGGCAGGTTCTGCCGCACGGTCGAGAAGCGGCGCAGCGGCGCCGGCATCATCGCCACCGCCTTCACGGCATCGGCGATGGCACGCTCGTCGGCTGGCAGCAGCGGCATGGCCGGCGTGGCGATGCAGGTGCGGATCAGCTGCTCCCAGAACTGAATGCGAGCCGGGGTCGGTTCGCGCTGCAGCGGGTTGCAGCCGGTGGGCTTGCCAGCTTCGAGCGTGAAGTAGCGACCCCCGAGGGCGCGGATCGCGATCTCGCAGCCGCGGTCCAGGTCGAACAGCACCAGGCGCGGCGCCGGGTCCCACTTGCGCGTGAGCGTCAGCAGGAACATCTCCAGCGTCGTCTTGCCGACCCCGGTCGAGCCGATGATCAGCGTGTTGCCTGGCAGCTTCTTGTCGGCCGAGTCCTCGCCCTCGGGGCTGCTGTGCAGGTTCAGGTAGAAGGGCTGGCCCGAGGGCGTGCGCAGCAGCGCCAGCGCCTCGCCCCAGGGGTTGCCATCGCGCTTGCCGCGAGCGAAGTTGTGGCCGCTGGACAGCGCCGCGAAGGCGCGCGAAGACAACTTCGCATCGCGTGGACGCCATTGCCAGTTGCCGGGCATCTGGGCGAACCAGGCGGCGTCTGCCACCAGGTCCACCGGGGACATCTGCAGGCTGGAGGCTTCGCCGACGGCCCCAATCGCCTGCGCGGCGCGGCGGCCGGCATCGGCCACATCCTCGCCGAAGACGACCAGGCTGTAGTGGTACTCGCCCATGCAGAACTGGCCGTCGCCGAGTTCGTTCAGCGCCACGTCCATCTCGGCCACCTGGCTGGCCACCACGTCATCGCTGGCGATCAGCTGGTCGCGCTGCAACTCCAGCGCGCGCATGGCCTCGCGTCGCGGCAGGATCGAGAAGCTCTGCGTCTCGATGAACTCACTGGCCTCGTAAAGCAGGGCGTTCAGGATGCCCGGCTCGACGGCATCGGCGTATTCCTTGATGTCCACCAAGGCCGCATAGCGACGGGTGTCACCCTGCCGCAGTTCGAGCTTGTCTCCACCGAAGGACAGCCGAGTCGTCGGCAGCGTCCGGTACAGCGGTCCCGCCGTCATCGGGATCGCGCGCCAGCAACCATTGACCAGATAGCCGAGGAACTCGGCCACTTCCGAGTACCTCCGGCCACGCCGGTCTAAGACGCCGAGCAACTGAGGCCCGAAACCCCGCAGCACTCGCGCGACTAATGCCGAGCGCTCCTCCATGACCCGCAACGCATCGGCCTGCGCTTCCGCAATCGCCGCGCGGGTGCGCTGCGTCGATTGCAATGCGCGGCTCACGCGGGAGATGTTTGGTCGGTAGACCAGGGTCAGGTAGAGCTCGTTGCTCATCATCCGGTGCCCACTCAACTTCGATTGGTACGCCATCGACAGGTCCCGGGCGAAGCCAGGCTCGCTCGGGTGTTGCAAGGCATCCCCAACGACGCGGTGCAGCCGATGTGTCCACACCGCCCACTGGCCACCTGCCAGATTGCGCAGCAGGCTGCACAGTGCCTCATGCCGCTCGGCGATCAGGTGCTCGTCTGCGCACTCGAAGGCCACGCCGTCCAGTCGCCAGACCCGCAGGTAGTCGCCGCCGCGCGTGATCACGTCGTGCGGGCTGACAAGAGATGAGAACGGCACGAAGCTGCTCAAGGGGTTCTCTGCCCTGGCCTGCGTCCAGTGACGCGGCCGCGATGCCCAGCGGGAGCTGTAGCCGAAGCGCGTATCGGCGCCATTGCTTCTAGACATGCCAGGCATCGCGGGCTCCCCGGTAGAGGGTGGGCGCATAGCTGCGCGATTTCCAGAGCCGGTGATTGCGGTCGTGTATGCGCAGCTTCAGCGCGACGAACATCTGCCGGAACCGCTGGTCGTCCTTCGCCGTGACGAATCGCATCCAGGCGAGCGCAGGCAGGACTGCCATGACGACCCCCAGCGCGATCCACCAGCTCACCAGGATGCCGCCCCACATGACCAGCAGCATCCCGGTGCCGAACAGGATCACCAGCGGCACCAACGGGACGCCCAGCTTCATCGCGGGTCGGGTGGCGCCCTTGTAGATCACTTCGGCGTGCATGACTGCGTCCCGACGCGTCAGCTGACGATGTAGCTGGCGAAGGCTGCGGCGCCACCGACCAGCGTGCCGCCGATCAGCACGTTGGCCACATCGGCCAGCCGCGCTCCCTGGAAGATCATCTTGAAGCCGGCCCAGATGATCGCAATCGTGACCACAGCGATCGAGATCGTCACCAGGATCTCGTTGACGTTGGTGACCGTGGTGTTGATCTTGTCGAAGCTCTGTGCGAAGACCAGCCGCGGCGCAGCGGCGAGTAGGACGGCCGTGGGCAGGCCGATGCGGCGAATCAATGCATTGCGGTTCATGGTGCCTCCTTGGCGATGACGAGCGGGGACAGGGAAGTGGATGAGGCTTCTGGTGTGCGCGGTGGTCGCGCGGCCAGTGCGACCCGGTGCACGTAGCCGTGCGCGAAGCCGGTGACGAAGTTGCCGCTGTAGTAGCAGGACAGGGCCTGCCGCAATGCGGCCTGAGAGTGCGCAGGACCGGCGCCCCCGTCTTGCCCCGAAGCACGGTCGTAG
>JBJXEJ010000024.1:0-16187 GCA_046154125.1 Rhizobacter sp. | reverse complement strand
GCACGAGGTCGCGCTGGCCTTCGTCAACGCCTTCTCGAACACGCCGAAGCAGACCGGCGGCAAGGGCATCCTCGACAGCATGGGCGACAGCATCCGGCTGATCGTCTACGGCTTCCTGCTGTCGTCGTTGATCGCGGTGCCGCTGGGCATCGTCTGCGGCACCTACTCGGCGTTGTCTCGACTCAACGAGCCCTTCGTGGAATTCTTCCGCTACCTGCCGGCGCCGGCGTTCGGCGCGCTGGCGGTCGCGGTGCTCGGCATCTACGAAGGGCCGAAGGTCGCGATCATCTTCATCGGCACCTTCTTCCAGCAGGTGCTGGTGGTCGCCAACACCGCGCGGAAGCTCGACTACGCGTTGCTCGAAGCGGCGCTGACGCTGGGCACCAAGCCGCTGAAGCTGCTGACGCACGTGGTGGTGCCCGGCATCCTGCCCAACCTGTACCGGGACCAGCGCATCCTGCTGGGCTGGGCCTGGACTTATCTGGTGGTGGCCGAGCTGATCGGCACCAGCTCGGGCATCACGCTGTTCATCACGCAGCAGGCGCGCTGCCAGAACTTCGATGACGTCTACGCCGCGATCCTGCTGATCGGCGTGATCGGCTTTGGCTCCGACCTGCTGCTGGCGCGGCTGGAGCGGGTGCTGTTCCCGTGGGACCGCGGCGCCCTGAACGACTGAGCCGCGACGCCGCCGACACGCCATGCAGAACCCCGCAGACATCCCGTCGTACCTGACCCAGTCGGAGCCGGTGCGCGAGCGCTTCGAGCGCCTGAAGCAGCGCAACGTCATCCTCGACGTGAAGCAGCTCGGCAAGCGCTTCACCACCGCGCAGGGCGAGGTGGTGGCGTTGAAGGGCATCGACTTCAAGACCTACCGGCGCGAGTTCGTCTGCATCATCGGGCCGTCGGGCTGCGGCAAGTCGACGCTGATCCGCATCCTGGCCGGGCTGGAGACGCAGTCCGAAGGCCAGGTGCTGCTCGACGGCGAGGCGGTGGCCGGCCCGTGCCGAGATCGCGGCATGGTCTTCCAGGGCTACACGCTGTTCCCGTGGCTGAACGTCAAGCGCAACGTGATGTTCGGCCTGAAGATGAACGGCGCCAGCCACGGCCAGGCCGAGCAGAGCGCGCTGCAGTGGCTCGACCTGGTGGGACTGTCCAAGTTTGCCGATGCCTACCCGCACCAGTTGTCGGGGGGCATGAAGCAACGGGTGGCGATCGCCCGGGCGCTGGCGAACCAGCCGCGCATCCTGCTGATGGACGAGCCGTTCGGCGCGCTCGACGCGCAGACGCGCGCCAAGATGCAGTCGTACCTGCTCGAGATCTGGAAGAACATCGACATCACGATCGTGTTCATCACCCATGACCTCGACGAAGCCATCTTCCTGGCCGACCGCATCCTGGTGCTGAAGGCCCATCCGGGCGAGGTCCAGGAACTGATCGAAGTACCGGTTCCACGCCCGCGCAGCCCGGCGCAGGTCACCTCGCCCGAGTTTCGCGCAACCAAGGCGCGGCTCGAAGCATTGATCCACACCCCGACCGAAGCCACCGATGAAGACATCGTGCTGCCGCCGATCACCCGCCTGACCGACGTCACCGACAACGTGGAGTGACCTCTGACAGCCCCGCTGAAAGCGGGAGTCTCGGCTAGCGCATCCCTGCTTTTCATCCATCACTCCTCCCCTACACGAAGGTTGAACCCCATGCACGATTCCCAAGAAGTCCTCGCCGTCCGCGACCGTTTGAAGGCGCAAGGCGTCAAGTACTGCATCGGCGCCTACGTCGACATCCACGGCATTCCGAAAGCGAAGGTGGTGCCGATCGACCACCTGCCGCAGATGGCCGCCGGCTCCGAGCGCTACACCGGCTACGCGCTGGATGGCCTGGGACAGGCGCCCAGCGACGACGAGCTGGCGTCGGTGCCCGACCTCGATCACATCATCCAGTTGCCGTGGGAACCGAAGATCGCGTGGATGCCCGCCGACAACACCTTCCAGGGCAAGCCCTACCCGCTGAATACCCGCGTCGCGCTGAAGAACGTGCTGGCGCAGGCGGCCGAGATGGGTCTGGGCATGAACCTCGGCATCGAGTGCGAGATCTACCTGCTGAAGCAAAACGCAGACGGCACGCTGCAGGTGCCGAACCCGGACGACAAGCTGGTCAAGCCCTGCTACGACGTGCGCGGCTTCGTCGACCAGTTCGGCTGGCTCGACAAGATGGCCACGGCGATCGACGGCCTGGGCTGGGATCTTTACTCGTTCGACCATGAAGACGGCAACGGTCAGTTCGAGTTCGACTTCGCCTACAGCGACGCGCTGCGCATGTGCGACCGGCTGACCTTCTTCCGCTTCATGGCCAAGCACTATGCGAAGGAAGAAGGCCTGCTCGCGACGATGATGCCCAAGCCCTTCGGCAACCGCACCGGTACCGGGGCGCACTTCAACATGTCGCTGTACGACTTGAAGACCCGCGCCAACCTGTTCGCCTGCGACCCGAAGGACGACCCGCGCGGCATCGGTCTGACGACGATGGGCTACCAGTTCATCGGCGGCATCCTGAAGCACGGCCCGGCCTTGTGTGCCGCGTTCGCGCCGACGGTCAACAGCTACAAGCGGCTGGTGCGCCAGGGCGCGATGAGCTACTTCACCTGGGCGCCGGTGTTCAACTCGTTCGGCTCGAACAACCGGACCAACTCGGTGCGCGTGCCGGCAGGCGGCGGACGCTGCGAATCGCGCAACGCCGACGGCGCGGTCAACCCGTACCTGGCCGCCACGCTGGCACTGGCTGCCGGCCTCGAAGGCATCCGCGAGAACCTCGATCCCGGCAAGGCGAACGAGGACAACCTGTACGCGATGTCGGAAGCCGAACGCCGCGAGCGCGGCATCGAGTTCCTGCCGCAGACGCTGCACGAAGCGATCGACGCCTTCGCCGCCGACCCGCTTGTCGAGAAGACGCTGGGCACCGAGCTGCGCAACGAGTTCATCAAGTACAAGACCGAGGAGTGGAACGCCTACCACCTGACGGTGAGCCAGTGGGAGATCGACCGCTACAGCTACATGTTCTGAACTGCTGGTGGTCCGTGGTGCTACCGAGGGCATGGGCTGACCGGCTCCGCTCATGTTCCCCAGGCCGGGTCACCGCCCAAACGCTTCGGGTAAGACAGATCTGGCCTTCCTCCTTTACTTCGCTGCGCCAGTCACCCCACACCCTCGGCGGCAAGCACTGCAGCTGCGCACCAAGGAATTCCATGGCCGACCATCTCGGTGGTCACAGAGCGCTGCGGTGGGTCGCTGTGTGGAGTGAAGTAAAGGGGGAGAGTCGGGCGCAGCCCGGCTCGGAGGACATGAACGCAACACAGCGGCCCGCCGCAGCGCTCCCGCGCCAACCCAATCAGCGCTTCTTCGGCAGCGGTAGAGCCGGTGAAGGATGCAGCGGTGGAATCACAGCGGCCATCAACTGCAGCCTCGCGGTGATCACGCCTTTCAGCGCAGTCATCGCATTGGTGATGGCCTGCAGCCTCGGCGCCGGGCCCTGGACCAGGATGACTTCCATCATCTTGTCCTCGGTCAGGTGCACGTGCAGCGAGCTGATGACCTCGGCAATGTTGTCGTACTGCAGGTCGGACAGCCGCCGTTGCAACCCGCGCGTGCCGCGGTCGTAGAACAAGGTGACGGTGCCCACCATCACCTCGGCGCCGAGTTCCCGCTTGTGTTCGACCAGCTGCTGGTTGACCATGTCGCTGATGGCCTGCGAGCGGCTTTCGTAGCCGCGGCTGCTCACCATCTGGTCGAGCTCCAGCAGCAGCTCGGGGTTCATCGAGATGCTGATGCGCTCGACCAGGCCGCTGGATTTGACGGTCGATCGGACCATGAGACGGCGTTACTTCGGCAGGTAGGACGCGTCGATGTAGCTGTCGACGTCCTGCGCGGTCTTGTAGACGCCATTGGCGACGTTGAACTCGTCGGCAACCTTGGACGAGCCCGAAAGCGAACCGAAGCCCGGCGCCTTGACGAAGATCTTCTTGCTGTCAGCCAGCGTCAGCAGCTTGGTGCCCTTGAGCAGCGGCAGGTACTCGGCCGGCGTCAGGCCGACGCGTGCGGACATGATCTTCAGCGCATCGGGCTGCGTCTTCGGATCGTTGATGTAGGCCACGACCTTGTCCCAGACCATCACGACCTTCTTCCAGTCGTCCTTGCGCTTGGCCAGGCTGCTCGGGTTGACGCCGACGATGTCGTAGATCAGACCGGGCTCTTCCGCCGAGGTGTACAGCGGCTTCGCACCAGGGACGCCCTTCATCGCCTGACCCGAGATCGGCTGCCAGGCGCCGACGGCAGTGATGTCCTTCGAGGCCAGGATCTGCGGCATCTCGTTGGTCTTGGCGTTGACCAGCGTGACGTCGGTCTCCTTCATGCCCGCCTTCTTCAACCCGTTGAGCAGCAGCAGGTGCTCGACCAGACCGAACTCGACCGCGACCTTCTTGCCCTTCAGGTCCTTCAGCGTCTTGATGCCCGGCTTGGCGACGATCATGTCGTTGCCGTTGGAGTAATCGGTCAGCAGGATCGCCACGCTCTTGCCGCCACCGGCTCCGGTGACCAGCGCGTCGCCGTTGGTCATGCAAACCGCATCGATCTTGCCGGCCGTGAACGCATCGAGCGACGCCGAGTAATCGAACCACTCCAGCTTCACCTCGATGCCGGCTTCCTTGAAGAACCCCTTGTCCTGGGCCACCTGCCAGGCGACCCAGCCCGGCCAGTCGCTGTAGCCGATCTTCAGGGGTTCAACCGCGCGCGCAGGCAGCACGGTGAGCGAAAGGGCCAGCGGAAGCAGTGCGGAGAAGAGTCGGCGACTCACCAGGGACATGGATTTCATGGCGATATTCCTCTATGGTGTTACGTGGATTGACTTTGGTAGTACGCAACCCGTCTAAGCAATACCGAGGCCATCACGCAACCGGTCTCGGCGGGGCCGAACTCGGTCCTGCAGCAGCGCATCGCCTTGAATCGGTGCCGGGATGCACCACGTGCAACCATGCCGGTCATTTCACGGCCACATTCCAGGAGAAATTCATGATCGTCCGCATCGAGATCGACTCGCCGCAAGGCCACTCGTTCGATTACCGGGTGACCTACGAGGGCGAGGCGCTGTTTGCAGACGCCGATCTTCAGTCGCTGGTCGATGCACTGGTCGCAGCGGTCGAGGGGCTGGCGCCCGAGGTGGTCGGCGCCGAAGTCTGGTACCGCGGAATCGTGTCCGGCACCTATCCGCTGCACGTCATCGCGCACAACCACCAGCAGATCGCCACGCACGCATCCAACACGACGGAGGCGATCAGGGAAGCGATGCCCGGGTTCGAGTGAAGTCTCTCGTGAGCGGTCGCTCGATCGTGTCTCGTCGGTCGACTTGGGTTGCGCTGTCGCTCTCTGCCATCGCGTGGGCCTTGCAGACCCGGTTGCGTCCTCGGCTCTTGGCCTCACAAAGCGCGGTGCCTGCTCGCTCTACGCCAGCAAGGAACGGCTCGGCGATGCCCAGCTCGGCCACACCGATCGATACCGTCAGCTGCATCGATCGGCCGTCCGGCAGTGCGTGCGGATGTTGCCCGACCGCGTCCAGGATCTTGTAGGCCACGAGCGTCGCCGAGGCGATGTCGGTCCGCGGCAGGCACACCAGGAATACCTCCCCACCCCAGCGCAACACGTTGTCTGCCTTGCGCAGGGCACGCCGCAGCCGGTCGGCGACGCTGCACAGCAGCGCGTCGCCGCCGGCGTGGCCGCAGTCGTCATTGACGCGCTTGAAGTGATCGATGTCGATGACAAGCACCGTCGCCTGAGGATCGAGCGCATCGATGCGGAGCATCGGTCGGGCGACGACATCGACTGCATGCCGGTTCAGCAGGCCGGTCAACGCGTCGGAAAAAGACGCTTCGCGCAACTGCACTCGCTCGGTCGCTGCAGAGAGCAGCGAGCTGAACATGTCGGCCAGCGCTTCGAACAGATCGATGCCGACCTGCTCGAAATAATCGGGTTGGTCGGCGTACAAAGCCAGCAGGCCTCGGTCGTTGTTGACAGAGGAGGCGAGCGGCAAGGCCAGCGAGCAACGGATGCCGTGAATTGCGGCGGCCTCCCGCCAGGGCCCGTAAAGCGACATCCGCGACACGTTGAACGGTTCGACCTTCTTGCCTGCCAGCGTTCGAAATGCCGGGCCGATCTCGGTGAAGAAACTGCGATCAATCGACAGTTTGCGCGCGTAGTCCGCCGCCGGGCCGACGACGACCTGCGGCACGATGCGCGGCGTATCGACCGGGCCGAACCAGGTCCAGGCCAGCCGCACATGCGGCGTTGCAGCGGTCAGTGACTCACAGACGCTTTGAATGACGTCCTGGTCGTTGCGGCGTTCGAGCAGACGCGAGGCGCTGCGCACCAGCGATTCGGCCACACGCGACTTCTCGGCGCTGCGATTGAATCCAGGGGAGGCAACCTTCTTGCGCCCCAGGGTCAGGTTCAGCTTCATCGGGCAGCAGTCATCGTGATGGAGTCGGGTGATCGACGGAACATGCCCGTGACAGTGAAGCAGAGCAGGTCCTTGGAAAAGCTGCGCGAAGGTCAGGCGACAGGCGCGCTCATTTGATCTATCGGCAGTTTTCCGGTCGGCCTCAAGCCCGGCCCTGCGAAACTCCGCCAATGCGCCACTTTCCCCCGCTGTTGAAGTTCGCCCGCCCGCTCGCGCTGGCGATGACCGTGTTCACGGCGTCGTGGTGGCTGAGTCCACTGGCCGCTGCCCAGCTTCTCTCATCGCAAAGCGAGCTGACCCTCTACGGCGTGCGGCTCAAGGACGTATCGGTGGCCGCCCTCGTCTCTGCAGCAGCGGCAGCCGGCGCCAAGCGGCTCGATCAACGCCTCGACGGGCCGCTGACCTTCGACACCCGCGAGGCCGGCGTGCCCGCGCTGCAGCGCCTGACGCTGATCGGCGACCAGAGCGAAGTGGTCAGCGCTCAGTTCGTCATCAAGTCCTACGGACAGGAGAACGAGGCCTTGCGGCAGCTGCTGGTGCAGAAGTACGGCCTGCCGACCACGGCCGATGGCGCCAGGCGCCCTTTCCCCAGCTTTGCCGGCCGGTTCGCGCCTCGCGGCACCTTCGACTGGGATTTCGCAGGAGGCATGAAGGTCGTGTACCGGCAGCCAGTGATCGGCGATGCGACGCTCTCGTACACCGACATCGAGAAGGCTCAACGCCTGGCATCGCGTGCAGGCGGTGGATCACCCGCCACCAAGGGAGATCTCGCGAATCGTTTTTGAAAGGGCGGCTGCGGTTGTAGAGTCGGTCCCCATGATCAACGGATCAACGCTGTTCCTCGACCCGCTCACGGGCCTGCCGAATCGAGCGAGCTTTCTGGACCGGCTGAGCGAAGCGGCAGACGAGGCCCGGGCGCACAAGCGGGCGCTGGCTCTGCTGGTGATCGACCTCGACAACCTGTTCCTGATCAACCTGGAAAAGGGCCGCCATGCCGGCGACCAGGCTTTGATCGCTCTGGCGCAGACGCTGCGACGTTCGGCGCGAACGACTGATTTCGTGGCACGGCTCGGCGGTGACCAGTTCGCGATGCTGCTGCCCGGCACCTCGCTGACCACCGCGGCGCAACTCGCATCCGCCATCCGCAGCCTGGTAGGACGCGCGCATGAAGTCCACCCGGGATTCGGCGTGATCGATGTCTGCATCGGTGTGTCAGCTCGGCCCAGCGAGGATGGTTGGCGCGCGCAGGACTTGCTCGAGCTCGCCGATCTGCGGCTGACGTCTGCGAAGCGTTCCCGGCATCGGCCGGGCACCCCGCAGCACGTGTGGGCCGGCCCACCCGATCCGATGGATGACGACGACGAGGCAAGATGAAGCGACAGCCCCGGTTCGTCGCCAGGCTTCAGGTTTCGAAAGTCAGCTGCCAGCGTGCGATCGCGGCCTCGCACATCTCGCTGGCTCGAACCAGATCCGCCAGGAACAGATGGGCAGCACGGTCAATGCATTCATGCAGGGCAGGCGAGTCGGCAAAGTCCTGGCCATCGTCATCGAGCGCCAGCGTGCTGAGCGCGGTTCGCTTTAGCAGGAGCGACTGGATGTGTCGACAGACGACGTACTCGAATACGAAGGAGCGATCGATGTCGATCTTCGCGGCGACGGCGAAGACGATGTTCTCGAGTTTCATGACGGCTCCCTAAGAAAAAGACCACCTCGGAAATGACCGGAGACATTTCTCGCCGGCTTGAGATGGATATCGGCCACTGCTCCCGACTCGTGAGGGAATTACGCACACGCGTGGCTGGCGGATGCAGTTCACGTTCCGGGAACGAAGCTTGGCAATCAACGCCGACTCAGCACCACCCGCCCCCCACTGCCCGTTGAAAAGGACTGAGATGAGAACGACCACGACAGCCGTGCTTTCTTCCCTGATTGCGCTCAACGCATGTGCACCCCTGGCGTCAGGCGCGCCTGATGCAGCGGCCTCTCAGCCAAAACAGGTCGCACCCGACGCAGCAACGGCACCGCCTGCGCAGAGCACTCCCAAAACTCCGGCCGCGCCGCTCTACACCGTGGTCGACGGCTACAAGGTCGACACCAACACGATGAAGGGCTTTCGCACCTGGCGCTCGGCGGCGTGCGATCGCTGCCACGGAGCCAACCAGGAGGGTCTGGTCGGGCCGTCGCTGATCGAGAGTTTCAAGAACCTGACCAAGGAACAGGTCGTGACCACCGTGACGAACGGGCGGCTCGAAAAAGGCATGCCGAGCTTCAGTGCGAGCCCGTCAGTGATGGACAACATCGATCACCTGTATGCCTACCTCAAGGGCCGCTCCGACGGAGCGATCACGCGCGCCAAGGTCGAAGAGATCCAGTGACGAGATCGACATGGCATTGACGGCTTATATGTTCATAAAAACCTTTGATACCAAACATCGAATGAACGCAAGTCATTGATGACTATGGATATATTCTTTTGATTTCCTGAGATTTCTCACTTTTTCTTCTAGATATATGTAATTACAAACCTGTTACCATGGGGTTATCCCGATACATTCTGCCCATCGCAACCGAGGGTAAACACCATGACTCACCAACGCCTTGTCGCTCTTTCCTTGTTGACCTTGACGTTCGCAGCGAGCGCAGGCGCCCAGACCCTGACGCTCGGTGCCGGGCCCTACCCGGTGATGGTTCAAGACGCCGGTCCGGTCGTCTCCAACTCGTACCGGATCGGGCACCCGGCATCCCCAACGGTCCGCGGTGGACATGCCAATTTCGAGCACCCAGCCTTCGCGGGACGTGCGGAACACGGGGTGGACGCCAACACCTTCATCGTCGGGCATCCGGCAGTACCGAGTTCATCGCTGGGAACGTCGGTCACGGTTCCGGCCGTTGTGCCGGTGGCGTCGCTGCCTATCGTGATTCGCTGAAAGCGGGTCCCGGCACGAACCGGATGCCGGGACTTTCCCTTGGGGATCAGGTCGCTGATTCGAGGATGGGCCAGCCGACCTCGGTGGCGACTACCCTCAAGCGCGCATCCGGCGAGACCGCCACCGGATCGGTCACCGCTCGCAGCAGCGGAAGGTCGCTGGCTGAATCCGAATAGAACCAGGAGCGATCGAAGGAGCGCAGGCTCATCGGCCCGCCCCCCTCCTCGGCGCCACCGGCCAACCACTGTTCAACACGCGTGACCTTGTGCTGCTGAAAGCAGGGGGCGCCGCGGATCTCACCGGTCAATCGCCCCTCGTCCCCCAGCCCGACGATCACCGGTTCGGTCGCCACCACATGTGGCAGTCCGAACAGTCGGCCCAGCGGCTCGGCGATGAAGCGCGTCGTCGCCGTCACCAGCGCGCACAGGTGGCCGGCCTCCTGGTGCGAGCGCACCAGATCCAGCATCGCTGTCGGCAGGCGCGGCGAGAGTCGCGCCTCGAACTCGTCGCCCCATTGCCGGATCTGCGACAGCGGATACCGCGCGAGCGGCGTGACATTGGCGCGGTGCATGTCGTGGATGTCGAGCGTTCCGGCGACATAGGCGTGGCAGTAGCCGAGATAGGTGTCTGCTGCCCTCGATGGCAGCACGCCCTTGGCAATGAGGAACTGCGTCCACGCCATGCCGCTGTCGAACGGGATCAGCGTGTGGTCGAGGTCGAATAGAGCGAGGTTCATGCAGCAGCGGGCGTGTCCGGCGCAGGCATTGCAGCCGGTGAGGCGATCACGCGGGCCGACAAGGTGCCGCGCAGCGCGTTGCACACCATGATGGCTTCGGCCTGGTCCAGGTCGTCGCGGGACAGGCTGCATTCGACCGATTGCCAGGCCGGGTCTTCCAGCACCAGCCCGCGCATCACACCTGGCAGCGCGCCATCGGTGACCGGCGGCGTGCACCAGCGGCCGGCCAGCTTCACGAACACCGACGTGCGCCCGCCTTCAACGAGGCGGCCATCTTCGGTGAAGAACAGGCTGTCGAATGCGCCGACGCGTTCGGCCTCGTGCACGCCGTCGTCGTAATGCTGGCGCAGCGTGGTCTTGTGAGCCGACAGCGGGTGCGTGTTCGGCAGACGGTAACCTGCGATCAGCAGCGACACCGCCTCGCGGTCGCGCTGTGGCGGCAGGTCGGCCAACGCGGCATGCGTCAACTGCAACCGCCCGTCGTGCGCCAGCGACAAGCGCATGCGATGACGCGCAGCCGCGTCCCCGGCCAGCGCGTGCAGCTGTGCATCGACGAGATACC
Source organism: Rhizobacter sp. (assembly GCA_046154125.1). Classification (GTDB taxonomy): domain Bacteria; phylum Pseudomonadota; class Gammaproteobacteria; order Burkholderiales; family Burkholderiaceae_C; genus PBB1. The sequence continues at coordinate 5,461 of JBJXEJ010000024.1, read as the reverse complement.
GTGCTTCGACGCGATCGAAGACAAAGCCGAGCGCGTCGGCGCTGCGACCGAGTCGCGCCAGGTGCCGATCAAGGTGCTGCACCCCGCCAGCGGGCGTCGCCAGCATCGTCTCGAACAGCTCGAAGCCCGGCGGTAGACCGGTCAGGAAGCGCGCCTTCAGCCGACACTCCTCGAACTCGTCGTCGGCCCGGCTGTCGAGCACGATGCCCGCGCCGATGCCGAGTTGCGCCGGGCGCAGTCCCTCGGTTTCGGCACCGAGCGTCATCGTGCGGATCGTCACCGAGAGGCAGAAGTCACCGAGCAACACATCGCCATGCGGCGCATCGATCCAGCCGATCGCGCCACAGTACAGACCGCGCGGTGTCGACTCCAGATCGGCGATCAGTTCCATCGTGTGGTGCTTCGGCGCGCCGGTGATCGAGCCGCAGGGAAAAACAGCTCGCAGCAACTCGGGGAAGCCCACATCGGGACGCACCTGGGCCTGCACGGTCGAGGTCATCTGGAACACGGTCGAGTAAGGCTCGATCGCGAACAGGTCAGGTACTTTCACCGAACCGATCTGCGCGACCCGCCCGATGTCGTTGCGCAGCAGGTCGACGATCATCAGGTTCTCGGCGCGGTTCTTGATGTCCAGCGACAGGTGGCGCGCGGTCTCGCTGTCGGCTTCGGGCGCGTGGATTCGCGACGCGGTGCCCTTCATTGGGCGTGCCGTCAGCAGACCCGCGTCGTGGCGCAGGAACAGCTCGGGCGAGCACGACAGCACATGCGTGGTGGCGTCATCCGGAGCGCCACCCTCATCGACGGTGGGCAACTGGATGAAGGCGCCGAACGCCACCGGTTGCCGCGCACGCAGGCGGCGGTACAGCCCGACCGGCGAGCCATAGGCCTCCCCGCGCAACCGGTAGGTGTAGTTGACCTGGTACGTCTCGCCGGCCTGGATCGCCTCGTGGATGCGATCGATGGCCCGCGTGAACGCTGGCTGATCGACGCTGGCTTCGAGGTGCATCACACCCGCAGCCCCGCGCACGACGGCAAGCGCTTCGCTGTCGGCCTCCAGCCGTTCGAGCCAATGGTCGGCGTCGGTGTGCGACAGCTTAGACAGGTCGGCGAACATCAGCACCCGCAGCGCCGAGCGGTCGTTTGACGCCAACGCACGGTGCCCGGCCTTCAGCAGCTTGGCGCCCCATTCGTAGTCAGAGAGCAGCAGCGCATGCAGCCCGGTGCGCAGGTCGGCATCGACCTGCGCCCAGGTGGCATCGAGTGCCGTCGGATCGACACAGCGGTGTTCGCGAACGAAGCCGGTGTAAAGCCGGCTCGTCGGCCGCTCGGTCGACGAGCCGCGGTCATCGAGGAGCGCGAAGCAGCGGTCCATCACATCAACTGTCGCTCGACGCGTGCTTCAACTCCAGTCGTCCATGTCGTGCTTGATCTTGTGACGGTTGGCGATCAGTTCGTCGACCGACGGCTCGTTGTTCAGCGCCCGCTTGATCGCCAGCATCGTGGCCTCGTGATTGGTGCGGTACATGTCCTTGCGATCGAGGTTCGGATCCTTCGCGCAGCGTGGGTCGATCCACACCAGGCTGATGATGCACAGCTCGTTGGCGATGTCCTTCGGGATCGTTCCGTCGATCAGGCAATCGACCACGGCATCGGCGGTCGCACTCTGCACGACACCGCCGAACAGGTCGATGTTGGCGCTGTCCTTCAGCGTCACCTTGGGCACGACGATGGTCGCTGGGCGCACCAGCTGGTTGCAGGCCCGGATCGCGAACATCGCGGTGTGGCCCTTGCTCTGCGCCATCATGTTCGCAAAGGCCTGCCCGACCGGGCCGGAGGTAGAGCCGATCAGGATCTCGGGCATCGCGTCGGTGAACTGGCCGTCTCGGGCCAGCACCGTGGCTTCGCCCGCGTGAAAAAGGTAGTTCTTGCTCATGGCTGTGGCTTCCGGAAGTGGAGTTGAAACGGTGGCCGCCTCGCCCACCGATGAGGGCGAACGAGATGGCAATAGGCGAAGCGTACCCGCCCGCGCAGAGCTCAGCCGGCGACGATCAGCTCACCCTTGCCGCCGGCTGCGACATCGCCGAGGTGACGACGGATCGCACGTGCCGGCAGACCGGCAAACGGCCCGCCATGGCGGGCCAGGTCGCGTGACAGCAGTTGCCAGAAGACCAGCGCATCGGCGACCGCCGGAACGAAGGTGTTCGCGACCTCCGGCGCGGCATCGGCAGCCGCGAACACCACGCTGCCGCGTCGCATGCCGTAGCCGACGTGCCGGCCCGCCGCACCGCCGACGGCGATCGTGCCGGCGACCATTCGCGACGCGAGGAAATCGCCCGCATCGCCGAACACCAGTGCGGTGCCGCGCCGCATGCGGTCGCCGAAACGCGCGCCCGCATTGCCATTGACGATGAAGGTGCCGCCACGCATGCCGTCCATGCTGCCGGGCAAGGTGCTGGCAGCGAAATCGCCGACGTCACCGGCGACCGTCAACAACCCGCCCGACATCTCGCACGCGGCCAGCGCACCAGCTCTGCCCGAAACCTGCAACTCGCCCGCGCTCATGCCACCACCGACGTAGTCACCGACACTTCCATCGACGAACACGCGGCCGCTGGCCATCTGCCAGCCGACGCGATCGAAGCGCGCCAGGTCGCCGACAAAACGCAACTCGTCGCTGTTGCCGTTCGATTCGGCGCGAGCGACACCGAACAGCTCGGCCAGCGGCAGCGTCTGCGTGCCGTGCGTGACAGTCAGTCGCTCGACGTCGGCGACCACCAGCGCTGCCAACACCGTCGGCACGATGCCGCGCAGATCGACCCGCAGTGCGGGCGCCTGCTTCAAGGTCAGCGTGATGACGGCGCTCATGGCTGGCCGCCTTCCGCGCCCCGCCCCAGAAGCTGGTGCAGGTGGAAGTGATAGGGCCCGAGCTTGCCGCCGTAGTTGCCGGCCGAGATGCGCAGCAGGCCGCCGGCCGCGCCGATCGCGGTGCCCGCGTCGATGCCGGCGCGCATCGCGGCGCCGACGGCGGTGTCGGTCAGGCCGTCGATCACGATCTCCATCACGCAGCGGGTCTCCGGGGTCAGCTCGGTCTTCGCGGCCAGGCCGATCAGGCTAGGGCAGAACGCGTCGTTGGTCGACGCGCCGAGCGCCGGGTACTTGCTGCCAACCTTCGAGCCGGAACGCACCACGCCGCCGGGGAACGGCATGATCACGTCTGGCACGCGCTTCATCGCGATCACAGCGGCCTCGGCCGCCGCCAGCGCGGCGTCGGTGTCGCGCGCCAGCAGCAGCAGGTTGCCGCCGCCGACCGCCTTGGTCACAGCCACGGTCTCCTGCGCGACGAACTCGCCGTCCATCACCGGCACGCGCCAGTAGCGCTGACCACCGATTATTTTCGAGATCTGCCAGCCGTCGCCGAAGAAACGCAGGTTCTTGCCGAGCGCGATGCGGTCGATCACGTCGGGCCCGTCGGCGATGCCGGCGAACACCGCAGTCGTCGGGCAGGTCAGCACGCACTGGCCGACGCGCCGTTCGAGCTGCTTGGCGAGTTCCTTGCCCGACATCGAGAACAGCAGGACGCTGATGCCGGGGCGGCCGTCGGGCGTCTTGCTGGCGTCGAGCTCGCGCTCGATCGCGGCTTCGCAGCCGCAGGCGATCACCGAAGTCGCGAAGCCGGTCGTCGCCACCGCCGCATGCCGAGCCCAGGTCAGGTCGTGCGCGGTGATGACGATGCGCGTCGCCTTCATCGGGAAGGCTTCGGCGAAGGTGTCGTCGATGGTCACGCCATTGATGACGATCGGAGCCTTCGCGCCGCCCTCTGCCGCCGCGCTCACGTCGTCTCTCCTTCAAAGCATTCGGTCGGCAACAGGCGCCCGCCGTTGCAGCAACTGCACAGCTCGTCGTGGCTGATCGTCAGGTGGTCGAAGTTCACCGAGCCGTGCGCCGCGAGGTGCTTGCGCAAGGTCTTCTCGATGCTGCGGTCGTAGTCGGGTTCAACGAAGTGCGTGCCGCCGGTCGGCACCGCGACGATGCGCCCGGCGCGCGATACCAGCACACCGTCCTTGAACACGTACTCGGGCGTGGTGAACATGGCCTCGCGGTCGGCGTTGTCGCGGTAGACCGCGATATCGGCCGCCGCACCCACGCCGAGGTGACCGCGATCACGCAGGCCGAGCAGGCGTGCCGGCCCGGCCCGTGTCAGCACCGCGATCTCGTACAACGACAGCTCGCGCGTGATCGAGCGCAGCGCCGAGGTCGCCGCGATGTCCGGGTGCAGCCTCGCGACCTGCTCGTCGCGGAAGCCGCGGTCCATCAGCAGGCGGATCAGGTGCGGGTAGCTGGTGAACGGCCCGCCGTTCGGGTGGTCGGTCGTCAGCACGACGCGCCACGGGTCGTTGACCAGCAGGAAGATCTCCAGCCCCAGCGACCATTGCAGCGCGTTCACGTAACTCTGCTCGCGGTACTTGAACGGCACGACGCCGCAGCCGGCATCGCATTCGATGTCGGCACCGATCCACTTGCGCGGCGTACCGAGGTCGGCATTCGCGTGCTGGCGCATCGTGTCGCCCGATGCGGTGACGGTCTGGCCGAACATGATCTGGCCGATGTCGATGCTGATGTTGGGGTTGGCGTTCACCGCTTCCGCCAGCTGCAACGCCGCCGAAGAGAACTTCTTCGGCCCTTCGGTGCCGTAGGCATGGAACTGGATGTGCGTCAGGTGGCCTGGCAGGCCGTCGAGCGCGGAGATGGTGTCGAGCGTCGACTGGATGTTGCCGGCCACGCCAAGATTGCTGCCGTGAATGTGCAGCGGGTGCGGCACACCCAGCTCCCGCAGCGCCCGAGCCAGCGTGTGAACCACCTGCCGCGGCGTGACGTGCCAGCGCACATGCTGCTCGTCGACATCGAGCTTGCGCTGGTTGAACTTGAAGGCCGAGATGCCGGCCGGGTTGACGACCTTGACCCCCATCGCCTTCGACGCGTGAATCGTCCAGCCCATGTAGTCGCGGATCTGCTGGAAGTCGCGGCCCTCGGCCAGCATCTGGAGGAACAGCTCGTCGTTGCCGAGCATGACGTAGGCGCCATGATCGAGGATCGGCACGTCGCCCATTTCCATGTGGGCGTGCCGGGCGTTGGCCGACACCATCGCGGGCTCGAACGCCGCCGTGTATCCCATCTCGACGTAGCGGTAGCCGGTGGCCAGCGTGCCCGGCGCGCAGGTGCCGCACGACGCCAGCTCGAGCCGGTTCTCGGGCAGCGCGTACGGGTTGCCGCCGGTGCGATGGTCTTCGGGCAGCAGCATGCGCGCGAGGTTGACCTTGCCGCCGCCGATGTGACTGTGCATGTCGATGCCGCCGGCCATCAGGACGCAGCCGGTGGCATCGATCTCGGTCGTCACCGGCTCATGCGATACCAGTTCGACGATGCGGCCGTCGCGAATACACACGTCGCGCACCACGCCGTC
>JBJXEJ010000023.1:0-2987 GCA_046154125.1 Rhizobacter sp. | reverse complement strand
ATGTGTGTTTGCCCGAAAGCGAGAAGGATCTGGTCTGGACGCACGACGGCGTGCGCTACCGGTCGCAGGTGGTGATTCGGGCGGGAACACGTCGCCGCACGGAAGCCTTCCTCTTCGAGCAGTCGGGTGGGGCCTGGCGCCCGCTGCAATTGCCCGACGGCACCGTCTCGGACGGCAAGGTGGACACCTACACCCGCTGTGTCGAAGCCGTGTGCGGCAGCGCGGACACGTTTTTCACCTCGGTGTTCTCGGCGCAGGGCAGGCGGCAATTGAGCCACTACCGCAACGCGGAGATCAAGACCCTGCTGGCCGATCTGCTGGGGCAGGAGGAAATCCGGGCACTGGGCCAGAAAGCCGGCGAAGTCGCACGCACCTTGAAGACCGGGTTGGCGAGTGTTCGCCAGGAATTGGCCGGCCTCGACGACGAAAGCCGGCGCATCGGCGACGAACGACGCCGTGTGGAGGGCGCGGGGACACGCATCGCTCAGGCATTGGTCGCGCGCGCCGCCGCCGATGCGGCACGAGACACCGCGCGCACGTTCCAGGCGCGGCTGATGGCCGAACGTGAACAGACGTTGGCGACGCAGGCACAGCGCAGGCGACTGGTGGACGAGCGGCAGGCGGCCATCGAGGCTGACGCGCAAGGCACGGCAGCGCTGGACACGCAGGATCGGCTGGAGCAAGAGCGAATGACGGGCCTGGGACAGCGGATCGCCGAGCGCGTCGCCCAGGGGCGCAAGCGGCGTGACACGTTGCAGCAACGGCGCCAGGAGCAATTGCGGGTGCTGGTCGCTGCACCCGCCGTCCTGCGGGCCGCAAGGGTGCTGCCGAGGTCGCAACGTGTGCTGTCGGCCCGGACCGACAGGGTCGGTCATTGGCGCCAGCAGGTGAAGCAGTGGACGCAGTGCGTCAGCGCGCGAACTGCCGCACAACTGCGGCTGGTGCAGATCGAGCGCGAGGCAGGTCAGGCGGTGCTCAGAACCGAGGATCTGGCCCGGCGTTTTGGACTGACCGGCGAGGTGCCCTGCGCAGGAAGCGATCTGCAGGGCCGCTGCAAGTTGCTGGCAGACGCCCATGAGGCCCATGCGCTGGTGCCGAGCGCGCAAGCCGAGATTCACCGGCTGGCCGTCGAGAAGCGCAGTGTGCAGATTCAGCTGGATCAGAGCGAAACGATGTCGCAAGCGCTGGCCAATGTTCCGGAAGAATGCGCCAAGGCTGAGCGACGGGAGACGCTGGCCCGTGACCGCGTGTCGCGGTTGGCAATGCTGGCGGCACGCACTGATGAAATCGACCGTGCTCGTTCCGAGGTCGTCGCTGTCGAGCAGGAACTCGCCACGTTGGCTGCCACTGCGTCCGATGACGTGAGCCCGGACGAGTTGTCGGAGCGGGACCGGATCGCGTCGTCGCGTGAGCAGATTGCGGTACGCCGCCAGCAGCAGGCCGCGCACACCCGCGAGCGGGTGGCCGGACTGGACGCGGCGCTGTCTGGGTTGCCCGCACCGTTTGCGGAACAGGCACTGGTGGTGGCGGGCGACTCCGTCGCGCGTGCCACGGCCGCACTGAGCGCAGCCGAACAGGCCCATCTGATCGCCGTCAGGGATGGGCAATCGTGGGAGGCGGCGACACGACTACTGGCCGGCGTTGCCAACCGACGGATGGAGGTCGCGGCACGGCTGGCCCGTGTCGAGTCGGCATTGGGCGGGTGGACACTGTTCGCACGCTGCATGAGCAACGACGGGTTGATCGCGCTGGCGATCGATGACGCGGGCCCTGCACTTTCCGGGCTGGCCAACGACCTGCTGCTGGCCTGCTACGGGCCGCGCTTCACGGTGTCGATCCACACGCTCGTCGAGACCGGCAAGGGGGACCAGAAAGAGGGCTTCGACATCGTCGTGCACGACGGTGATTCCGGGGACAGCAAGAGCGTGAGCCTGATGAGCGGCGGCGAGCGGGTGTGGATCAACGAATGCCTGACCCGCGCGGTGGCGCTCTACCTGGCGCGGCATTCGGGTCGCCGCTACGGCACGCTGTTCTCGGACGAAGCCGACGGCGCGCTCGACGCGGAGCGCAAGCGCATGTTCATGGCGATGAAGCGGGAGGTGCTGCGGCTTGGTGGGTACGAACGCGAGTTTTTCGTGTCGCAGACGCCGGAGCTGACGGCAATGGCGGACGCGGTCATCGACATGGAGGCGCTGGTCGAATCGATCGCCGCACCCTGACAGGGGCGTGTGGGCACGGGCGGCAGCACGGAACGTGAGTCTTCAAAAGGAGGGCAGGGCGTCGGCCAGTCGGCTCGACGCCCTGCGTCAGGGTTGCCACCACGGGGTGGCGGTGGGTGACTCAGCCGGCCAGGACGGTCGGCGGTCGGTCGGTGCGGTGCTCGACCACCCGGTTGCCGGCGTCGTTTCTTGGGTCCAGGCGCACTGCTTTCAGCATGCTGTTTGGAATGATGATGCCGAGTCGAGCGAGTTGCCCGGTGACGTTCGCCACGGCGGTCCAGTCGCGCCACGGTTCGTGCACGCTGGCCTACAACACCGCCTGCTTGGCACCGGGCACTCCTGCGCAGGGTGGTGGCTCATCAACCGACGGCCGGTTCATTGAACACGGTGAGCCCGTCGATGACGGCTGCGTGGGCATCGAACTTGAGCCAGACCACGCCGGCTTGTTCGGCCAGCTCGAAGATGGCGGCCAGGTCGGTCTCGGCCGGGATGTCGTAGCGTGGTGCCCCGACATAGACGAAACCACCGTCATCGGTCGGGTACGCATTGACCGACAACTCGTCGGCGACCAGCTTGCGGCGTGTCGCCGCAGACAGGTGCGAAACAGACAGGGCAGCCAGCGGCTCGGCCTGCTCCAGCAGGCGGGCCACGGTGGATTCATCCATGGCGGGCTCCTTGTTTCTCGCGCGACGACGCGGGCCTCACCGGGCTGCGGCACGGACGACTGAAGTCCATGCCGCAGTCCCTGCAACGGAACCAGCGCAGGCG
>JBJXEJ010000022.1:0-11587 GCA_046154125.1 Rhizobacter sp. | reverse complement strand
CCGTCGAAACTCGAGGAAATCCAGAGTCTGATCGCCAAGATCGACATCCCCGTTCGGCAGGTCTTGATCGAAGCGCGGATCGTGGAAGCCGACGACTCGTTCGGGCGGTCGCTCGGTGTTCGCCTCGGGTTCAACGACTCCAAGGGCTTCGGACTGGGCGGTGGCACCAGGGGGGCGATCAGCGGCAATCTCAATGGCGTTGCCGCGCAGACGGGCCAACTCAAGGCCGGGACCACCATTCCCATCACCGACACCAATTTTCTCAACCTGCCCGCAACGGCCCAGGGCGGATATTCCCCCGCGAGCTTTGCCGTGTCGCTGTTCGGATCGAGTCTGAACCGCTTCCTGAATCTCGAGATTTCCGCGCTCGAAGCCGATGGTCGAGGCAAGGTGGTGTCCAGTCCGCGCATTGTGACGGCGGACCAGATCAAGGCCATCATCCAGCAGGGTACGAAGATCCCATATCAGCGCGCGACCTCGAGTGGTGCCACTTCGATCGAGTTCGTCGATGCGACGCTCAAACTGGATGTGACTCCTCAGATCACGCCTGAAGGCAATGTGATCCTGAACGTCAAGGTCAACAAGGACAGTGTGGGCGCCTCGACCCAGGGCGTTCCTTCCATCGACACGAAATCGATCGAGACGCAGGTCCTGGTCGAAAACGGCGGCACGGTCGTGATCGGAGGCATCTTCGAGCAGACCGACCGTTCCGATGTCGTCAAGGTGCCGTTCTTCGGCGACATCCCTGGCTTGGGCAACTTGTTCAAGACGCGAACCAATTCGTCACGCAAGACCGAATTGCTGATCTTCCTGACCCCGAAGGTCGTCAGCGAGCGCACGGCAGCACGTTGATTTCGGGCCCGCCGCAGTCCGGGCCCGCGCGAGCATGTTCGTCAGTCTGATTGGCATGCCCGGTGGCGGTAAGTCGACGGTCGGCAGGCACCTTGCCCGTCGTCTCGGCGTTCCGTTCAGCGACAGCGACACAGTGATCGAGCGTCAGATCGGTTGCAGCATCCGCGAGTTTTTCGAGGCCGAGGGCGAAGAGCGCTTTCGGGATATCGAAGAGGAAGTGATCGCTGAACTGGTGCGTGCCGATCGCGGTGTTCTCGCCACCGGCGGAGGCGTGGTCTTGCGCGAAGCCAACCGCCACGCGTTGCACCGACACACGACGGCGGTTTATCTGCGGTCGACTCCGGAAGAGCTGTTCCGTCGGCTCAGGCACGACATGCAGCGCCCGCTGCTTCAAGTCCAGGACCCGCTGGCGCGGCTGAGGGCCCTGTTCCAGGCACGCGATCCGCTGTACCAGAGCGTCGCACATTTCGTCATCGAGACCGGCCGGCCCTCGGTGCAGAACCTTGTGAACATGCTGCTGATGCAACTGGAACTGGCCGGCGTGTTGCCGATGGACAGTGTTCCATCACCGGTCGACGGGATCGAACCGTCCGGCCATTGACGCGGAACGGAAAGGCCGTGTGGCGCGGCAAAATAGCTGCATGCCCACGTACACGTCATCCACATCGCCGAGCGCCCATGTCAGCATTGATCTGGCCGATCGACGTTACGACATCCTGATTGGATCCGGACTGCTCGACCGTGCCACCGATGTGGCTTGCGGCCCCAGGACTTCCGAGGCGCTGATCGTCACCAACACCACCGTCGCGCCGCTGTACGCCGAGCGCGTGCGGCAGGTGCTGGCGGCGCACCACTCGCGAGTCCACACGATCGCATTGCCTGATGGTGAAGCCCACAAGGACTGGGACACGCTGAATCTCATCTTCGACAAGCTTCTGGGCGAAGGGTTCGACCGCAGGGTCGTGCTGTATGCGCTGGGCGGCGGAGTGATCGGCGACATGACCGGATTTGCCGCTGCCTGCTACATGCGTGGCGTGTCGTACGTGCAGATTCCGACGACCTTGCTGGCACAGGTCGATTCATCGGTCGGGGGCAAGACCGCGATCAACCACCCGGCGGGCAAGAACATGATCGGCGCGTTCTACCAACCGCTCAAGGTGATCGCCGACCTCGACACGCTGGACACCCTGCCCGACCGGGAAATCTCGGCCGGCTTGGCCGAAGTGATCAAGTACGGCCCTATCGCCGACGACGGTTTTCTCGGCTGGATCGAACAGCACATCGACGCGCTGCGGGCGAGGGACAAGGCCGCGCTGGCCCATGCCGTTCAACGCTCCTGTGAAATCAAGGCCTGGGTCGTCGGCCAGGACGAACGGGAATCGGGACTTCGAGCCATCCTCAATTTCGGCCACACCTTCGGGCACGCGATCGAGGCTGGCCTGGGCTACGGAAAGTGGTTGCATGGCGAGGCGGTGGGTTGCGGCATGGTGATGGCGGCCGACCTGTCGGCGCGTTGCGGATTGATCGATGCGGCTTACTCGAAACGCATCGCCGACCTGATCGAGCGTGCCGGCCTGCCTGTTCGCGGGCCTCGACTGGGAGCTGCGCGCTACCTCGAACTGATGCGCATCGACAAGAAGTCGGAGGCCGGCCAGATCCGCTTCGTTCTCATCGATGCGCCCGGGAAAGCCAGCATGCACCGCGCGGACGACGCCCTCGTCGCCGAAGTGATCGCCGAACACACCGCGTGACCGCTGCGTGAATACCGACCATGGCGGCGCGCTGGCTGCCTACGCCAGTCAGTCCGAGCGCAGCCGCGGTCGACGCCATCCCGAGCCGGCGTCACCTGGCCGCAACGAATTCCAGCGCGACCGCGATCGCATCGTGCACAGCACCGCCTTTCGCCGCCTGGTCTACAAGACACAGGTCTTCCTGAATCACGAAGGCGACTTGTTTCGCACGCGCATGACCCACTCGCTCGAAGTGGCTCAGATCGCGCGCTCGATCGCCCGGCCCCTGGGCTTGCACGAGGACCTGGTCGAGGCGATAGCGCTGGCTCACGATGTCGGTCACACGCCATTCGGACACGCCGGGCAGGATGCGTTGAACGACTGCCTGCATCGGATCCAGCCTGACCGGGAGGGCTTCGAGCACAACTTCCAGAGCCTTCGCGTGATCGATCTGCTGGAGGCACGCTATCCGCAGTTCGACGGGCTGAACCTGACCTTCGAAGCGCGTGAGGGCGTGCTCAAGCACTGCTCGCAGGCCAACGCCCGGCGTCTCGAAACGGCGGAGCCGGGAGGCGTCGGGCATCGGTTCCTGACGCGAACGCAGCCCAGTCTCGAAGCCCAGTTGTGCAACCTGGCCGACGAGATCGCCTACAACGCGCACGACATCGATGACGGCGTGCGCTCGGGGCTGCTGAACATCGAGCAACTGCAGGCAGCCAGCGTGTTCGACCGCCACCGCATCGAGTCCCTGAGAGATCACCCGACTCTTTCTGGCCGGCGACTGCTGTTCGAGTCGATCCGCCGCATGCTGTCGGCACAGATTCACGATGTGATCGCCAGCAGCCAGCGCCTGCTGGCGGATCACGCTCCGCAGTCAGCCGACCAGGCGCGAGAACTGGCTCCGCTGCTGTCGTTCAGTCCCGAGATGGCCGCTGGCAGTGCCGAACTCAAGCTTTTCCTGAGTCGGCATCTCTATCGTCATCCGCAGGTGCAGGGCACCACTGATCGCGCACGCGAAGTCGTGCGTGGGCTGTTCGAGCGCTATTTCGAGGAGCCGGGCGCCCTGCCCGAATCGGCGACGAGCCGTGCGACCGCGCCGGACGTTTCGGTCCGACAGCGTGCCCGCGAGGTGGCCGACTACATCGCCGGCATGACCGACCGATTCGCCCTGCGGGAGCATGAGCGGCTGACGGGGCAGCGGTTGTTCGACTGACGGGATCGCCAGCGTTGTGGCAGGGTCAGGGAGATGCCAGCAGCAACTCGATGTGCCTGACACTGGGTACTGCAACCCCACTGCGCATCGCTGGGCGCAGCACCGTTTCACACAGCTTCATCTCGACGGACCGTCTCAACTCGACAGCCTGCTCAGGCTCCATCCGCGTGACCGCGCAATGCTCGGCTACCCCGGTCTCGTTGATCAGCACATTCACGTTGAAGCTGCGTATCCCCATGCCCAGCAGCAGGGCCACGTCGACCTGCCAATCCGGGGTGGGGATCGCAGGTGTGTCGACTTCCTCGACGCTGAAGTAGTGGCGACCGTCGTCTGCCGGTGCATCCAGCGACAGCGGGGGCGCGGACGCGCTCGTCGACGCCGCCGCATCCTCGACTGTGGACTGAACCACCTCCTCCGTCGTGCTCGATGCGTCGGTGGGTTCGATCGATGCATCCGCCTGCGGCGCCACCCAGGGACGCAATTCGACGGTCACGCGAGTCGGGTCGGCGACCGGCGCGCTGCTCTTAGAGAGCGTGCCATCGAACTCGCCGGACAGCGCCACCGCCAGGGCCAGATGCAGCGAAGCGGCACCGGCGAGTGCCGTGCCGATGCCGACCCAGGGCCAGCTGGCTTTCATGCCGCGCGTTGGAACATCGCCACGTGTGCCAGGGAGCTTGGGCCTACTTCCAGCAGCGCGACATCGCCTGCGCCTGATCGGCCGATACCGTCGCGCTATCCACACGTCGGATGCCGGTGCCGGTGATCTCGAAGTTTCCGCATTTGTCCGCGGCCATCGAACCCGTCCGCGTGGCCCGGACGACAAAGGTCGTGGCTGTCACGTTCTGGATACCCAGCGTGTAGCTCGCTGCTCCGGACCGCGGAGACTGCGTGAAGCGCCCGGCAAACAGCGTCGCGACTGCCGTGCCGGCCGTGTTCTGGTCGTAGCGGTAGTTTTCGGCATAGAAGCGTTCCATCCACTGCGCAGACTCCATCAGGATGCCTTGCGCTTCCGAGCGTCGGCTGCGATCGATGTACTCCCGGTAGGACGGGTAGGCGATCGAAGCGAGCACGGCCACGATGGCGACGGTGATCATCAACTCGATCAGCGTGAAGCCGCGCTGTGCTGTGGCTCGCCGCGCCTCGAAAGCGCCAGCCCGGTGACCGCTGGAAAATCGGTACGTGACCATGGTCAGTTCGTCTTCAAGCCGGGGATCTCGCGCCAGAAGATGCGTCCCTTGCCGAGGTTGGAGTTGAGGTTCGTTTGACCGGTGGCCCCGACCCCGATCGTGCAGTCCAGGCTGCCGCTCTTGCAATCGACGCCCTGGGTGCCGAGCTGTGTGCCGCCGAACTTCAGCTTCTGGTCGGCAATGCCGATGCTCGCCAGCGAGTAGGTCACCAGCGTGAGCGGGTCCGTGTACGTGCCCAGCAGATCGCTGGGCAGCCCGGTGATCGGGTCCACCGCCAGCAGCCGCGCCACCGGCGTGGCAGAGCAGGCGTCGGTGTCGAGTCCCAGCTTCTCCGGTGCCGGCGACACGGTCACCGTCACAAGCTGGTCGTTCGCGATGGTCAGGTTGTTCAAGCCCATCTCCGACGCCACGTTGAAGAACAAGTACCAGCCGCGATCCACCTGCCAGTCGACAGGGTCGCCGGTCAGGTAGCGCCGCTGGTCGTCGGTCGTGTTGTGAAGCACGCGCTCAGACAGCTGATCGAGCGTTCGCGGCAAGGCCGCTTCCATGGCCACGGCAGTATCGATCAACGAAAACGCCGGGTTGTCCCAGACGCCGAACATGCCATTGACTCGTGCCGTGTTCGGAAAGTCACCGCTGCTCAGCGACAGGCCGGTGACGACGCTGACGACCACACCGCCCATGCGCGCGAAACGAAACTCCGGTGCGCCCGTGATGGGCAGCGCGTGCCCGTCGACGTCCTTTGCCGTGAACAGCGGTTTGCCGTCGGAGGAATCGGAGGTCGAGTACGAGACCTTCCAGTTCGCCGAATTCTTGCTGCTGACATCGAAGCGCCACAGGTTGCCCTTCAGGTCGCCGGCATAGATGTAGTCGGCAATGCGATCGTTGTTCACATCGACCCAGGTCGGCTGCGACAGGCCGTTGTTGCCGTCGATCGGCACCGTGATCTTCACGAACTTGCCGCCGTTGCCCGCGGCATTCGCATCGGCGAACACGATGTACAGCACGGCCCGGCCGTGCGTGCTGTCGACGCCGTTGCCGAACAGTGCAGCGAACCGGCCGTTGTTCATCATGGCGATCTGGCCGGGCTGGGCGGTGAAGATGCTGGTCGTGGGCTCTGACACGATGTAGCCGAGGTCGTCGTCCGCCGCGTTTTCGTCGGTGTTGAGCAACTGCCAGCGGAAGATCGTCTTGGCATGTGCTGCGGTCTCGTCGAGTTCGGAGCCGGCCAGCGTGGTGGTCGTGGTGTCGTCGGACTTGTCGGCCGGCGTGCCCTTGTCGTCGACGATGGTGGTGAGCTTGCCTGCCTTCGTCACGTCCAGGGCAAAGATTCCCTTGCCGCCGCGACCGAGCGACGAGAACAGGTAGGTGTGCCAGTCGGCGCCCACCTTCACGTCGCCGACGAACGGTGAGCCGTCGACCATGGCCTGGACCTTGGCGCCGGTGGGCGATGCCCAGTCCTGCAGCTTCGTGAACAGCGGCTGCGGGATGTAGGACATGATCGGCTCGCCGCCCATGTCCTTGTCACTGCTCGCGTCGAAGGCGTGCAGCATGCCGTCACCCGCACCGGCCCACAGCACCAGGCGCCGGTTTTTCCAGGTCGACACGAAGTCCCCGTAGCCGGCGAAGGCGTCGCCGAAGTAGCGCCCTTGCGGACGGGTCTGGATCGTCGGATTCGAGTTGACGATCGGGCCCATGATCGACGTCGCCGGTCGGGTCCTGAACTCGGCCTTGTTGTCGGTGCTGCCGCGCAGCCACTCCAGCATGCGCTTGTTGTAGGCCAGCTTGCGGGTGCTGAAGTCCGCATCGGTTTCGCCGACCTTCTTGGCGATGCTGCTGAGGGCGAGTTTCTCGTCATCGCTCAAGTTCGCCCACTCGAACGGGATGCCGCCGTTGTCCGCAGCGACGGCCCCGTTGATCCGGTTGGTGATCACCTGACGCGAGCCCCAGGCCAGCTTGGTGAGTTTGGTGTGTGCCTTCCAGCTCTCGTTGCCTTCGCCCGACGCAAAGGTCCCGTCAGCCTTCAGCGCATAGGCTGTCAGCGCGCCGCTGCCGTCTTCGCCATCGAAGGCGGCCACGACCTTCAGGTCACCGGCCTGCAACTGGCTGGCCGAAATGGCCGGGGCGGTGTTCGATGAAGTGACGATCTCTTCGAGGATCTCGCGCAATGATTTCGCCAGCAGATCGGGGCGACGTGCATAGAAGTAGTTGTCCGGGTTGCCGTCACAAGGCTCGGCAGGACCGTTGTTGCACTGGGTTCCATCGGCCTTGCGGGTGTCCCACTGCGTGGTGCGGGCCGGATAGATGTCCGCGGCGGCGGCCTTGTCGTCCTTGTTGTACTTGAATCCGCCGTACTTGGCGATGTACCAGAGCGGCTCCTTCAGGCTCGCGTTCGTGGCTCCGGTCATGTTGAAGGTCATGTAGGTTTCGCCTTGCACGACGTTGCCAGCGGCGCCTAGCTTCGAGCACAGCTTGGTCTTTGGCGCTGCAGGGTTGCCGCCCTGAGCAACGCACTTTGTGCCGTCATCGGGGCCGTTGACGGCCGCTCCGCCGATCACGTTCACGCCGGTGGGATCGGCCACCACGAAGTTGTTGATGCCGCTGTGCATGTGGAGACCGTCCTTGTTGGTCCCCAACAGCGTGTAGCCGAAGCCGAAGGGCGCAGCCGATCCGGTGTCGGATTCGACGGCCTGCGTGTAGATCGTGATCGTCGGCGCTTCGTCCGTTCCACCGACCTGCCAGCGGATCGAATCCAGCTGGTCCTGATCCTGGTCTTCGCCCAGCATGCTGTGCTGCCACAACACCAGCGCGGCGCCAGATTTGCCGTCGTCGCTGCGGCTCAGTACCTTGAAGTCGACCATGTTGCCCGGCAGCGGCCCGGGCGCGCCGCGTTGCGAGTCCAGACTCGCGGGCGTGATGTAGACGCGCTTGCAATCCGGGTTGGACAGTCCGCCATTGGCTGCGGAGCATTCGATCTGCCCAGGCACAGGGACTTCAATGGTGGCGGTGCCGCCCGACATCGTGACGCCGTAGTTGCGAACGGTCAGCGCGTTGTAGGGCAGGTCCGGTATCTTGCCTGCCTTGACATCCAGATCCGTGCGCACGCGGTGCGTGTTGGCATATCCGGCCACACCGGCGCCGAGGTAGGTGCCGCGGAAATTGGGGCCGTCCGGACAGGCGCCTTGCACCAGGGCGAGGTCGGTCACGTTCTTGCCGGTACACATCAGGTCGGGCGATGCCGCGCCGCTGTTGCCGACCAGGCGGGTGGTGCCGGTGATGCCTTCCTTGTCGCCGATGATCTTCGTCAACGCTGCGGCCGTGGTGCTGCCGGTGATGTCGGTGAACGTGGGCAGGCTGGGCACGTCGGCCAGGCCATTCACGCCGTCCCAGCTGTTCACGCCGCCGGAGATGGTCAGCATGTTCAGCGGACGGCAGATGCCTCGCCCGTACAGCGTGGATCGCTTGGTGATGCCGTTGACGAGGTAGCTGTCCGACTCCGTGCCGATGGGGTCGGTCCATTTCCTCGCCGTGAGGGGGCGAGCCGCGTCGACGGTCGTGGGCAGGCCCACGTCCGTGTCCTTGGCCCCCGGGGCCTTTGCCGGGTCCTTTCCAGCGAAGAAGCGCGTGGATTCCAGCAGCATCTCGCCCACGGGGTTTCCCCAGGACGGGCAGTGCCCGTTGGTCAGCGTGTCCGACTGGCATGTCTCGCTGTAGTTGCCGGTGCCGACGTTGTAGCCATACAGCGTGATCTCGTTGAACGACCTGATAATGCCGCCGTTGGGTTCCTTGTACCCGGTGCCGTCAGCCTTCAGGCTGAGCATGAATCGACCAGTGGTCTTGTCGAGTTCGTCGTTGATCTCCCCCATGTTCTTTCGGAGGATGCCAGCCTCGAGGTTGTTGTCGTAAGACCCCATCAGAAGACCGAACTCGGCTCGAGCCGCCTTGTTGCCGCTGTCGGTGCTCTCGCCGAACTCGTGAAGCAAGCCGGTGGGCTTGTAGACCGTCCCGTACAGCTTGCATCCTGGTTCCAACTTGTCGGCCGACACGCACACCTTCACTCGAGCCGTCAGATTGGGACCGATGCCGCCATAGACGGCCCCCTGGGCGGGGTTTGCGGGGACGCTCAACGGATGCACATAGTTCGCGTTGTCCACGCCCTTGGTCCCGTTGGGACTGATGTAGTTGTTCTTGAGGAAATCGACGGTTGGCGTCTTCCAGGTGTAGCCGATCTCGCCCGACCAGTTGCACGACCTGACCTCGGTCATGTTCCACAAGATGTAGTTGCCGACGGCCACGCGGATCTGCGGCGTGAACACCTTGGCGGGGTCGCTGGACACGTTGGCGTCCTCGGCGGTCCTTCGGCACAGGGTGATGCCATTGGACATCGCCGTGGGGTTGTTGTCGTTGTTGTACGGCGTCAGCTTGTTCAGGTCGGCGCCGTTGTAGTACTTGACGAATGCCTGGCTGTTGCGCGGCACGAACGACAGTTCCAGTGTCGTGCTGGTCTTGGTGTCGCCGGCGGCGTATCGTTTATCCGTGTCAGAGCCCTTTCCCGAGCGCAGTCCTCCATAGAGAACCTTGCGCAGGATGTCCATGCGCGACATGGTGGCCCAGTTGAGGAAGTTGCCGCTCCACTGGGCGGTGCCCGAGGTGCAGTAGAGCCGACCTTGTCCATCCGGCGTGCTGGTCGCGGCTGGCTCGAAGCTTCCATCGTCGTCCGTGCTGTACGTGTAGCATTTTTTCGGGTCGAAATAGCCGTAGTACTCGAACGCCGGCTTGAAGGTGTAGTCGACCTTGCCGTCGAAATCGATGTCCTCGAAGTCGGTGTACGCCTTCCAGAACATCGTGACGTCCTTCGACGCCGTCAGCATCACCATCGGTTTATTCTGCGTCGTCGAGACGATGTTCGGCGGGATGGCGCTGAGCTCTGCCGAGGCCGAATTCACGACCAGCGACATGACGAGTGCAATGACGGCGTGGGAAGTTTTCATGGCGTCTCGATTCATTTGCCAGGAGGCTTGAAGTAGGTCTGCAGAACCACCTCGGTGTTGATGTCGGCACCGAAACCGCGTGCGGTGATGCGGATCAGCGGGTCGGCGGCCCGGTCGATCAACTCGAGCACGTACTCGGGCTGGCGCGCCACACCGATGACCTTGGGTGTGCCGGTGAAGGTGCCGATGGGCACGCCACCGCTGAAGTCGCAGACCGCCAGATCCTCGTTGTCGCCCCACAGGCCGCCCTTGGTGGTCGGCCACCAGGGTTGCGGGTTGGCTCCGGTCGTGTAGACGCTGGTGGCCAGGTACTCGGGGGTGTTGCGGCACTGCCCCTTGCGGCAGTCGGGTTCCCACAGGCCGGGCAGCAGCATGGTGGGCAAGGGCCGGTCGGGGCTGCGGTCGCACAGCGCGCCTGCGGGCTTGCCGGCCACCGTCGGGAACATGTCCCGCTCGGCGTCGCGCAGCGCGGCCTCGGCCGCCTGTCTCGCCACCTCGTAGTCGAGCTGGTTGCGGGTGATGCCTTCGCCCAGCGTTGCCCGACGAACTCCGTACGCCGCGGCGATCGTGATGACCAGCAGGAACATCAGCACGATGGGCAGTGCGATGCCGCGCGGGGGCGTTGCCGAGGGCCGCTGGCGCATGCCGATGGGCGACTGATGGCGGGATGCCACGGTGAGCCGGCTCACAGGACACCGCTCAGGTTGTTGCGCACGGCATAGACACGCTGAAAACTCTTGTAGATGTAGCGACTGCCGGCCGGGGGCTCGACGGGATCCGCATCACGGCAATTGCGATAGGTGCGAACCTCGCCTGCCTTGTCTTCCTGGCGCGAGTGGGCGAGCGACCGCACGACGATGCACACGCTGACCGCGGTCACCCGTTGCCAGGGCGTGCGCTTGCTGATCGTGCCGGCGGCATTCACGTCCGCCGCCGTGATGAACCGGGTCGGCGACTGGTTGGTCCCGGCGCCGTAGATGCCGTAACGGATGACCAGGTCATCGACGCCCTCGATGGCCGGCTGGGCCGATGCCTGGGCTTCGTCGCCATTGCCATGGCAGCCGAGGCTGTTGACGGTCACCGTGTTCTTGTCGTTGTCGATGTAGCTGGCCGTGTTCACGATGCCGAACCGGTTCGACACGAACATCGGTTGGCTGGCGGCAGCGGCGGCGTTGTTGGCCGCGTCGCCAGACACCGGCCTGCGATTGCAGTCGTTCGCGTTGCCCATCAGCGAGCCGGCGCCGAACTCGGGCGTCGAAAAGTAGTTGATGACGATCGAGTCGGGGGCTCCCGCCACCGTCGCGCCGCAGGCCTTGGTGGCGGGGTTGTAGCTCGCCCCATCGCACCCGAAAATACCGGTGTTGAACGCCACCTTGGCCGGATCCTTGGTGTTTTCGAAGGCGCCGGCGAACTGGTTGGCGGTCGCGGCATCGAAGCCGAACTGGGCAGGGAAGAACCCGGCCTTCTGGATCTCGCGGCCGATCATCTCGAGCGCGATCTTTCCTGATTCGTTGACGTCGGAAATGGACTGCGAGGTGCGCGCTGTCTCGCGGGTGGCGAGGTACAGCGAGGCAGCAGCCAGCGACAGCACGATGCCGATCACCAGCCCGACCA
>JBJXEJ010000021.1:0-8655 GCA_046154125.1 Rhizobacter sp. | reverse complement strand
TCGCGACACTGAACCTGAACGGCGACTACGTGTCCGACGCGCTGGCCGCACAGGTGGGCGGCATCGGCATCGCCCCAGGCGCGAACCTCAGCGACTCGATCGCGATGTTCGAAGCCACCCATGGCACGGCACCGAAGTACGCCGGCAAGGACTATGTGAACCCAGGTTCCGAAATCCTGTCTGCCGAAATGATGCTGCGCCACATGGGCTGGATCGAAGCGGCCGACCTGATCATCGCGTCGATGAAGCGGTCGATCCTTTCGAAGAAGGTGACCTACGACTTCGCCCGCCTGATGGATGGTGCGACCCAGGTCTCGTGCTCTGGTTTCGGGCAGGTGATGATCGACCAGATGTAATGCGGATTCAGGACGTCTTCAGACGTCCCGCCTGGTCTCACATGGAACCCCAGATCGTTGATTCGACTGGGGTTTTTCGCTTCTGAGATCCCGGTACATCCCGATAGGTGCCTTGACTGCCGACCCAAACGGGGCCAAAAATGGGGCCATCATGGGGCCATGGCTTCGGCCAGGTGACGAAAAATGAGGCACACCAACTACCTGCTCAAGCCGGTCGCCATCGACAACGCAAAGCCGCGCGACAGGCCGTATGCGCTGACCGATGGCGGGGGCCTTCTGCTCGAAGTCCTTCCCTCCGGAACCAAGACCTGGCGCTTCAAGTACCACCTGAACGGCAAGCGCGAGAAGGTGACAATCGGCGCCTACCCGGCCTACACCATCAAGCAGGCACGCGACCGGCACGAGGAAATGCGAGCCCTCGTCGAGCGAGGCGAGAGCCCTGCCAAGACCAAGCAGTCGTCGATAGCCGCTAGCAAGGTGGCCGAGTCACGCGACCTAACGGTCCGCGTCTTCGCGCGCCGCTGGATCGGCGAGACACTGTTCTACCGATCGCCAACCTACGTCGCGCAGATCGTGCGCTGGCTCGACGCCTACATCGACCCGGCGATCGGCGACATGCAGCTTGCGGACGTGCAGCCCGGCGACGTCCTGGCGATCATCAAGTCGCGCGCGGACACGCCGGTGACTGCTGAACGCATCCGCGTCATCGTGCAGCAGATCTACAACCATGCGATCCGCAATCTGCTGGTGACGACGAACCCGGCGCAGCCGCTGCGCGGTGCCATCGCGCGCTCGCCGGTCCAGCATCACAGGCACCTGAGCGAGAAAGAGCTGGGGGCGTTCTGGCGCAAGCTGGACGAGCAGGGCGCGCATGTGACGACCATCGCGGCCACCAAATTACTGATGCTCACGATGACCCGCAAGAGCGAACTGCTGCGATCGAAGTGGCCTGAGTTCGACCTCGATGCTTCGCAGTGGGACATCCCGGCGGAGCGCATGAAGATGGGCAAGCCGCACCGGGTGTTCCTGTCGCGCCAGGCCGTCGAGATCCTGCGCCAGGTGCACGAGCTGACGGGGCATGGCGAGTACGTCTTTCCATCGATCTTCCGCGGCAGCGTGCCGATGGGCGACGTGACGCTGAACCACTTCTTCAAGCGGATCGACTTCGGTGTTCCTGACTTCAGCCCGCATGGGACGCGAGGCACCGCGGCGACCCTGCTGCGGGAGCATGGGTTCGGGCGCGATGTCGTCGAGCTTCTGCTGGCGCACAGCGAGAAGAATGCCACCGTGGCGGCCTACAGCCACATGGAGCTGGCCGCGGATCGGAAGAAGGCGCTGCAGTACCTGGCCGACCGGGTCGAAGCGTTGGCCGCGGGCATGAACGTCATCCCGTTGCGCGCTGCCTGTCTCTCGCCGTGAGCTGATTGCCGGTCGACACAGGGCGGCGGATCCCTGCTGGGTGCGATCTTCCGACGGGGCCGCCGTCGGCTATGCAGCGGTCGCGGTTCGTCGCCGACACCAGCCGAACTCAGGGTCTCGGACACATTGCAGACGCTCGGGTCAGCACGCGGATTCGCCGCTAGCGGCCGGTACCCAGGCAAAGTTGACGTTGGTTGAGACCGTAGGCGCGCCGTGACGAGCCGCAGCCCGGCCAACTCCGAACATCGTCACAGTCAGGTTGCACGACTGCTGATCCTCGGCTCGACCGGTCACTAATGACCTAAACCTGCCAGCTGGACTGCTCGAAACTGGCCGGACCGCGAGCCATCGCATTTCTTGTTTCGCTTCTACGAAGCGGCCGTTCGTGATTTCACACGCCCGGCCCACCAGGGTACGTTCGAGGCTGGCCTGCCGAACGTCTTCAATGAAGCCAAGAACAGCTGCTCACCGATCAGAGCCACTCGTCCCCGTCACGGAATCGTCGGAATTGCTAGGACGGGGTCGCCGAAAGGCCATTGGGGAGGGTTGGCTTCGCTCGATGGTCTCCACGGCTCAGCAGGGGGATGCGTTGGCCGATTCATCTGCATGGCAACAACAAAGACGCAGCTCCCGCAGCGGCGCCGGCATTGACGTTCTCAGTCAGCGCGGTCAGCCAGAACCCGGGCTCACTTCGTTGGTCGCCCGTGCCAGCCGCGTGATTGCGGCCCAGTCGCCGGATTGCATGGCGGCGGCAGGCGTCAACCAGGATCCACCGACCACGGCCACGTTCGGTAGTGCAAGATAGTGACCGAAATCTGCGGCCGAGACACCACCTGTCGGGCAGAAGCGCAGGTCGGGCAGCGGGCCACTCCAGGCCTTCAACGTCTCAATGCCGCCGAGCGCTGCGGCCGGGAAGCACTTCAGCAAGCCAAAGCCGGCATCTCGCGCGACCATCGCCTCGCTGGCGGTGGCGACACCCGGAACGAAGGGCAGCCCGGCCTCGATCACCGCTTCGAGCAGCGCTGGAGTGAACCCCGGCGACAGCCCGAAGCGCGCCCCGGCCCCCACGACCCGAGCCACTTCGGCGGCGCGCGTGACGGTGCCGGCGCCGACGTTCATGGCTGGCAGTGCCCGCGCAATGGCTTCGATCGCAGCCAGGGCCGCGTCACTGCGCAGCGTGATCTCGATGACGTCGATGCCACCAGCAAGCAGCGCCTCAGCCAAAGGCACTGCCTGGGCCGGATGCTGGATGACCACGACCGGAACGACGCGCGAGGTGAAGTGGGGAAGTTGAGCAGGTGACTTCATGAGCGGCAGCGGGTGATGGGAGTCATTCGTCGCCGAACAGTGCCGAGGCGCCGTTCTCGGCGCGCCCAGCGTGGCGCCTGAACATTCGGAACAGGTCGCGGCCGTAGCCGAGGTCTTCCGGTATGCCTTCCGCGGGCGATCGCTCTGCCAGCGTCGCGGCGTCGACCTCGACCTCCAGCGTGCCGGCGTTGCAGTCGAGCAGGACCATGTCGCCATCATGCACGCGGGCGATCATGCCGCCGGCCAACGCCTCAGGGCTGACGTGGATCGCCGCAGGCACCTTGCCCGAAGCGCCCGACATCCGACCGTCGGTCACGAGAGCAACCTGGTAACCCTGGTCCTGCAGCACACCGAGGATCGGCGTCAGCTTGTGCAACTCAGGCATGCCGTTCGCTTGGGGCCCCTGATGGCGAACGACCGCGACGAAATTGCGATTCAGCTCGCCCCGCTTGTAGAGCTCGTAGAGCGCCTGCTGGCTTTCGACGACGACTGCCGGGGCATGCACTCGGCGATGCCCGGGAGCCACTGCGGAGGTCTTGACCACCGCGCGACCGAGGTTGCCACGCAGCCGCTTGAGCCCCCCGTCGGCGCTGAACGGATCGGCCATGGGCCGCAGCACGGTGTCGTCGCCCGAGCGGGTGGGTGGCTCGCGCCAAGCCAGCCGCCCGTCAACCAGCCAGGGTTCGACCGCGTAGCGGCCCAGCCCTTCGCCGAGAATGGTTCGCACGTCCGCGTGCAGGAGGCCGGACTGCAGCAGCTCGCGAATCATGAAGCCCATGCCGCCGGCAGCATGGAAGTGATTCACATCGGCCTTGCCGTTTGGGTAGATCCGCGCCAGCAGCGGCACTGCCTCGGACAGCTCGGCAAAATCGTCCCAGTCGATACGAATCCCCGCCGAGCGCGCCATCGCCACCAGGTGCAGCGTGTGGTTCGTCGAACCTCCGGTGGCCAGCAGCCCGACGATGCCGTTGACGACGACCTTCTCGTCGACGAGCCGGTCCATCGTCATCGCCTCATGCCCACCGACGCTCATCGCAAGCACGCGCTCCACCGCAAAGTCGGTCAATGCGTCGCGCAAGGGCGTGCCAGGGTTGATGAACGAGGACCCCGGCAACTGCAGTCCCATCACCTCCATCAGCATCTGGTTGGAGTTCGCGGTGCCGTAGAAGGTGCAGGTGCCTTCACCATGGTAGGCCGCCTCCTCGGCGGCAAGCAGCGTCGCGCGATCGACCAGGCCCTGGGCGTAACGCTGCCGCACTTTGGCCTTCTCGTCGTTTGCCAGCCCCGAGGTCATCGGACCCGCCGGCACGAAGACCACCGGCAGGTGACCGAACTGCAATGCCCCGATCACCAGGCCGGGAACGATCTTGTCGCAGATGCCCAGGCACAGCACACCGTCGAACACGTTATGCGACAGCGCCACGGCTGTCGCGAGCGCGATGACGTCTCGCGAGAACAGGGACAGCTCCATGCCCTCGTAGCCTTGCGTGATGCCGTCGCACATCGCCGGCACACCTCCGGCGACCTGTGCGGTGGCGCCGAGCGCGCGCGCGGCAGCGCGAATCCTGTCAGGGTACCGCTCGTACGGCCGGTGCGCCGACAGCATGTCGTTGTAGGCCGTCACGATGGCGAGGTTGGGGCGGCGCTCTTCTCTCAGCATGAGCTTGTCATCGACAGGCATGGCAGCAAAGGCGTGCGCCGCATTCGAGCAGCTGATGCCCGCGCGGGAGGGCCCCGGCCGGCGCAGCGAGGCCATCGTCGCAAGGTAGGCGGCGCGTTCCGAGCCGCTGCGCTGGACCACCCGCTGGGTCACGCGGTCGAGTACCGGACGCACCCTTTCTGGCAGGGTCAGGGGAGGGGTCATGGCATTCCTCGTTGGCAGATTCAGGCCTTGGTCGCGAGCCAGACCTGCACCGGTCGTGCACTGTGGTGAAGGACCAGCGAAATCGGCAGCTCCGGGTTCGGCTCGACGCACGCGCGGTCGAAGACCGCCCGCTTGGCCGTGCCGACGAGCGGTAGCACGAGGCAGCGTGCGGCGAGCAGGGTTGGCAGCGTCAAGGTCAGCCTGGCATGGGGCGCAATCACAGGCCGGATCCATGCGACTGGCCCCTGCCCCTGCAGCGCGACCGGCAGGCCCGGCGCGCCGGCAAACAGCGACGCGGTGTGGCCGTCCTCGCCCATCCCGAGCACGGCGACGTCCAGCGGCCACGGGAGTGCGGCCAGGCGCCGGCACGCTTCGAGCGCCAGACTGTCCAGCGCAGCGTCGCTCGCGAGATCCGAGAGCGGCTGGTCGAAGAACGGGAGCCAGTGCGCTGCCGCGGCGGCGTGTTGAAGCAGGTGCCGCCGGACGAGCGCCGCATTGCTGTCGGCATGCTCGGAGTTCACGCAGCGCTCGTCGACCAGGATCACCGTGACTCGCTCCCAGGGCAGCGCGAAGTCCCTCAGCGCCGAGAAGAGTCGCACCGGGGTCGACCCGCCGGATACCGCTAGCAGCGCATGGCCGCGTGCCTGAATCGCATCAACGAGCCGATCAGACACTTCGCGTGCGAGCGCGGCGGCCTGCTCCGTGGCATCCGCGCTGCGGTGGAGCAAGACGTTGGCGGTCACGGCGTTCTCGAGGGCCTCGCCGTACTCAACGAGAAGGCGCTACGCAAGTCAGGTCGTGACGGCCGGGCACGCTCACTGCGCCTCCTCGGCCCACACCGCGTTGTCGTGCGCCACCAGCGCCGAAGCCGCCGCCGGGCCCCAGCTTCCGGCCGGATACAAACGCGGCTTGTCGGCGAGCTGCTCCCAGCCCTGCAGGATCGGGTCGGCCCAGCGCCACGCGGCCTCGAGTTCGTCGCGCCGCATGAAGTGAGTCAGCCGTCCCTTGATGACGTCGATCAACAGCCGCTCGTACGCCTCGGCCCTGCGCTCGGTGAACGCCGACTGCAGGTCGAGGTTCAGGAACACCGGACGCCGGCGCATGCCGGAACCTGGCTCCTTCGCCATCATCTGCAGCCGGATCGACTCCTCGGGCTGCAGCGTGATCAACAGCCGGTTCGCACTGACGTGTGGGTCCTGCGCAGGGAACACGGAGAACGGCGGCTCGGCAAACTCGATAATGATCTCGGACACCCTCTTCTGCAGGCGTTTTCCGGTTCGCAGGAAGAACGGCACACCGGCCCAACGGGCGTTGTTGACCTTCGCGCGCAAGGCCACGAAGGTCTCGGTCGCGCTGTTCGACGGCACCCCATCCTCTTGCGCATAGCCCCGTGCGAGTTCGCCTTCGACTGCGCCGTCCGTGTATTGGCCTCGTACCGTGTCGCGCTTGAGTTCGGCCGCTCCTATGCGCTGGAGCGAACGCAGCACCTTGACCTTCTCGTCGCGGACGTCGTCGGGGTCCAGGGAGATCGCAGGCTCCATCGCAACGATGCTGAGCAACTGCAGCAGGTGGTTCTGGACCATGTCGCGCATGGCACCGGTGTGATCGTAGAAGCCGGCACGGCTCCCTACGCCGACTGTCTCGGCGACCGTGATCTGCACCGCCTTGATGTGCGGGGCACGCCATAGTGGCTCAAGAATGGCATTGCCAAAGCGCAGCACCATCAGGTTCTGCACCGTCTCCTTGCCGAGGTAGTGGTCGATGCGGTAGATCTGGCGCTCGGTGAAGTGGCGCGCGACCGACTGGTTGATCGCCTGGGCTGACGGCAGGTCGTGGCCCAGGGGCTTCTCGAGCACGATGCGCGAGCGCTCGTCGACCAGCCCCGACGCATTCAGCTGTTCCGAGATGACAGTGAACAGGCTGGGCGAGGTGGCCAGGTAAAACACCTTCGTCGAACCCGCCGAGCAGGTCTCGCGCAGATGCTTGTAGCCCGTGGCCACCGTGGCATCCAGGCTGACGAAGTCCAGACGCTCGAGGAATCCCCGCCACGGCTCCGGCTGCAGCGCACTCGCCTCGACGTACGGCCGCGAAGTCTGGTCGACGAAGTTCACGTATTGCTCGCGCGTCCAGTCGTGGCGGCCGACACCGATGATGCGAGCCCCCTCGGGCAGGCTGCCGTGCAGGTCTGCCATGTATAGCGCCGGTAGCAGCTTGCGCCACGACAGATCACCGGCTCCGCCGAAGATGATGATGTCCAGGGGCGTGGCGTCAGTGGTCATGATGGGTAGTCTTCACCGGGCAGTGAGCCAAGAATGGGGCAAGGGGTTGTCGGTCTGCGCCCATGAACTGCTCCAGGCTTCGCTGTGCGGCCTGCGAACCCAGCTTCGTGCAGCGCTGCCGGTCCACCCGGTCAGGCTTTCACGCTGGGGTCGTCATCGAGTGCCCGCGACGCACCCAGGAACGCTGGTGAGACGTCACTCGAAATCACGTAGGTGGGAATCGTCGCAAGGTAGTCCTTGAATCGTCCCTTGGCTTCAAATCGTTCGCGGAATGCCGACGACTCGAGTTCGCCGAAGATCCGTGGCGCGATCCCGCCGGCGATGTACACGCCGCCCCGTGCGCCCAGTGTCAGGGCGAGGTTGCCCGCTACTGCGCCGAGGAAGGCACAGAAGTGGTCCAGCGCCTTGCGGCAGACCGGGTCGCCATGCAGGCGGGCCCGCTCGATGACCTCGGACGGCGTCAGCGTGCGGACCGCATCGCCCGCGAGAGTGGCCACGGCCTCGTAGAGGTTCACCAGGCCGGGGCCCGACAGCGCACGCTCTGCGGAAGCATGGCCAAAGCGTTGCCGGAGCACGTCGATCAGTGCGGCCTCCTCAGGATCGAATGCCGGCAAAGTCACATGGCCGCCTTCGCCATTCAGGGGCAGGAAATGTCCCGGACCTGTCTGCAGCAGACCCGAGACGCCCAGCCCGGTGCCTGGCCCGAGCACGGCCAGCGGAGCGCCCTCGACCGCCTCTCCGCCGCCGATCCGGCGCAGCTGCTCCCGCGCGAGCCCGGGCAGCGACAGAGCCGTAGCGGCAAAGTCGTTCAGCACGATCAGCCGGTCGACACCCAGGGTCTGCTGCAACTCCCGGATCGAGAAGGACCAATGGTGGTTGGTCATCTGAACCCGGTCGCCAACGATCGGGTTCGCGATGCCGATCGCGCAGGCCCGTGGCGTGGGTAACGCATGCACGTGCAGGTGATGCCGGATCGCGTCGCTCAGCGAATCATGGTCGTTGCACAGAAAACTCGCGACATGGCTGAGCGCTGCGCCCGGCTCGTGCTGCCAGGCGAAGCGGGCGTTGGTACCGCCGACGTCACCTAGCAAACGAGGGTAGAGGCTGGAGGACATGGCAATGACCGCAATCCGTGCGTGTTCGGGTCCGTTGAATCGAGACCGGGCCGCGGCGCGGCCCGGTCTGCACAATTCATCGCACCAGCGCGCAACCGTCCGTTGGAAGGTCGCGCGGGCCAGGCTTCACGGCTGGAAGCTGATGCCACCGACGACGACCAGCGTGGTCGGGTACACCCCGCTGGCTTGGACGGTCAGGTTGGCGCCGGTGGTCTGACCACCGGACGACAGCGCCGGGCCGCCGGCACCGGCCTGGAACGTCACCTGAGTGATCGGCGAGGCCGCCAGCGCCTGGGCGACGGTCTGACTCGTAC